>NZ_JBNDKT010000007.1:0-299754 GCF_050435685.1 Paraburkholderia sp. GAS448
GCGACGACAACTATGAACCCATGATCACGACAATTACCCCCGTCGACCGGACAACATAGTTGTCGACGACCGGACAAGACAGTTGACGCTATCCACATCCCGTTTCTACCGGCGATTGTCAGTTCCTGGCCGCTTGGTGCCTCATGCGATCTGGCGATCCTGGCTTGTGTACTCAAACAGTAACGACAATGCGGCAAGCTTGCGCTGGATCGTCGCGCTCGACAGCGCGCGGGCCTCGAGCACCTTGCGCCACGCCAGCAAGTGGGCGCGCGTGACGATGCGGAACTCGTCCGGCTGCCGGATCCCGGCGAAATCCACGCAGTCCCGCAGGTCGATCCGGTGCGCACGGCGGGTGCGCGGGTTGTCGAGATTGGCGAACCACTCCGCTTCCGCCGGCACCGCGGCGTGCTGATGGAATTCTGCCACCGTCAGGGTTCGCGACGCGCCCGCGCCTCCTGTGCTGCGACCGGCCGGAGGGGGTGTCAGGAGACATCGGCGCCCTGCGTGCGGATCGCGGCGATCAGCTCCGCCGGCGTGATTTCGTAACGGACCTCGCGGTGGAGGCCGGGCCTGCGCGAGTCGGTGTCGACCAGCAGCACGCTCCTGCCGTCGGGCGTGGCTTCGAGGCGGACGATGCGCCGGATCATCTCCGCGACCGGATCGGTCTCGGGGAGCAGCTGCAGCGCGCCCTGCGCGCCGGCGATCGGGGACAGCGGGGAAGACATCGGGCGGGTTCTCCTGAAAGGGCTCACCGGCAATACCTGCAAAAGCTCACCGTTCGAGCGTGGCACCGTACTCTTGATAACCGCTTTATCAATAGTAGTGGGGACACAAAAAGCGCGGCGAACCAGTCGACAGAAACCGGTTCGCCGCGCTTTTCTGGATGCGTCCGGCCGTTTATTGAACCAGCCTGCTCATGAGGGGGCGTCTCAGGATCCGGAAATTTACGCACGTCAAGCGTCCGCGCACTGCGGTTCGAATGGCGCTGATCGGACCCTGAGCAGCCGTTGAGACGAGAACTGTCGCGTATGGCCGTTGTTTGGCTTGAGCGGCCGCTCCCCTCGCACTGCGTGCTTCAGTAGCAAACGGCCCCCTTTGGCCGCGATATCGCCTTAGGGCCCACCAGGTGGAGAGGGCGACGGGGGAGAGGTGTGGGCGTTTCAGCCAGGTAGAAATCGTGCCCCGGCTGCGCTGCGCGATGACGGGACGCTCACAAACGGCTCAGCAGCTCCGTCTTCTTGGCGGCGAACTCCTCATCGCTGAGAATCCCCTTCGCGTGCAGTTGGGCGAGCTTCTCTATGGTGGCGAACACGTCTGCCTCGCGGGCGACAGACTGAGTGCTGACGGGCTCCTCCTGCACCGGCGGCGACGCCGGCTGCGGAACCCCACCGACCGAGGCAACCGGCAGGCTGGCGACAGCAACCAGGCCGTGCTGGCTCGCGAATGTGAGGGACGCGCCGCGGGACTGCTGCTGTGAGAAGCCGCTGATCTGGTGATCGAGCGTATCGTAAGTCGTCACCTTGCCGTTCACTTCGATCGCCAGGCGCCGGGGCTGTGCGAAGTAGGCATAGCGGACGTCGTTCTGCGCGCCGGTGCTGTTGGGCCGCCCCAGATCAGCGGGCCACCAGTCGCCAGAGGTGCCGGGCGCGGGCGGAACGAACAGACTCACCGGTTCGACCGGTCCGGCTGCAGTCTGCTGCTGGGTGCTGCCACCGTAACCAGCGCCCTGCTGTTGTTGCTGGCCACCACCGTAGTTGCCCTGCTGCTGGGTACCTTGGCTCTGCGACTGGAAGTTGCCGCTGCGAATAAGGTCGGGCTGGTTTGCCATCAGGCGGGAAAGCTCGAAACAGAGCCCATCGACCCGGCCTTTCAGGTAGTTGTTAAACATGTCGGAGACCATGGTCATTCCCCCCTGCATCCACTGGCCGGAGCCACCAAATTCGGGGTGATTGAACTGGGCCATGCTGCCGTTACCGTGGATCACAGACTCCAGCATGCTCATCACGGCATCCGTGCTGAACCCATGTCGCTGGGCTACTTCTTCGATCAATTGCTGGCCGGCTGGGGTGAGTTTTCGCATTTAATCCACTCATGTTTCTTCCGACACCGGGTTATATAAACCGCAGCGCCGCTTGTTCCGTGCCAGACGGGGTATTTCAGCGAGGATTGCGAAAATTAGGCAACGTGGCTGGGGAACAGTTCCGTGCACCGGCGCCATCGCAGCAGCGAATTTCGAAATATTCGCAGGCCACCTGGTCTGTTCATCGAGGTACTTGAAATGGGCATGCAGGCGCTCGAGGATCGCGACCAGACGCGGCGGGAGCAAATGCACGGCGAGCGTCGCCGGCAGACGCGTGATGACGGTTTTACCGCATTACCGACCGGCAGGCCGATACCGAATTCAAGCAGAAATCCGCGCACCTGGTTGACGGTCTTCGTACGATCAAGCACGAGCGATTCACGCTCGATGCAGTACAGAAAGACACCACGTCGCCTGCATCGAAGGGGAAATAGTCATCCATCTGTTGAATTCGTTAGTAAAGTTTTTCTGGCTGCGTCGTTCGCGGCGAAGCGCGAATAGCCCGGCCATATTAGACGAAAAGGCATCAAGCGCACCTGCAAACGCAGCAAGCGCTCCCATGCACGGGTGACCGGTCGGGTCCGCCGGCCTGACCTACTATTAACCGCGGTCGCGCGGGTGCGGCATTTGGAGCGTGAATGGCACGTGTGCCGGCACTCCAGTGGGACCATCCGCCCGTAGGCCGAACTACACAATTTCTACGGCCGCTCTGGAGATCCGGAAGTGTAGCGCGCAAATGAGGTCTTTCTACGGGTCAGATATATCCATCCGCAGACATCGTTTTCTTCGCTTCATCGATTTCTGTAGCAAGAATCATTGCGAGTGCGTTACCACCACTGTTCAGAGGGCGGCGCGGTCGAAAGATTGCGTCACCGCGGGCCACGGGCTTGCCACTGAGTGCGCATGTGCCCGCGGCGGTCGCGTTGGCGCGCGTCCATGTTTGTTCGCCATAGCGGCAGCCGGTCGGACTGCTCCATTCGATCAGTACGGTTCGATCGGAAAGACATTCGAGCAGGCGCACGGATGCGTCTTGCGATCCGGTTGCCGGGCGCCGTTCGCGACAGGTCGCCGGCACGCTGACGGCTTCACTGCGCGGGCAATGTAGCAGGGCGCGAGCGATGATTTGCCAACGCGTGTCCTGTCTTTGGGTTTCCGCTACTGCCAGATCTTTCGGTTCAACGGCAAGCATTATCAAACTCACACAGAAATGATCGGGGTACCGTTCGCGCATGGGCGTGTCCGGCCATCCGTAAGATTCAGCTGCGTCGGTGCGGCTCGCTGGCCGAAGCGCTCAGGATCAGCGGGCCGAGCTACGTTGACTTCAATTCCTGCAATAGCGCCAGCGCGTTAGAGGCGCCCATCCGCTGTGCCGCATCGGCCGCGCCGACGCCCGATGTATCAGTCGCGTCGAGATTGGCGCCGCGGCCGACGAGATATTGGACGATCGCGGTGCGGTCGAACATCGCCGCGATCATTAGCGCGGTACGCCCGTCGGGCGATGCGCCTTCGATATCGGCACCGTATGCGAGCAGCAGCTTGATCATCGGCAGATCGCCCTTAAACGCGGCGCCCGCGACCGGGGTCTGCCCATTGGCGTTGCGCAGATCCGGGTCGGCGCGATGCTGCAGCAGCACGCGCACCGTTTCCAGATGCCCGTGATACGCGGCGAGCATCAGCAGACTGTCGCCGCGATGATTGCGCAGATTCGGCGTCAGGCCGTTGCCCAGCAGCACATTGAGCGCTTCAAAGTCGCCGGAACGCGCGAGATCGAATACAGCGTTCGCGAATTCCATCGCTTCGTCGTCGAGCTCGGCAGCTGATGAGGCGTTGCGGACGGTGGCTTGCATATTCGTACTCCTCTATATGGTAGTGCCGGACGCGGTGGCCGTTTCGTCACCGATCAGATTAATTCAAGGCTGTCGTTCACATGCACCGTGCCCGCTTTCACCGGCTCCGAGTAGACGCCAATCGTGCCGCCGTTATTTTTGTAAATAGCCTTAAGGATAGAGAGATCCTTGGGCAGATCGCCCTGCGCAAGTGTTGTCATGACGCATCGTTGAGTCCGCTGTTTGATTTCGAGCACGACCGCGCCGATGGCCCGCCAGCGGTTTGACTACGCCGCCAGCGGTTCAGCCCGCTCCCTCACGGCTTTCCGTGCATTGTTGCCCAGCCGGTAGAGCAATTCGTAACTTGCGGAAAGACGGGTGGCGCCTGGGACATAGGCAAGAGGGCCGGCCGGATTTGCAAGGGATTTCGACGCGGCCTGGGCCCAGGCGGTCAGCGGACTGAGCAGAGCCCGCTGGAATTCGTGCAGTTGATAGAGCATGGGTGCTCCCGGATAAGTGCTTGTTCGCATGAGGGCGGCGCAAAAGCGCGTAGAGCGTGACGACGTCCCGTTTAACTTGACAGCGCTTGCGCTGCTGGACGACACGGTGAAATTGAGGGACACGGACAGTCATAGGTGCGAGATGGCCATTTTTCGATGGTCCAGTGTAAGAACCTCTGCGCAACCCTCATGTCATTCTCCTCGACTCGCATTACCCGGACGAATCCAGTCTGCCTACAGACAGACGCGACGACAATCGAAAGGATGCGTCGAAAACTGCCACGCGCACGTTGTCTACTGCCACGCAATGGCCATACGATTCATTCTCCGGACCGTCAGGCGGAGTTATGGCCGAGCGCGACGAGCGCAGTCGGAGCGCGAGGGTCCGCTGGACGGAGCTTTCGCGCGAACATGCGCCAGAACCGGCGCAATCAGCATCGATTGGCTGCATCATTCACGCGCGGTCCTTTCGAACACGGCGCTGAACAGAACCGATGCACCCATTTTCGTCCGGCAAACGTGACCTCACACTGACCCTGCGATTACGATTTTGATATCTCTCGGGAGAAGAAAAATTTCATCGCGGGCTTTAAGCATTCAAGCCTCACGTGCCCATGATGACTTTGCTACATTTACCAGACCATTTGGCACAGCCTTCCGAACGCGCGAGCGTGGCTGGTCGTTGCAGATGCGCGAGGGGCACAGCGCAGCTTTGCGGCTGTGCATCAGCTCGCGGCGCGCCCTCTCGGAACCGCTCCGCAAATCGACCGCCCAATTCTTGATTTGCAGGGCCTTCCAGGGCGCTAATCGAGCATGTTTGCGGAGCGGAAAATCGCGTAATGCTTTGATTTTATGGAATATTGGTGTGGCCTCATAATCCGCCTCCGAAAGGACATCGTGGGTTCGACTCCCACCCGGCCCACCAAGCCTGGCTTGGGTTTGCGGGTTTTTGCGTTAAGTGGAGATGCTTCCCGAGCAGCGCAGACGACGGCAGAAAAATTCCATACCGGGTTCTGAAAATGCCGCTTCACCGCATGGACTCGACTTCTCGCAGCAACGGAGGCGGATTTCACATCCCCCTCGTCGCGATGACTCAGCAGCAAAGTTGCTGGCATATCCGGTGAACATTGCCACCTGTACTGGTTACATCTGTGCCAGATTTCGATGTCGTCGGCGACAGAATGGGTTGCTGGGCGTCATGTTCGACGGTGGCCGCATACCCACCACAGGATGCGATTTGTTGCGCGCGCTGTAGCGATCGGGCAGGTAGTCCGGACGGTTGCGCATGCGCTGCGAGATCTCGTAAAACCCTTCGCTGTACAGACGCTCGATTCCGAACAACTTGAGTGTTGCGACCGTGGGGCAGAAGTCGGGCCAACCAGGGCCGTTCATTCGCGCCGTTGCGCAGATATCTGGACGTCGGCTTGACCTCTGACAGCGACCATTCTTGAGCCATGTCATCGGGCGGGTCGTCGGCCATTCTGGACGTTCGCGCCCGAGTGTTATTCGTCGACTTGCAACGTCGGCTTCGGAGAAGTCGGGATGCTTACTCTCGACACTGAACTTTCGTTGGAGGTCTCGTCGGGCGAACGTTTTGGCGGCAGCAGCCATCGCATCCCTTTGCAGCCACCGACACGTCGATCGAAGCGCTCGCGCGACATCGCACAGCGTGTCCTTATTAACGGGAACCTGCCTTTACGCGAACCTGCCTTGCCTGCTGCCCCAGGGCTCGCGACAGGTTCGCTGCTTCATGTTTGAGCAGCTCGGCAAACTGCGCGATCCGCTCATCAGTGACGCGCACGCTCGGGCCGAATATGCAGATCGAACCCGCTACCTGATCTGCTCCGTTGAAGAACGGTGCGGCGACCGCGACGGCACCGTCAATCAATTCATGGCGGCTCGTTGCAAAGCCCTGTGTGCGGATTGTTTCCAGATCGGCGAGCATGCGCTCAACATCCTGTTTCGAATCGGAGATGTAGCGGCCTAGTTCTTCAGCGGGAAGCCGCATCTGGGACAGGATCGACCGGCCACTCGCGCCGAGCACGAGCTTTTCGCGGTAGCCGACGCCGCGCCGGAAACTCAGCGGCTGCGGACTTTCCATTTCTGCGACACACAACCGGTTCACGTCGTCAGGCACGAAAAGGGCCACCGTTTCTCCCGTCGCTTCCCACAGCCTGCGCAACATGGGCTGCGCAAGCTCCGCGACGCGGTGGCTCGTCATCCAGACATGCGCCAGGTGTGCGACGGCACTGCCGAGTCGAAAACGCTGTGGCTCCCCGGACGAGAAGAGAAACCCCTGTTGCTCGAGTGTGTTGAGCAACCGGTACAACGTCGGTCGGCTCAGATCCACACGGGTAAGCAGTTCCGCCACCGACAGTTCTTCGTCTCCGGGCCGGAACGCAAGAAGAATTTCCAGCGCTCTTTCTACCGCGCGCACACTTTCATGCGATTTTTTTTCTTCCATCGGAAATTTCCTGTTCTCTCTGCCTCGGGCTGATTGCGCATTGTAGTGAAACTCCTGGGTGCCGAGTGCTTGACTCCAGTCAATCTGTCCGTACAATGAAACAATATTCTCACACAGCGGACAAAACGCAAACCTGATTCGGGAGGAAAAGATGGACAGGAACATGTCAGAAACCCTGGTGCGCACAGGCCCGGGAACCGCGATGGGCAATCTGATGCGCCGCTACTGGGTGCCGGTGCTTTTGACGAGCGAGATTGCCGAGCGGGACTGCCCGCCGGTGCGAGTGCAGATCCTCGGCGAGAAACTGCTGGCGTTTCGTGACTCCGAAGGCAACCCGGCGTTGATCGACGAGTTCTGCTCGCATCGCGGCGTATCGCTGTATTTCGGTCGTAACGAGGAAAACGGCATCCGTTGCGCGTACCACGGCCTGAAATTCGATCGCAACGGGAACTGTGTCGAGGTGCCGTCCGCGCCCCAGGCGTGCAAGCACATGGGCATCACGGCCTATCCGTGCATCGAGCGCGCGGGAATCGTCTGGGCCTACATGGGGCCGAAGGACCGTCAGCCGGCGCCCCCTGATCTCGAGTGGTGCAACCTCCCCGCAAGTCATGTGTTCGTTTCCAAGCGACTCCAGGAATCGAACTATCTGCAGGCGATGGAAGGTGGGATCGATACGAGCCACGTGTCGTATGTACATCGCTACGAGGTCGATGAAGACCCGATGCATCAGGGCACCAAAGCTCTCGACTACATCAAGGCAGATGGCAATGTGATCTTCGAAATCGAGAAGACGCAATTTGGCCTGACCCTGTTCGGCCGCCGCAATGGCGAACCGGATTCGTACTACTGGCGTGTGACGCAGTGGCTGTTCCCGTGGTACACGCTGATCCCGCCGTTCGGCGACCATTCGCTGGCGGGCCACGTGTGGGTCCCGATCGACGACCACACCTGCTGGGCCTGGAGCATCAACTTCCGTCCCGACCGTCCGTTGAGCGAGCAGGAGTTGAGCGACCTCGAGGCGGGCAAAGGGATCCACTGCGAATACGAACCGGGCACGTTCCGTCCGAAGGCCAACAAGGACAACGATTACCTCATCGACCGCCAGGCGCAGAAGGAAAAGCGGGCTTATTCGGGCGTATTCGGCTTTGCCATGCAGGATGCCTCGCTGCAGGAAAGCATGGGGCCGATCCAGGACCACAGCAAGGAAAAGCTGCTGCCGACCGACCGTGCGATCGTGATGGCGCGTCGCATGCTTTACGAGGCGGCGACGGTGCTGCTCCCCGATTCCGATCCGCCCGCGATCGACGCCGATCAGCAGCGCGTGCGCGCAGCAGGCGCCTTGTTGCCACGAGATCAGAAGCCGCAGGAATGGGCTGTGATCCACCTTGCTGACGGCAAGGGGCAGCCGATCTACTCGATCTGATTTCCCGAGCCGGGCGCGTGCCCGGCTTCCTCGGTCACCGTTTGCGTATTCCGCAACAAGGAGGCCGGCGCAACGCCGGCATGAAATGCAGCAAGGTACAAGACTTCAAGGCAAGGTCGCGTTGATCACCGGTGGCGGTGGCGGAATTGGAGCCACGACGGCTCGCGTGTTTTGTGGCGAGGGTGCGGCCGTCGTGCTGGTCGATGCGAACCAGGAGGCGCTGGCGCGTGTTGCTGACGAACTGATCGGGCTGGATCCATTCGCCCGGATCAAGACGTTCGTGGCCGATGTGTCCAGCGCAGACGATGCGGTCCGCGCGGCGCAGCTTGTTGCGGATTCGTTCGGCCGGCTCGACGTGCTGGTCAACAATGCCGCTATGCGCAACTACAGCCCGCTCGCGGAGGCGACGCCGGCCGAGTGGCAGGCCATGGTGTCGGTCAATCTGATAGGCACATCGAACTACTGCAAGGCGGCGCTTCCTTTACTGCGCAAGTCGGGTTCGGCCAGCATAGTCAATGTGTCGTCCTGCTACGCCGTAACGGGTCGAAAGGGCATGGGCCTCTACGACGCGACCAAGGCCGGCATGCTGGCGATGACACGCACACTCGCATTTGAGGAAGCGGCGCATGGAGTGCGCGTGAACGCGGTTTGTCCGGGTTCCACACTCACCGATTTTCACGTCAACCGGGCGCGCGCCGCTGGCAACAGCGTCGAGGCGCTCAAAACGCAGCGGCAGGATACGTCGTTGATCGGGCGGTGGGCAGCGCCCGAAGAGATCGCCTGGCCGATTCTTTGGCTCGCGAGCGACGAAGCATCGTTCATCACCGGTACGACGCTGATGGTCGACGGTGGTCTGTCGGTTATGTAACGGACGGTCGGCATGAATAATTCCATGTTTACCGTGCGCGTTGCGCGTCGGCGTGCCGAGGCTGAAGGCATTGTCAGCTTCGAACTCGTCAGCCTGGATGGAGGCGATCTGCCCACGTTTGAGGCGGGTGCACATATCGAGGTGCACGTGCCAGTTGGTCTGATCCGACACTACTCCCTATGCAACGCACCGTCGGAGCGTCATCGGTATCAGATCGCCGTCTTGCGCGATGCGGCATCGCGTGGCGGCTCGGCGGGCATGCACGATGCCGTGCACGAGGGTGACGAGATTCAGATCAGTGCGCCACGCAATCATTTCGCGCTCGCGAAAGGCAATGTCGAACATCTGCTGTTCGCGGGAGGCATTGGCCTGACGCCGCTGCTGTGCATGGCCGAGCATCTGGGTCGCGAGGGAGCCGCGTTCAGTCTGCACTACTGCGCCAGATCACGCGCTCGCGCGGCTTTTGCGGAACGGATCGCGGGTTCTTCGTGGGCAGACCGGGCGCAGTATCACTTCGATGATGGTGAAGAAGTCCAGCACATTGACCTCAATGCGCTGCTGGTCAATCCGCAACCCGACCGGCATCTGTATGTATGCGGTCCGCAGGGTTTCATGAACGCAGTGCTCGACACAGCGCGTTCGCTGGGTTGGCCTGCTGACCGCTTGCACTACGAGTATTTTGCCGGGGCCCCGGCAGCCACCGGCGATGAGGTTTCTTTCGATGTCCGGCTGGCACGCTCGGGTCGTGTCGTGTCGGTTCCTGCCGGTCGGACCGTTGTTCAGGCGCTCGCCGAAGCCGGCGTGGACGTGCCGGTGTCGTGTGAGCAGGGCATTTGCGGGACGTGTGTTACGCGGGTACTGGATGGGGAGCCCGATCATCGCGATCTGTACCTCTCACCCATCGAGCAGGCTCGCAACGATCAGTTCCTGCCGTGCTGTTCACGCGCGAGATCGCGGATGCTCGTGCTCGATCTGTAACAGTGGGACGTATGCCAGCTTGCCTCGACAGGCTGGATCAAGAATCAGAACAACACGGCGGCCGCGTGCACGCCTTGCATCGGAGGAGTCATGGAGAAAAATCTGACGTCGTCTGGCGACGTATCCAGCGGAGTCTGGGCTGCGGGCACCTCCGCAGGCACAGAGGCGAGCAGTTACCGGTGGGTTGCACTGTTCATCGTATGGGCGGCGTTCCTGCTCAGCTACATCGACCGGGTGGCGTGGAGCACGGTTGCCGCGCCCGTGGGCGCTTCGCTTGGGCTGGACGTCGCCTTGCTCGGCGCGTTCGTAACAGCCTTCTACGCGGGCTACGTCCTTGCCAACGTGGTCGGCGGCATTCTGACCGACCTGCTTGGCGGGCGGGCGATGCTGACGCTGGCCCTGCTGCCGCTAGGCGTCTTCACCTTCTGTTTCGGCTTTACCCATACGCTGATGACTGGGATCGTGATCCAGCTTGCCATGGGTTTTGCCGCCGGCGCCGATTATTCCGCCGGCATGAAAATCATTCCCGCCTGGTTTACGCGGGACCGTGGTCGCGCCATGGGTATTTACACGACTGCCACATCACTGGCAGTGGTCATCGCCAATGCCGTGGTGCCGTCGTTTTCCGCGCAACACGGGTGGTCCAATGCTTTCCGGATGCTCGGCGTCGTTACGTTTGCTTGGGGCATTGTCGCGCTGTTGCTGTTGAAGAACCGCCCGGCAAACGATCTGTCGCCTGCGCGAAACAGCGCGAAGGAGATGCTAGGCCTGCTGCGGAACCGCAATCTGATCATCCTTGCCATCGCCGGATGCGGGGGTCTTTGGGCGACCGTGGGTTTCGGCGCGTGGGGCAATGCGTTGATGACCAGACAGTATGGCATTCCACCGGTCGTGGCGGGCTCCATCATTGCGTCGTTTGGAATTGGGGCGGTGATCGCCAAACCGACACTTGGATGGATTTCCGACCTGCCCGGAGTCTCACGCAGGCTGATGTCGATCCTCTGTCTCCTTGCTTTCATGGTCACACTGCTGGTTTTTGGTAACTGCTCGACAACAGCACAGTTTTATCTGGTGGCTCCGATACTGGGCGCGTTCTCGTTTGGCTACCTTCCCGTTCTGATGGCACAGGTCAGCGATGCGGCAGGCAAGCGCCTCGCCGGTGCCAGCGCCGGATGGACCAATGCTATCTGGCAGATGGGAAGTGCCGTATCTCCTCTTGCGGTGGGCCATGTGTATGGTAATACCCATTCGTTCATGCTCTCGCTGCTTACACTTGCCGTCGGACCACTGGTGGGCGTCGTTGCGATGTTCTTTGTCAGCAGGCACATTGCACGTGAATGAGGGTGCACTAAAGCAGAAGTGATCAACCATCGGGTCTTCTCATTCCGGTCCGATCAATTTTTGTAAATTCGCACTACTGAGTTAAATAACGAGAAATATGAAAAA
Organism: Paraburkholderia sp. GAS448; assembly: GCF_050435685.1. NCBI lineage: Bacteria > Pseudomonadati > Pseudomonadota > Betaproteobacteria > Burkholderiales > Burkholderiaceae > Paraburkholderia > Paraburkholderia sp. GAS448. The sequence goes on from NZ_JBNDKT010000007.1 coordinate 11,586, forward strand.
GAGACTAACGGTGAAGTCAAACAGCGCGACCCGATCATTGAAGATTCTTCTCGCCTGCGGAATCGGAGGAGGCGTGAGCGTCGGTGCGCATGCACAGTCCTCAGTTACCCTCTACGGGATCGTCGATTCCGGAATTGAATATGTGAGTCATGCGGCGAAGCAAGGGTCGGGCGACTTATTCAGGCTCAACACCGGTAACCGTATCAATTCGCGCTGGGGCATTACCGGAAAGGAAGATCTCGGCGACGGCATGCGTTCGATCTTCACGCTTGAATCAGGATTTGCCACGAATAGCGGAGCGCTACAGCAAGGTGGCCGGCTGTTCGGTCGACAGGCGTTTGTCGGTCTCGAGTCGGATCGCTTTGGCACGGTGATGGCTGGACGTCAGATGACGCCGATGTACCGCTATTTCCTTCCGCTCGATCCGCTGAACTATTCGAGTTACGGGCTTTCGGCACAGGATTCCCAGTTCGTCGGGCGGGCCGATAATGCCATTGCGTACCTTGGTCATGTGGGACCGTTCGAGGCAAATTTTCTTTACAGCTTCGGCTATGACTCCACGGTGCCCGACGGCGGACAGGTTCCGGGGGCGTTCCGAATTGGCAAGCAGTATGACGTCGGAACCCGCTATCGTCAGGGACCCATCAACCTGACGTTTGCCTTTGAACAGCGGCAGGGCCAGAGTGCCGCATCGGCGAGCGATAGCGAGCGCCGGTACATGGCGGGAGGATCCTGGCAGATCGGCGACGCAACCCTCTATGGCGGTTACGAACTGGTGCTCAACACAATCGTGGCTACGCTGCAGGCCTCACCACCACAGTACATGGCATTTGGCGGGCTACGGTATAAGGTGACGCAGCAACTTCAACTTTCGGCGGCGTCCTACTATCACTCGTATCGCATGGTATCGGCGCACGCGCTGAGTTCCGGGGTCAATGCTGATTACTGGCTCTCCAAAAGGACAGCACTGTATACCGATGTGACTTACGTGATAAACAGTGCAAGGGCTGCATTGAGTGCGACGGGGTCGACGACACCCGTGGCGACAGGTGCAAATCAGCTAGCGATCGCAATCGGGATTGTGCATACGTTCTAGGTTGCCACTGTGAGCGGCGTTTGTCGCTGCGACACACGCGGCGACGGCGCGACCAGTCGGCGAGAGAACGCGTAAAGCATCTGATCTGCGCGATTTCCTCAAGCCATTTCGGTCTGAGGAGTTGAGTAGATCCAGCAGACCCGCATAACGACGCGACGTGATACCGGAGCACGGCGCAGTGCCGCTCGAAGGTTCGAAAGCAGTGTCTTGCGTAGGCGCGTCGAAAGCAGACATTGCGAATGGCCGCACTTGCTAACGCATCAATGTCCCCTTCGGCCGTTGGCCCATCAACAATTGAACGGCCGGTATATGCCGTTCAGCTGACAACATACGGGCAGTTCGGGCGAACGGCAGCTTTGACCGTGACATAACGGCAGTGAACGACCTTTCCGCCCTGGTCGGCAAGTTCCCGGCCGAAGCGGCCATTCGCCCAATGGTGTTAGCGTGTTAGCCAGGGGCGGCGACACGTCAAACCTCATAACAACGCCAAACCGCGTGCGAGCACGTCCCGATCGGCGGGGGTACAGATGCCAAGATCAAACTGGGCCCCCTGGCCGAATTCATGGTCGCTCGCATGTAGCACGGCGAGCAGCGCCCGTTGCAGACGTTGCCGTCGCACGATGGCCGCAAAGCTCTGGTTCTCTTAAGGTTTGTTCTCGATGCGCAGCGTCATCCGCTGGCTGTCGATGTCGCTGACCTTCAGCGCCACCACCTCACTCACGCGCAATCCGGCGCCATAGGCGACTGACAGCGCGGTCTGATGCTTCAGGTTCCCGGCTGCCGCGATGAGCCGCCGCACCTCGTCCGGGCTCAGTATGACGGGCAACTTGCGCGGCACACGAACGGGCTGCATCCTGGCCATCAGCTGGGGCTGGCCGAGCGTGACTTCGAAGAAGAACTTCAGCCCGCTGATCGCGGCGTTCAGCGAAACAGGCGACGTGCCGTGATCCACCAGATGCAGCTGGTAGTCCCGAAGGTCCTCGACGGTGGCGGTATCGGGCGAGCGACCGGGAAACCGGGAAAACTCGCGCACGATGCGCAGATAGTTGGCTTGCGTCCTGGGGGAAAGCTGGCGCATGCGCATGTCGTCGATCATGCGCTGGCGCAGCGGGCTGATGCCCTGTCTGGTGTGGGTCATGACTCTGCTCCCGTTGACTGACGAGGCGGATTGCCTCGCCCTTCAACATGAAAACAGAGTCGGTTTCCCCTCCATTACCGCTATCGCGGGCCGGAGCCCTTTACCGCGCGAGCGGTTTCGTTCTGCGACCCCGGGCCGTCATTCGAACCGACATTGCGCCAATGGCCGCTTCCGAGTGCGGAGCCGCCGCTCGAATAGTCACTTGGCGGAGATGGCGAGCGGCGGCTAGTGGGAAACGGCCGCGTCCTTTGCATTCCTGGTACGTCCTTCACAGCTTCTTAACCGATACGTTGCAGCCGGGCGCCTATCTGTCCAATATCGGCTTCCCACGTCCCATACAACCCGCGCATCGCTTCCAGAACGCGAGTGGGCCGTTGTTCGACATCGGCGCGCAGTGCCTCGACGGCATCATAGAAGGCTAGACCTACTGCGAGTTGTCCGCGAAACTGCGGCAGTTGCCCTTCGTCCAACATCCGGGCACTGTGCCCAATCCGCGGGAAACAAATCAGACTTGGAATGTCCGGCTGTCGCATGATGAGCAGGTATCGCCAACGGTGGCCAGGTGCGCGTCCAGCCGGTACGAGCTCGACGCTGGATCTGATTGGATCTTCTCCAACCAGAAAGTCGTAGACCGTCGAAACCCGCTCCGGAGCATTGCCCGCAAGGAGCACATAGTGCTCGACGGTCGTCACGCGGCGCTTCGCGTCAGTCGAACGCTCACGGTGTACGGGCGTAAGCCCGAAGACTGCCATCAGACGCGACAATGCCGCGCCGGGCAAAGTCCCCTGCCCGGCAAGATAGGAATCGAGCTCAATTTTTGCCACGCCTACGCGTTTCGCAACTGCAAGCGACGGTTCCGGCCAGCAGCCAAGCAAGGCGGATATGATTTCGCGAGCGTCATCTTCGCACATGGTGACCACCTGGGGGAAAGCCAGCTTTTGACCCGAGATCTGCTGCCTGTCCGGATAGCCACGCTTCCCTGGAATGACCGCGACATCTGCCTCCTCGACGGGAGTAAGCGTGTCCGCGAAGGCGTTCCTGTCGGTAGTCATCCCCCGGAGCTGAAACCTCAGGCTCACGTCGCGCAGGAATCGCAACGCACCTTGCTCCCTCGCTGTTCTTAGGTGACGTTTTGAGGCTTCGATATTCATAACCGTATTTCCTCCGACAATTTGAACCGGTATCCAATCCCGACGAATGCAATCCACCGATTGACCGTGACGTACGTCCTGCTGCTCAACACAGGCTGGCCATAGGCCGCAATGGACGAGACCGTCGTGACGAGTGGACACAGGCTCACCGTTGCGTTCGGCTGCAGTGTCGTCCCGATATGTCAATCATCGGGACGAACGCGGTCTACGACCATCCCCGAAACGGGGGATCGAGGAAACGTCGAACGATAGAGCCACGGTCAGCATGGACCGCAATTGCAATAACAATCGGCAAGGACCCGCGAGCATTGCCGCCTTTTCACCTTCGATACGGGTCGGTTTAGTGCGCAGTGGCGGACGACGCCAGCGGTGCTTCATTTTTCCCGTAGATGCCATAGTGAATCTGCAAATGCGGGGGTGCGCACAACCGATGGGGCGCTCCAAACTCATTGACGAATGACCTGGATGCGTCCCGCCTTGACTGCCGCTTTCAAAACTGTCCAGTCAGCCTCATTCTGTTCCGCATAAGCGAGCGCGAATCGCTCGATGGCTTCGTCGAACGCACCCGACTTTCCAACATATCCGGTAAGCAATGCGGGATCGCCCGCTTTCGCCATCGAATGGGCCAGCGCGTGGGCGCAGGAAACCGCGTATTCGCCGAGATCTTCGACGTCGAAAGTGGTGAAGTCGAATGCGCCCTTCATGTCGCGCAACTGTCGAACATAGAAATCGTTGCCTGTATGGCGCATCTTGGACCAACCCAGAAATATGTCGCTGGCCGATTGCAGCAGACGCTGCCCGTTCACCACCCGCTGGCCATGATTGGTAAAACGGCTGGGCGGCAGATAACCCTCCAGTACGGAAGCCCGGGCCTCCTTGAGTTGCAGGAACAGTGGACACTGTCCGTCGGCCATGAAAAGCGCCTCGTAGCAGCGTGTCCCCACCGACCCGATGCCCACCACGCGAATCGCCACATCCACCAGCTCATAACGATCGAACAGTGCGCGCCTGTCATCGGGGAGCGTCAAACGGTAGTCGGCGAAGAAGCGCCGGACCTGCGCGTCGTATTGTTTGCGATCGTGCGGGCTCTCCAACGGGACGTGATAAACGAGCGGCGGCAGGTCCTTGATGCGCAGCTTGCCGTTGACCAGTTCGGTTTTATGACTCATCAGGGAACGTGACGACTGCTGTCTCGCCTTTTCGATGACGGCCAGCTCTCTTCTTCTTTCCTCCAATGAATCGGCAATGGCCAGCATGCCCGCCGCCTTGAACTGGGAGTACCAGACGTCGAGCGTGTCCATCCGGGTGAAGTCCGCGACCCGTTGGCGGAACGTCTCGCACAGCCGGCGCACCACGCCGCGCTGGTCACGCGTCGCAAATCCACGTTCGCGCGCGGCAATCACGAACGATGCAGCCAGCCTGCGCACATCCCAGTCGAAGGGGCCGGGCAGCGTTTCGTCGAAGTCGTTGGGTCCGAACAGAACGCGCCGCTCCGGGCTCGCGAACAGTCCGAAATTCGCCAGATGCGCGTCGCCGCCCAGTTGCACGATCACATCCGAATGCGGCAGTTTCGACAGGTCATATGCCATCAGCGGCGCGGCACCGCGATAGAACGCGAATGGACTCTCGACCATGCGTCCGTAGCGGATAGGTATCAGCTCCGTCACCCGGCCGGCGTTGGACGCCTCGAGCAGCGCGATGGGATCCCGATCCTCGATCTTGCAGTTCGCCAGCTTCGCGCGCGGTGCCTTTGCGCGCGCCGCCTTGCCCTGCTCGATGCGCGCAGCCAACGAGCCACGCCCCGCAAACAGCATGGACGGGTCTCCTTGCGCCACCAGCGTCTTCGGGTCAGAGGGTCGCGTACCAGATTCGTTGTGCTTTGCAGCAGCGGATTCAGACACGTGTCACTCCTATTTTGAGTTCTCTGTCAAAGCGACTTTGCATCATTGCGTGTGCGTCATTCCGGTCTTGCGTCCGGCGAAGGTGCGGATGCAGGCGGCGAAATATCTTGCAGTGCGTCAATTGCGATATCTATTGTTGCAAAGATCTCGTGATGGACGCCGCGCGTATGCAGTGCCTTGTACCGTTCGATCTCACGCAGCACACCCGTCGGAATCGCGATCGCGGCTATGCCCACGCCGCGCCGGTCGAGCTCCGCGCCCAACTGGAGCAGCGTCTTGGCCGCCGTGTAGTCGATATTGTTGATCTCCGTTGCGTCGATCACCACCCAGCGCAATGGCGAACTAGCCTCGTTGACGAGTTTGAGTATTTCGTCCGTAAAGCGGCCAGTGTTCGCATAGAACAGGTCCGCTTCGAACCGGTAGACGACGATGCCGGGCGCCGCGAGCACATCCGGCGCGACACGCTGCGCGACCCAACGGCCGGCGGGGCTGCGCGTCAACACGCGCGTGCGCAGCCGGTAGCTGTGACGCGCATGCGCAATCAGAGACAGCACGACGGCAGCGAGAATGCCGTGCATCACGTCGACAAACACGACCACGCCCGCCGCGAGCAATGCGACGACGAATTCGTCCTTCTGCATGCGAAAGAGCTCCTTCATGCCCTTTACATCGACCAGCTTCACGCCGATCATGAATACGACGGCCGACAGGACGGGTGCAGGCAGAAGACTGAGCGGCCTCGTGAGGAACAGCAGCACCAGCAGCACGATGACGGCCGTGGTCAGATGGGCAACCTGGGTGCGGCCGCCTGCATCGTCGACAATCTCAGTCTTGGTCGGACTGCCGTTCACGACGAAGGTGCCCGTAAATGCGGCCGCTGCGTTCGCAGCCGCGAGGCCGATGATGTCGGCATTGTCGTCGCCTTTCTCGTTGTGGCGGGTGGCGTACGCGCGCGCCGTCGCCGCGCTCTGCGCGATGATGACGATGAAGCACGAGGCTGCCGTTACCAGCACCTGGTTGATCTCGTTCACATGCAACGGCGGGAGGTATAGCGACGGCAGCCCTCCGGGTACTTCGCCTGTTACCGCAATGCCATGCGCGGCGAAATTGAACACACCGCTCGCCACGATGGAGGCGATCACCGCAATCAGCGCTCCCGGCGCACGCGGCGTCAGTCGCTTGCAGCCAACGATCACCACGAGCACGGCAATCGAAAGCGCGGTCGTCGGCATGCTCGCCTCGGCGACGCGCTGCAGCACCGAGGCCAGTTGCATGATTGGCCCATGCCCCTGTTTCGCGAGACCGATAAGCCCCGCGAGTTCGCCTGCGGCGACCTGCACGCCCACGCCCGTCAGGAAGCCGATCAGGGCGCTGCGGGAAAGAAAGTCGGCGAGAAAACCGAGGCGAAAGATCCGTGCAATCACGAGCATCACGGCGACTGTCAGCGCCACGGTGCTCGTGAGACCCACATACTCCTTGCTACCCAACGCGGCGACGGCTGTCAGCGTGCCAGCGAGGATGGCAGCCGTCGCGGAGTCTGCTGCAACCACCAGTTGACGCGAGGCACCCAGGACCGCAAACGCGATCAGCGGCAGCAGGATCGTATAGAGACCAGTGACGGTGGGCGTGCCGGAAATCTTCGTGTACCCCATCACCTCGGGGATGCCAAGGGCCGCCAGCGTGATCCCGGAGACGACGTCGTGTGGCAGTTGCGCTGGATTGAAGGGCAGTAGTCCCTGCAGGAAGGGCATGCGATTCGGATGAGACTGTGTCGAAACCGCGGGTTTCATGGTGTTGCCTCTACGTGGGTTGTGAGCTTGCCGACCAGCGCATCTGCAATGATGTCATCTGCAATGACCACGTCGGATGCTCCCGCGCTCTCGAACAGTTCCTTTCTCAACGGGTTTTCGCCGGGCACGACAATCGCGAGCGAGCCATTCAGCGTATGCGCCAGCAAGGTGATGGCCAGATTGTTATTGCTGTCGGGCGTCGTCACGACCAGCGCCTTGGCGCTGGTCAGCCGCGCATGCCTGAGCACGTCGTCGAACACGCCCGGCGAACCGAGCACGACCATATGGCCGCGATCCGCCGCGCGGTCCGCCTGCGCCTGATCACCGACGAGAACGAGCACCGTCTGCCCCGCTTTGCTCAGGCGGTTTGCGACGAGTTCACCGAGCGAATGAAATCCGACCACTACAACATGATTGGCGAGATCTTCGAGCTTGCGTTCCATGATCCTGTTCTCTCGATAAGCCATTACATCGTCGCCCGAAAGCATGCCCGTAAGCCTCGAAACCGCGAATCCGCCGATCAGCAGCGTGGTGAACATGGCCAGCAGCATGAACATCTTTTGCGGCTGATTGAAGTCGGTAAAGTCACCGAGTGTCGTGACGAGATTGACCCCGTCCCAAATCGCCTTGAACACCTTGTTAAAGAAAGAGGTATCGGACTGATCGAGCAAGACCAGCCCGGTGGCGGAGCCGCCAAGCAGCAGAACAAGAAGGCCGATTGTAAGGCGCGCGCGGTGTCGCCATTCGCGAATGCGAATGACTCCGAGACGCGGCTCATCGACACGGTAGATCCACATCTGTTCCTCGAATAGCGTTTTCGGGACAAGAGCGAACCATCAGCCAGAGGCAGCCCCGTTCGACCTGCCTCGCGCGGACCTCGACAACCGTTAGCCGGGTTGACTCACTGTGCCTCTGGCGGACAGTGATACAGATGAGCTGAGGCACTGCGCGTCATGTAGCCCTTCGACGTTGAAGAACACGAGCTGACAGGGCATCATTGCACATCGTCACCATACTGTCACACACTGCCTCTTCTGCAGTCACATACCACCGGCAAAGCCGGTGGCTTGAAATTGTGAGCGCCTCAAAGGCGCCCATAGAACCGTGAGCCGCCGATGGCGGCTTACTCCATGACCAGCTTCATCTGGTCGTACCGCTCATCCTCTTCCTCCTGATTGCGGATGTACGCTCGCATCATGTGCTCGTCCAGACCCCGCTGTGGGAACGAAGTACCCTCGAGCCCAAAAGTGCTCGCCGGTAAAATTCCGTTGCCGACCTCCGTACTTCCGGCCAATCTGAATTGCGCTCGTCCCCTTGATGTAGCCGATCACATTCGATACCGCATACTTCGCCGGAATGCTCAAACACATGTGAACGTGACCCCCATCAGGTGTCCTCCGACAATCCTTGATTCCTTGTGGGACGCCAGCTGATGAAATATTTCCCCGAGCTACCGGCGCAACGCGCCGAATATCTCTTGCGCCGCTTCGGGATGAACACTACGTGATACTTGCAGTCCCATCTCGTGTGACTCAGGCTCTGATAATCTTTCATCGTGAATGTCCTTCTCTTGGCAGAGACAGGAAATTCGCGCCGACCGTCGTAAAGGTCAAACCTTGGCGAGTCCACCGGCAGAGCCGGTGGACTCGCCTCACTGAGTTAGCTGAGTTAGAAGAGGCGAAGCGTTGGAACCCGTCCGTATCCCATGTGAACGGCCAGTCCGGCTGGCGGCAATCTCCCTTTGACGCCTTGGTGAGGTCACATCTTCAGGCGTACTGTTATGTGGAAGTCTGCTAAACGGGTCACTTCGGATCCGCTGAGAGTGAGGGGTGTATAGATACGCTGCATGAAATGTCACACTGCGTATTCGACGCGACACCACCGCCCGCGAGTACCGATGGCATCGATGGGGCGGCTTGAGCGCACGCTGGCGTTGTTCGTGGTTGTGGCATGGCGTATCGCCCGATTAATGCCGCTGAGAAGAACCTGCCACGAACTCGACGCTGCGATGCTGTTTGAGTCAGATCAGTGGCGTGCGGCGATCATTCTCCACAAGAAGGAGCCACCCGCGACGCCGCTGGGCCTCAACGAGTTGATTCGTCTGGTCGCCACGCTGGCCGGCTTCGTCGCCCTGAAGGGTGATGGCGAATCTGGAGTCAAGACGATCAGGCCAGGATTGCAGCGCGTGATGGACTTCGCCGCCGGCATTAGGTACGTCCGTGAAATCGCTCACGAATGACTAGTGTTTAATGGGGAGCATAATCGTCTCTTCTTGCTTGACTCCGAACATCGCCGCCTATTCTTTTAACAATTGCCTCTTGATCGCTGCGAGCTCAGCGAGTTTGTCTTTGTCGACTTCCGGATATTTCAAATCCAGAGAGGCTAAGGTCTCGACGATCGCCGCCGCCACGACGACACGGGTGAACCATTTGTTGTCCGCCGGCACAACGTACCACGGCGACTTTTCCGTCGCGGTGTTGCGGATCATGTCTTCGTAGACTTCCATGTACTCATCCCAATGCTCGCGCTCGACGGCATCGCTGGCGGAGAACTTCCAGTTCTTGTCCGGGATTTCGATGCGCTCGAGGAAACGCCTCTTCTGTTCGTTCTTGGAAAGGTGAAGAAAGAACTTTCGCACTACCACGCCATTGTTAGAAAGGTACTCCTCAAAATTTCGGATGTCCGCGAAGCGTTGTTCCCAGATCTTTTTCGTGATGAGTTCAACCGGAACTTTTTGCCTAGCCATAATTTCCGGATGCACTCGCACGACGACGGTTTCCTCGTAACAGCTGCGATTGAAAATACCTATATGGCCCCGGTTTGGAAGCGACTTCATGCAGCGCCAGAGATAGTCATGGTCGAGGTCATCTGCGGACGGTGATTTGAACGAGACGACCTGGCAACCCTGCGGATTGACGCCGGACATGACGTGCTTGATGGCGCCGTCCTTACCGGCGGCGTCCATGGCCTGAAAGATGAGCAGAACGGCCCACTTATCCTGGGCGTAAAGTTTGTCCTGTAACTCGGCGAGCGCCTCAATGCCCATGGTTAGCGCCTCCTGGGCACGAGGCTTGTCTTCATTCCCTAAGCCCAAGGTCTCGCCTGGCATGGCGTTCTTCAGGCGAAAGTCTTTGCCCTTGTTGACACGAAACGGCTCCGCGAACTTGCGGGCCTTTTCAATGAGTTGTTCTGTTTTCATGAGTCACTCCGGGATTTCACAGATGTAGTAATCGGCGCCCGGCAACAGGATCGAACTCTTGATCAGATTGACGTCGACGATGCCTGCGCGATCGTAGTCACGGCCCTGAGAATCCTGGGGCAGTGGCTCGTCATAAAACACCACCAGATGAAAATTGGCATGCGCCGCGGCTGTCTCGCGCAGCCGGTCACGCATGGCATGCACCGCGCCGTTGCGAGCACCGTGGACAAATACCACCTGCCGCTGCGGATCATGTATGGCCTTCTTGAACATGCTGGTCATCGGCGTCAGCCCCATGCCTCCGCTGATCAGCACGATAGGCGTCCGGGTGCTCACATCGATATGGAAACTGCCATATGGCGCGGCCAGCCTGACTTCGTCTCCGACATTGATTTGATCGTGCAACAGGCAGGAGACATAGCCTGGCGGGGTGCGTACCGCGCTCTCGCATTTGACCGAGATGCGGTAACTGCGTACGTTTGAAGAGGCACGCCGCGGGTTGGACGGCGCACGTTCAGAGCCCCGGCACGATGTGATAAGGAATCGTGTGATCTTCCACACGCTTCACGCCCGGGATGCTTTGGGACGCGATACGCATGGCATCGCGCTGATCGCTCGACCACACCGTCCCCCACAAATGGACCACGCCTTCGCGCACGACGATGTTGCGTCCCGGGAACGCCCACCCGCGTCCAGCCAGGTCGCTCATGAGCATCGCGGATCTCCGCATCAGTCGCCAACGCTTCTGGCGCGGGCTCCGCTGGGAGGGCCGATGCCATTGCCTGCACCAGATTTGAACGGCTGACGATGCCGACAAGACGCCCATCGCGCAGCACGGGCACTCGCTTGATGTGATGGCTTTCGAGCACTGCGGCGATCTCGGCAAGCGAGGTGTCTTCTTTCACGCAGACGGGTTCGCGGCTCATAATCTCGCCGACGGTGAGCGCATGCGACTTGATATAGTCGGCCGCGCCTGCATCAGAGCCGAGCATATCGAGCCACCAGGAACTGCGGTCCGGCCTATTCTCAGTGCCGATTTCCTGGCGTTGGGGCAAATCGCCCTCGCTGATCATGCCGATGACATGCTCGTCCTGATCGACGACGGGCGCAGCGCTGATACGGTGTTGCACCAGTAACCGCGCCAGTCCACGCACAGTCGTTTCGGGGGGCGGGCACAGCAACGACACTGGAAGTCATTACATGGCGTGCTTGCATAACGTGCTCCGAAAATGTCGAATGACGGGACTACGTCGCTTAGCCAAGGCTTTTGCCACCAAGGCGCGCTTCACGTTCTCCCAGCATATTCCAAAGTTCGCCGATTTCCAGGTAAGCCGCATTTGGGGGCATTCATAGCACACGCGGGCGATGCGAGTCGCCGCCTTAGCAAGCCTGCAGCACATTGATGACGCGGCTAGCCAGCAACGGCTTGGTATTCCGCCCATATTCGGCCATGTGCGCAGAGGCCGCATGCGCCTTCAACGCTTCGGCGCTTTCCCAGCGCTCGATTACGGCAAATGTGTCATTGCCGAGCGGTGTCTGAATCGTCCCGAAGTTCGGTACGTCGACTACCGCCTCGTAGCTGATGCATCCGTTTTCCGCCAGCACCGCTGGGCGGTTCTTGGCGAATAGTGCCAGCACGGCGTCGCGTTGACCGGCCTGGGCAGTGATCGTGGCAATGACGTGAATCATCCCGGCATTCTCCTTTTCTGGTTCGGCATAGATCGCCGCCTCCAATCATAGCCGCGTTCGGCCACGCATGCCGCCAGCGCTTCACAGTGCCGCTCCGCTTGTGTCTCGGAGCCGCACATACTCGCGACCGGCCGTGCACGACCCTCTCCCGCCGCTCGACCTTGCGCCGCCTCTAAGTCTGCTTCGAAGGTACTACGGTCGTTCGAGCAGTCGTTTCGGTCGGCAAGTGCTCGGCCACCCTCGTGCGCAGATGGTTCGAAATCCGTCGCCGCCAATCGCGCTCGCCCATCGGCGGGACGACTTCTTAATTTTGCATGGACGCCTTACTACTCGATATCACCCTGAGGGGGGCGGCGTCACAATGTCTTTCCCCTGCCTCACTCCCAAAACGCGCTCCAGCTACCTGACACGGCGAGCATGTGTTGGCCGACCTGATCGCCGCGAGGCAACGAATTCGCAGCAGGCACGAGAACACATCTAAATCGAACGACCGATGCGACCTGGGAGTCCGGCTTCAACGGCTTTCCCAATTTCTCCAGGTCAGTGAAATGCGTTGTCGTGCACCATTTCGAATAGCTTGTGATTGTCGCGATAGTCCACATGAACACCGACGATAACGGGGCCCGGCGTATCGAGTGCCTTTTTCATGACCGGAGCGATCTCGTCGGCCGTCCGGATCATGAGACCCACGGCGCCGAAGGCTTCCGCATACTTCACCGGGTCGACCGGGCCGAGCGCGATCCCCGACGGTCGCCCGTATTTGGCGATCTCCTGCACCGCGACCATGTTGTAGGTACCGTCGATCAAGACCATATGCACGAGGTTCGATTTGAGTCGAACTGCCGTCTCCAGCTCCATGCTCGAAAAGAGAAAGCCGCCGTCACCGGAGATCGAGATGACCTTCTCCATTGGCCGCACCAACGTCGCGGCAATGGCCCATGGCAACGCGACGCCGAGTGTCTGCTGACCGTTCGTGATCAGGACCTGACGCGACCTGAAGCTGTAGAGATGCCGGGCAAACCACAGATGAAACGACCCCATGTCGAGACAGAGCGTGACGTCGGGCTCAAGCAATTTCTGCAACTCGTACACAATCCTGAGCGGGTGGACGGGTGCCCCGCCAAGCCGCGCGGCCTCCTGGCCAAGCTGGGCGCGTTCCTCTCTGATCGTGCGCAAGATAGCCGATGAGATCGACGATTGCTCGGCGCGATTGACGAGCGGATTCAGGGCTGAAAGGCTTTGGGAGATGTCACCGACCAACTCGACGGACGGACAATAGTACGAGTCGAGATCGGCTGGGAGCACGTCCACATGAATGATCTTCCGGTCGCGGTTCTTGTTCCAGAGCGACGGCCAATACTCGACGGGGTCGTATCCAACCGTGATCACGAGATCAGCTGCCTCAAGGAGACGGTCAGCGGGTTGATTGGCGAGCTGCCCGACGCGTCCGCCAAAGTCTTCCAGCAGGTGGGCGGCGATCGCGCCCGCTGCCTGGAAAGTGCCGACCACGGGCAAATGATGCCCAGCGATCATCTCTCGAACGGCGGTTGCATTGGCAGGCTTGCTTGCCAGCAGTCCAAGCAGCACGACAGGCGTTTGTGCTGCGTTGATCAGACGAGCGGCTTCCGCGATGGCGGCGCCGTCGGCCGGACCCTGCCCCGAGAACGCCGGGGCGATTAGCAGCTTGCCTTGGGCTGGCGCCGACATGATGTCGCGCGGTAGGCTTACGAACGCGGCGCCGGGACGGCCTGACTCCGCCGCGCGGAACGCATTGCTGACGACCTCTGCGACGGCTTGTGGTGCGCCGACCGAGGCACTGTACTTGGTGACCGGCTTACAGATGGACACCGAATCCATGGTCTGATGGAGATGCTTCATTGCCTCGCCTGTCGCGACCGCGCCGCCCAGCGCGACAATCGGATCGCCTTCGGAGTTCGCTGTCGCGAGACCGGTGACGAGGTTCGAGACACCGGGTCCTGACGTCGCGATGCACACACCGGCTTTTCCCGTCATGCGGCCAATCCCGCCCGCGATGAAAGCCGCATTCTGTTCGTGCCGGCACACGACAGTCTCTATCTTCGAATCGACGAGCGCATTGAACACGGCATCGATCTTTGCTCCGGGAATGCCGAAGACGTATTTGACACCTTCATTTTCCAGTGTCTGCACAACCAGTTCGGCGCCGTTTCGGGGAGAAGGGATATTTTCGCTAGACATCATTTATCTCCTAATGAGCCTGTTCGGCGTATGCGAGTTCGCCAGCGGAGTTCTTGCTCAGGTCCGCCTTGAGGAACGATTCGTTTTCGGGCAACGCGAGATGGAAGTCCGTCAGCGCTTCAACACGAAGTCGCAAGGGCCCGGTCGAACATGCCAGCAGATGGCCGCCATGCACACGGTCTTCGGACAGGAAGTGAAAGTGATATCCAGCGATGCTGAAAGCGCTGGAGAAACCGGGAGACCATAGTCCGACAAGCGTGCCGCGAATCGCGCCGAGTTCGAACTCCGCCTGCGCCTTGGCGGCGTCAATCAGCCGGGCTCCGCTTGAGGGCGGACTTACTGCTCGCATGCGGACATGGTGGAATTCGCCGTCGAGGCGAATCGCGTAGAAAATGTTGTTCGATTGCCGATGCTCGTCGCAACGTTGCGTCAGGATATCGAGCGAGTCAGCCGGTTCGATTGAGACATCGACGTCGGGCGTGAAACGTGTCACGACTGCGAACGGCGCGCAAGCATCCACCGGCGCCTCCGAGACTGTCCCATCGCCACGGGCCCGATAAATGTGCCCGTCGAGCACAACCATTTCTCCGTCGAGATTCTCGAAGGTCCCCAAGCCGAAATCGCCGTGTTTCAGGATCACGTTTGACGAGATGGCACCCGTGTACACGCCTTCAACCAGCGCGCCCGAGGTTGAAACCTGAAAGAGCGTATGCAGGGGGGTATGAAAGTACTCCGCCAGCGCCGATGCCACGATGGACGATACGCTCGTCCCGCTTCTCGTCATTTCATTTTTTAGCGCGCGGTCCAGGAAGGCAGGAATGACCACATTGAGTTCAAGCACGTGTCATCTCCAAGTGGTAACTGCGCGATGCCGCGCAATTTGGAACCATCGACCGATGGGTGAGGCATATCCAGGAGGCGGGATGCCGTGGAGCCATCGTATTCCTCGTCGACTTGCGAAGGAATCACCCGTATGGGTGGCGGCACGGGCGACGGCGTGCCGACAGACAGGAGCATTGAACGCTCACCGAGATGGGGGTCGATTCAGGGTCCTATCTTGACACGATAGTAGTGAGCAGGAGAAAGGACCGCTATTACATAAAGCTGGTATCCGCCGCGTGTGCGCCGTGGCCCTGACTTTGGGTATGCCTGTGCACTACGCTTCACGGCTGCCTTCCCCTTGCTACGACGCTGGAACGTTGTCGACTACCCTGACACGCAAAGGAGTCTCGAATGAAAATTGAAAAAGTCCTGTACCGTGCTCACGCGCACGTCACCGGCGGGCGCGACGGACGTGCGACGGTTCCAGAGAGCAACCTTGATCTCAAGCTGACCCTGCCGACGGAACTCGGCGGCGGAGGTGGCGATGGCACGAACCCCGAACAACTCTTCGCGGCGGGATATGGCACGAGCTTTATCGGCGCGCTGAAATCCGCCAGCGCGCGCGAAAAGATCGCCTCGCCGAAGGACGTCGCCATCGACGGCGCCGTCGGGATCGGACAGATCCCCAATGGCTTCGGATCCGTCGCAATAACGCGGTCCGCTATGATGTGCGGACCAAGATGAACGACTGAAAGCTTGATGAAGACGCTGAATCCGGCGGTGGCCCGAGTGCTCAAACGGCTACATTACCCACTTGATGTAATCCTGACTTGCGTGCGTTGGTACGTGTCTTACGCGCTAAGCCTGCGAAACCTGGAAGAAATGATGGCGGAGCGAGGGATCTCGGTCGATCATTCAACCGTACATCGCTGGGCCCTCAAGCTGTTGCCTGTGCTGGAGAAAGCGTTTCGCCGTCACAAACGCCCCGTCGGCAAGAGCTGGCGCGTCGACGAAACCTACGTTAAGGTCAAGGGCCAATGGAAATACCTGTATCGTGCCGTCGACAAGACCGGCAACACTATCGATTTTCTGTTGCGTGCCCATCGGGATAAGGCTGCGGCGCGGCAGTATTTCGAGAAATCGATCGCCCATAATGGCGAACCCGAGACGGTGACGATTGACAAAAGCGGCGCCAATCTGGCTACGCTGGAAGCCATCAACGCCGAGCGCGAAACGCCCATCAAGATCCGGCAGACGAAGTACTTGAACAATATAATCGAACAGGACCACCGCGCGATCAAGCGGCGTACCCGCCCCATGCTCGGGTTCAAGAATTTCCGGTGTGCACGCATCCTGCTTGGTGGTATCGAGGTGGCTCACATGATCGCCAAGGGGCAGATGAAAGACAACGGCGCCCGACAAACTCCCGCAGAGCAGTTCTATTCGTTGGTGGCATAAGCAGTCCTCTTCATATTAGACTTTAATTATCTCGCAATCGTTATCGCGACAGAGCACCTTGCTCAAACCGATCTCCCTGAACGCCTCGTCCCAAGCTCGTGGGTCAGTTGGTACTTTTTAACTTTTTCATACAGCGTGCTTTTTGCGATGCCAAGCTGGGCGGCCACCTGGGTCAGGTTTCCTTGGCACTGCTGAATCGCGAAGCGGATCGACTCAGCTTCTGCCATTTCCAGCGAGCGGACCCTTTGAATGGACGGAGAGGGCGGATCGCAGGCCGCCTGCACAGCGCCGGGTGAGCCGGCAGCGGTGGGCGCGCCGATTTCAGGCGGCAGGTCATTCACGGTAATGATGCCGTCGCGGGCCGTCAACAACGCACCTTCGATTGCATTGCGCAGCTCGCGTACATTGCCGGGCCACGGATAGTTCAGCAGACGGTCGTACGCCTCATTGTCGAAGACTATCCCGCCCAGACCGTAGCGTTCGCACAAGGCGCGCAACCAGTGGTCGATCAGGTCCGGCAAGTCATCCTTACGTTCGCGCAGCGACGGGATGGCGACGAGGGTGACGGCCAGCCGGTAGTACAGGTCAATGCGGAATCTGCCTTCGGCAACTTCGGCGCGCAGGTCGCGATGCGTCGCGGCAATCAGACGGAAGCTGACCTTGCGGGGATGGTTCTCCCCCAACCGGTATAGCTCGCCTTCTTCCAGAACGCGCAGCAGATGCGGCTGGATGTCGAGCGGCATTTCACCGATCTCGTCGAGGAACAGTGTGCCGCGATTGGCGGCTTCGATTTTTCCGATCATGCCGGATTTGCGTGCGCCGGTGAAGGCGCCCTCGACGTAACCAAACAGCTCGCTGGCCAGCAGGTCGCGCGACAGACCACCGCAATTCAGCGCGATGAACGGCCCGTTAGCCGTTGCACCGGCCTGGTGAATACCTTGCGCGAACAACTCCTTGCCCACACCGGTTTCGCCCAGAAGCAGCACCGGGACCCGTGCTTGCGCAAGCTGCTGCGCCTTTTGCAGCGCGGCACGCAGCACTGGGCTATTGCCGACGATGCGCGAGAATGCCGGTGCACGCTTGTACTGGGCATCGGGCAGCGAGGCGGGATGCCGGCTCGCTGCCGGCACCACCAACAAATAGCCCAGCGTGTCCCCGCCCTCCCTGATGGTTTCAATCTGAACCCGGTGCAGCCAGTCTGGTGCGTGCGGTGACAGAGCACCTTGCGCAATGGCCGCAATGTCGGGGATTGGAAAGGCCTGGTCCAGTCCTCCGGATACGCCCAGCCTGACAAATGCGGCCGCCGCCTGCGAGTTAGCTCTGACCAGGCGGCCGCGCTCGTCCGCCACCGCCATGCCGTCTGTCCGGCCGGGATAAATCATGCAACGTTCGATCAGGCACAGGCGGCGTTCCAGCGCACGTTTTTCGAGTCGGCTCTCGATGCGCCCGGCTATCGAGACGATCAATGCAAGACTCTGCTCGCTGTATCTCTGCGTCAATCCAGAGAGGTCAACGACGCCGAGCACCGTACCGTCCACCGGATCGCGGATCACCGTCGCGGAACACGTCCAGCGTTTGATCCCTGCGCAGAAATGCTCAGCCCCATGAATCTGAACCGGATGCTGCAGTGCCAGCGCAGTACCGATCGCATTGGTGCCACAGGTGAGTTCGGTCCAATTGCAACCCGGAATCAGGTGGACTTCAGCGGCCGGCTCGAAGGTGCGGCTATCGCCGGCCAGTTCGAGGATCATGCCGCCGGGGTCAGTGAGCAACATGATGGTGCCGCTCTGCGACAGGAACTCGCGCGTCTGCTCGATCAGCGGCAAGCTGGCATCAACCAGCCGTGCGTTTTTTGCGCGGAACTCGAACAGGCGACTCTCTTCCAACGGCGGTGGCGCACGGTCGGCGCCGGGATCCACGCGGCCGTCCAGGCAGCGGTGCCACGAATCGCCAACGACGCGACGAACTATCGGCGACCGCGATTCGCCGTCACGGATCAGACGCTCCCACGCGGACATGACGCTCGCATTGCGATCCGGACTGGAAAACCAGTCCATCGGCTTTCCCGAATCTTTCATGCTGCCCCCATTTCCGCGAGCAGTCGATTACCCCGCGTACGGACGGCCCGGTCTCGTGCGCGTCTTCCTTTTCCGCCCGGTGCGTCTTTCCTACTGACCATGCTACTCGCATTGAGACCATCCGCTTCACGGCAAGCGTTCGAATTCCGGACGTTCGAATTCCGGACTCTAGAGCCCGGCCGTTCCGGAAATCGGCCGCAACGCCACTGCGGAGATCCCGCTGCGCGGCCCGGAAAATGTCAAAAACACCCGCATTTTCAATGCTCGTGTCGTGGACAGGCAGTCGTCCCGCAGCCACTGGCACAATGCATGCAGTGTCTAAGGTGAACGGGACGCATGCTCTTCGCCGTAAGCCTTCCTGGCGGGAGCGTGGAGGAAATGGTCCAGTACGGTTCGCAACTGCCAGGCGCTTACTCTCGTGTGGCCCGTGCGCGGGCTGCCGAGCACGGACATGCCGCTATTCATCGACGGCATGCTGGATTCCTTCTCGATGGACGCAGGTTCACCGATCAACTCGGGTACTTGGGATGCAGTCTGCTCCAGTGCCAACACTGCTCTGACGGGCATGGACGCCATATGCAATCGTGCGCGCGCCGCATTCGCGCTGTGCGGCCCGCCCGGATATCATGCCGGGCGCGAGTACATGGGCGGACATTGCTATCTGAACAACGCCGCGATCGCTGCGCAGCATTGCATCAAGCGCGGTGCCAGACGCGTCGCAATTCTCGACATTGACTTCCATCATGGCAACAGCACGCAGGACATTTTCTACGACCGATCCGACGCGCTGTTCTTATCGATTCGTGGCGAACCAAGCGTTTCGTATCCGTATTTCTCGGGGTATGCCGGCGAGCTGGGGGTGCGAGCCGGAGAGAGATTCAGTCTGAATTTGCCACTGCCGAAGGCAACGGCCATGAACGAATTTGAGGCAGCGCTGGACCACGCCGGCGCAGTGGTCGGGCGACATGCCCCGGATGTGCTGGTCATTTCGCTGGGTGTCGACACGTTCGAACACGACCCCATCGGTCACCATCCGCCTGCGCACGCCGGACTATCCGCGTATCGCGCGAGATCAATGCAGGTTCCAAAGTGATGGAGGGCGGGTACATGGTCGATGAAATTGGGATCAATGCGGTCAACGTTGTGCCGGGCTTCGATGGACGTGCGTGACACGTGGTTTTGATGTGTGATGGCGCAAACCGGCGGTCGCTTGAAGAGAGGAGCAAGAGTTATGGCCCGACAACTTGATGTCAACGACGTTTCAAAACTGGTTCGAAAAGCGGGCACTCCACGAGTGCTGGTTTCGATGGCGAGTTATATCAAGCGGGATTATGTGGACAGCAGCTCCGAGGTCCTGGCGAAGGGTGGCGACCGCGCCATCTGTAGGACGTGGCGTGTAAATGCCGACAGCACACAAACTTCCGTGCTGACCGTGCGGCCCCTCGGCGAGCCCCCGACGGCGGCCAGCCTGGATCGTCTGTCTCACGAATATGATCTGAAGGATCAACTGGACAGTGCATGGGCGGTGCGCCCGTTGGCGCTTCTGCGTCAAGGCGATCGGCCCGTGCTGGAATTCGAGGACCCGGGCGGCGAGCCGCTTGAGCGGCTGCTGGGCGCGCCGCTCGAATCCGGGCGCTTCCTGCGGCTGGCGATCGGCATTGCAGCGGCTCTTGGGAAGGCCCATCAGCGTGGCTTTGTCCATAAGGATCTCAAGCCGGCCAACATCCTCGTCGACGAGTCAACCGGATCGGTGCGGCTCACGGGGTTTGGCCTCGCCACCTTATTGCCGCGTGAGCGTCAATCGCCCGCGCCGCCCGAGACCATGGCGGGAACGCTCGCCTACATGGCGCCGGAGCAGACTGGCCGAATGAATCGATCGATCGATGCGCGCAGCGACCTTTACTCGCTCGGCGTCACCTTCTACCAGATGCTGACGGGTTCGCTGCCCTTTACCGCGTCAGAGCCGATGGAGTGGGTCCATTGCCATATTGCGCGTAAGCCCGTTCCGCCGGGCGAGCGGACTGAACGCGTTGCGGCCCAGGTTTCGCATATCGTGATGAAGCTGATGGCCAAGACGGCCGAGGAGCGCTATCAAACGGCGGTTGGCCTCGAGCGTGATCTTCACCGTTGCTTGATTGAATGGGAGGCGGTTGGCAGGATTGATCCGTTTCCGCTCGGCGAACGCGACTTTCCGGATCGACTGCTGATCCCTGAAAAACTGTACGGAAGAGAGCGGGAAATCTCGGCTTTGCTCACCGCCTTCGATCGTGTAGCCAACGAAGGCAGTCCGGGTCTGGTGCTGGTTTCTGGCTATTCCGGGATCGGCAAGTCCTCCATTGTCAATGAGTTGCATAAGGCGCTCGTGCCGTCACGGGGGTTATTCGCATCAGGCAAATTTGACCAGTACAAACGAAATATCCCTTATGCAACGGTCGCTCAGGCTTTCCAGAGTCTCATTTCCCAGATTCTCGGCAAGAGCGACCAAGAGATGGGCGAATGGCGCGCCGCATTGCAGGAGGCGTTGGGTCCGAATGGCCAGCTCATCGTCAACCTCGTCCCGGAGCTCGCTCTCATCATCGGTGAGCCGCCGCCACCACCTGATGTTCCACTACAGGACCAGCAGGCCAGGTTCCAGATGGTATTCCGGCGTTTCCTCAGCGTTTTTGCCCGCGCGGAGCACCCTCTGACGCTGTTCCTCGATGACCTTCAGTGGCTGGATTCGGCAACCCTCGATTTGATCGAGCATCTGATTGTGCATCCAGATGTGCGCCACTTGCTGCTGGTCGGGGCTTACCGTGACAACGAGGTCGGTCGCGCGCACCCGCTGGCGCGAACCCTGGCGAGACTCAACGGCGCCGATGGGCGGGTGCGGGAAATCGTGCTGGTGCCCCTTTGCCCGAAGGACGTGGGGTGGCTCCTGGCGGATGCCCTGCACACGGACCAGGGGCGCGTGCGGCCACTGGCTGACCTGGTGTTCGAGAAGACGGCTGGCAATCCGTTCTTCACGATCCAGTTCCTGCTCGCGCTGGCCGAACAGGGGCTGCTGGTATTCGAGCCTGGCATGGCGGTCTGGACCTGGGACCTGCATCGCATTCGCCTCAAGGGATTCACCGAAAACGTCGCGGATCTCATGGCGGTGAAGCTGAGCGGCCTGCCTGAAGCGACCCAGGAAGCTTTAGGACAGCTGGCATGTCTCGGGAGCGTCGCGACGTCGGGTGCGCTTTCTGCAGTGCATGGAGGGGCCGAGGAGGCGGTGCATGTGGCGCTCTGGGACGCCGTGCGGTCCGGCATCGTCCTGCGTTCAGGTAGCAACTACACCTTCCTTCACGACCGTATCCGGGAGGCCGCGTATGCGCTCATCCCCGAAGAGGCGCGGACGATGACGCATCTTCGCATCGGCCGCGCTCTCGCGGCCGCGACACCCGAGCAGGACCTCGAGGAGAACATCTTCGATATCATCAACCAGTTTGGTCGTGGCGCGGCTCTGATCAGCACGGCGGGGGAATGCGAACAGGTTGCCCAGCTGAACCTCATTGCGGGCAAGCGTGCGAAGGCGGCAACCGCTTATGATTCGGCACTGCGGTACTTCATCGCCGGCCGTACATTGCTGGGGGACGACGGATGGGACCGATGCTACCGGCTCATCTTCGACCTTGAGCTTCATCGCGCCGAGTGTGAATACCTGATGGGGGAGCTGGCTTCAGCGGACGAAGGGCTCACCATGCTGTCGACCCGGGCACAGACGACGATTGACGCTGCAGCCGTTACCTGCGTGCGCCTCAATCTCTACACGACTCTGGACCAGAGCGAGAGCGCGGTCCGGGTCGGCCTGGAATATCTCCGCCGTGTTGACGGCCCATGGTCGGCGCACGCAACGGAGGAAGACGTGCATCGGGCCTATGATCGATTGTGGCAACAGCAGGGTGCGAGCTCCATCGAGGCACTGCTTGATCTGCCGTCGATGCAAGACCCGGATCGGTGCGCAACCATAGACGTGCTGACGGTGCTCACGTCACCGGCCTTTTTCACCGACATGAACCTGTTCCGCCTCGTCGTGAGTCGGATGGCATCCCTGAGTCTGGAGTATGGCAACACCGACGGATCATGCCTTGCCTATGAATGGCTGGGCGGAGTCCTCGGGACGTATTTCGGCGAATACGAGGCGGGGCTACGCTTTGGCAGGCTTGGCCTGGATCTGGTAGAGAAGCGCGGGTTCAACCGTTTCAGGGCTCGCGTTTATCTGGTGTTCGCCGTCCACGTGGCGCACTGGACGCAGCCCCTGCAAACGTCTCGCGCCTTCCTGAGGCGCGCCTACGAGGCGGCGCTGAACGCTGGCGACCTGTCTTACGCGGCCTACAGCTGCATCGATGTGATCACAAACCGTCTCGCCAGCGGAGACCCGCTCAGTGACATCGAACGAGAGGCCGAGCATGGGCTTGAATTCGCGCGGAAGCTAAAATTCGGTCTCGCCAGCGACTGCATCATCGGGCAGCTCAAGCTTATTCGAATGCTGCGTGGGCTGACACCGGATTTCACCTCTGTCAATGACGCGGCGTTTGACGAGGCCCGCTTTGAGCGACGGCTGGAGGATCCGCAACTGGCCAATCCCGCGTCCTATTACTGGATTCGCCGGCTGCAGGCGAGCGTCTACGCCGGCGACGACGCGTCTGCCATCGCGGCCCTATCGAAAGCTGCGAGGCTTCTTTGGGCGACTCCGACCCAAGGTGAGTTGGCCGAATACCACTTCTATGGGGCCCTGGCTCGGGCAGCACGCTGCGATGGCAGTCCAGTTGAAGAGCGGCCCGAGCATCTGCAAGCGCTGACGGCCCATCACGAGCAGCTCGCGATCTGGGCAGAAAGCTGCCCGGCAACTTTCGCGAACCGCGTGGCATTGGTAGGTGCCGAAATTGCACGCCTCGAAGGCCGGGACCTCGACACCATACGCCTTTACGAAGACGCCATCAGGCTGGCGCGTGAGGGTGAATTTATCCAGAACGAGGCCTTGGCCCACGAACGCGCCGCAAAATTTTGTGTAACGCGCGGTTTTTCGACAATGGCTGACGCGTATCTGCGAAATGCGCGGCATTGCTACCAGAGTTGGGGCGCCGATGGGAAGGTGGGGCAACTCGATCAGCGCTATCCCCAGCTGAGTGGGAAGGAGCCTGCACCGGGAGCAACGAGCACGATCCGGGCGCCGGTCGAACATCTGGATCTCGCGACCGTTCTCAAGGTGTCGCAAGCCGTTTCGGGCGAGATCATGCTGGACAAGCTGCTCAACACGCTCATGCGCACAGCGATCGAGAATGCGGGGGCCGAGCGGGGCCTGCTGATTTTCTCCCGCGGCAGTGAACAGCGGATCGAGGCCGAAGCCATGACGTGCGGCGATACGATCGACGTGCGGCTGTGCGACGAGCCCTTGACCGCACTGGCGCTATCCGAGGCGACTGTCCAGACGGTAGTTCGCACGCAGGAGGCCACGATTTTCGACGACGCCGCAGCGGAACCCGCACTTGCCACGGATCCGTACATTCGGCAACGCCAGTCCCGGTCCATTCTCTGCCTGCCCCTTATCAACCAGAACAAGCTCAACGGCGTGCTCTACCTCGAGAACAACCTGGCTCCACGCGTTTTTACGCCGCTCCGCATTTCGGTGCTGCGGCTTATTGCCTCTCAGGCGGCGATCGCGTTGGAGAATACGCGTTTGTATGACGAGCTCGCTGAGCGCGAAGCGAAATTTCGCCGCCTGGTCGACGCCAATATCATCGGGATTTCCTTCTGGGACCTTGAAGGTCCCATTCTCGGGGCCAATGATGCGTTTCTCCGGATCGTGGGATACGATCGCGAGGATCTCGTCGCGGGGCGACTGCGCTGGACTGAGCTGACTCCCCCGGAGTGGCGCGATAGTCACGAACGCTGGTGGACTCCAGAACTCAAGATGACCGGGAGCGTGCAACCCTACGAGAAAGAGTACTTCCGGAAAGACGGCAGTCGTGTGCCCGTGCTTGTCGGCTCGACGTGCATTGATGACGCCCGGAACCAGGGTGTCTCCTTCGTACTTGATCTGAGCGAGCGTAAGCGCGCGGAGGAGGTATTGCGGTGCAGCCGCGAGCAGCTTGCGCAGGCGTCGAGGATTGCGACGGTGGCCGAGCTGTCCGCTTCCATCGCCCACGAACTCAATCAGCCGCTGCAGGCAGTTGTGGCCAACGGGCACGCGTGCATGCGATGGCTTGCTGCAGCGCCGTCCAACGTCGACGAAGCCAGGCGCATTGCCAAACAGATCGTCAGCGACGCCCATGCCGCGTCGGACGTGATAAGGCGCATTCGGGCATTGTTTAAACAGGCAGCTCCTGCAAAGACCAATCTCGATGTCAACAGGTTAATACTTCGAGTCTGCGCTCTGATGTCTGACGAAATCCACGTGGATGGGATCTCCCTCAAAACCGAGCTGGCCGAGGACGTCCCGATGATCAATGCCGACGCGGTGCAAGTTCAGCAGGTAATGGTCAACCTTTTGCGCAACGCCATCGAGGCGTCGGCGGTGACGGCAGAGCGATCGAAGCCGCTATTGATCCGCTCCCGGCGTGACGGGGACGAATTAGTGGTTGACGTTCAGGATCACGGCATCGGGCTGGCGGACTGCAAGACCATATTCGAGCCGTTTGTCACCACAAAGGAAACGGGCATGGGCATGGGACTGGCGATCTGTGAGTCGATCATCGAAGCACATGGTGGCCGCATTTGGGTCGTGCGCAATGAGGTACAGGGCGTGACCTTCAGCTTCAGCCTTCCGATTGATATTCCGGATGTGGCGTGAATCCGGCGATGCCTCCCTCGGGTATTGTCAACTAGTTGGGTAAAGCGCTTCTGAATGCGCAGTGCGTAAGGATATCTAATTTAATCGGAAAGGCGATCAAAAATCGGCGTACCCGTCACGCCTTCCAATGCTTAGAAGGCCCGGGTGCGTAGCGCCCGCTTTTGCCTTGCGTCGGTATGGTACCCGCAATGCATGAAGAGATTGGTAACATGATCGTGGACCGACTGTACCGACGTTACGAAGGGGCTTTCACCTAACAACGGAGGGGTTCCATGGAATCCGCAAGCGAACTGGTGTATGTGGTCGACGACGACAGTCGGGTGCGAGAAGCACTCTCTGCGCTGCTGCGTGCAAACGGAAGAGACGTCCACGCATTCAACTCCGGCAGAGAGTTTCTGGACACACCGCGTCAAAATGTCGTTGCATGTCTAGTCCTGGACATGAGAATGCCCGGCATGAGTGGACTCGAAGTCCAGAAGCTTGTCAGCAGGGATGCTCAGGTTCCCGTCATTTTCATTACCGGAAGGGGAGATGTGCCGTCCACGGTCCTGGCCATGAAGGGCGGGGCGGTTGACTTCCTCACAAAGCCCCTCGATGAAGATGTTTTGATGCGCGCGGTTGATGCGGCACTCGCCAGGGCGCACGCTCTTCGCAAGGAGGCGGACGATACAGCGGCGCTCCAGGCTCTCTATCAATCGCTGACGCCTCGCGAGCAGGAGCTTTTGCCGTTACTCGCAGGCGGCCTGCTCAACAAGCAGGCGGCGGCATTACTTGGTATCACCGAATACACCGTGCAGGTTCATCGCGGCCACATCATGAGAAAAATGCGAGCGGATTCATTCGCTACTCTAGTGAAGCAGGCAAGCAAGCTGCAACTCGAAACCTCGCCTACAAGCACGTTCGATGCCTGACGCTAACTGGGCGGCGACAATGACTACGTCCGGTCGTGCCAAGATGTTTGTCGGTAAACCGGACTTCCTGCTTGACGCTATCCAGGTAGATAGTAGGTGACTTGCGGTGCGGGGCCGAGTTCAGTATGCGCGGTAAGGTCAAATAGCGTTCTTACGTTCGTCTGGTGATCTTCCTCGGGAGAATTCCAGGTACCGTCGATGAATAGCACGATGTTTTTTGCTACCGCGTTCATTGCTTGCTCTTCAAAAAATAGCGGGTCGGCGTACCGCATTTTCGATCTGCTACGAGGATTTTCTGTGGTGGCCGCATCGGCGGTTATTGCTCGATCGACCCGATCTCCTGGTCAGCATGTCGAACAGCTGGTTCAACGCCGGTCTGTCCCTCGCGCACATTCAGCAGCAGAGCGTGCAGTCGATCGCACAACTCGCCGGCGTGCCGCTGCTACGAGCGGTGAATCGACGACTCCACATTTAACGAAAACAATCGAGTGCAGTCAGTTGGGACCTGGAGCGCTGTGATTGCGTTGGGCCGCCGTTGTTCTCGACCAGGATTTTGGGGCATTGAACAGTGAAATGCCTTTCACCCCTTCAAGCGCAATGGGTGGTCGCGCCGCCGGGATGTAGACGATGTTGTTCGCCGTGCCGCGGTCTCACCAAACGAAGACGATCGTCGAGTCAAAGATCTAGCGCGACTTGATGCTCTACACCTCCCGACGTCGAAGGCGTTCGCGTCTCCGAGTAACATCCCTCTGAAGAGCTCAGGCCTCGCCATGGCATCACAGGAGTTCGTCTCGCCGAGATCATGGCAGCATACGAACCCCTCCCCCAGTCAACGCACCCATACTAATGCAACTACCTTGATAGTATACGCAAGGCGCTTCGGAGAGTCGCTCGTCGAATGCTTCACTGGCGCGCAATATGAGGCCAGTGGAAATCACGATACCCACGGCACCGAGCACTTTGATAAGGTATGCGTATCGTCTCATCACAGTCTGCTCCTTCACGGTTCCCCGGCGTGCAACGCTATCTGTGTACGCTCGCACGCATTAGGGAACGTGTTGATGCAATTTATTCAAATAGCTCGCGAGTGAGGCCACGGCTTGTATGAAAAACCAGAATGTTATTAGATTGTTGCGGTTGACCAACCAGCGCTACCAATATCGCCGCGAGGAGGAGAGCCGCTTAAACCGCGAGCTGGTAAGCACGCATCGCCGGCATGTCCGTGTTTGGTGGGAAAACGTTCCACGATCCGTCATCGTGTTGGAAGAAAACGATAGCCCGATATCCTTCCGGCCAGAACGCACCAACGCGAACATAGCGCCTTCGACTCGAAGGCGTGCGACTGGACTTCATCACACGTACCTTCATCGCTGGACCAGGCCAAAGCCACTTGTCGACCAATGCGCGCAGGGACCTCTCGCCGGTATGCATTTCCTTCTCCTTCAACCACATTCGCCGTTCGCTTCACGTGTCATCAGCTCGGCCATACTTTCCAAGCAACGATCGATCAGACTCGTGCGTCCGCCGGGAAATCGCGGCGATTCCTCGAAGGCAAACAGTAGGGAGTCGTTGACTAGGACGATTGCCGCTCTGTCTCACAATCGGGTTCAATGAGCCCCAGAAATTCGTCGAAGCAGGCCGATCACGTCTCCTGTTTGTGCTGTTCTTTGTCTCCGCGTGCTGCCAACTTGCGTTACACCAGGTCAGGCAGATCCGAGAACGACATCTATTGATGTTCATCCTAGTTCATAGGCCGCAATAATGCAACTATAAGTTGCATTATGAGAATGCGGCTTACTGCATGGGGCGACATCGGCGCGGCAACTGGTCGTGCTGTTCGAGCGCGGCGATTGTCAGGGCACCGATACAATCGCAACTCGCCTCAAAACTGCAAAAGCGATATTCTGTCGACAACTCACCATACCGAACCGATATTGCGCCATGGAATTGCGTCACCTCCGGCATTTCGTTGCGGTCGCCGAGACCCAGCATTTTGGTCGCGCCGCAGCCCGGCTCGGCATGGCTCAGCCACCGTTGAGCCAGTCCATCATGCGCCTCGAGGAATCGCTCGGTATCAAGTTACTCGAGCGTACTCCGCGTGGAGTCTCGCTGACCCCTGCTGGCGCGGCACTGATGGCGGAGGCGAAGCCACTGCTGGCCCAAGCCGATCTGGCGGAGCGCCGGGTACGTCAGGCGGCAGACGAGCAGGCCAGCCTCAGCATCGCGTTCGTGCCGATGTGTGCGATGCACATTCTCCCAATCGCCATGCATGCGCTCAGGAAGCAATGGCCGGGCGTCGACGTGCGTTTGATCGAGCGCGGTAGCGCGCTGACCGTAGCCAGCGTGAAGAACGGCAGCATTGATCTTGGCGTTGTTGTCACCAGCGTCGCAGACGTGGCGGAACTGGAAAGCGTCGTGATCGAACGTATGAGCATAGTGGCAGCGGTTCCGGCGAGCTGGCCGCTTGCCCAGCGGACCCGTATCTGCATGGCGGATCTTGCGACGTACCCGCTGATCATGTTTCCGCAGCAAGTCGCCCAACCAGTGTTCGCTGCATTCGAGGCCGCCCGGCGCAATGCTGGGGTGTCCCCAAAAGTTACGCAGCAAGCCCGTCATCCTTACACGATGCTCAATCTGGTCGCGAACGAACTCGGCGTCGGGTTGATGCTGGATTCGGCGAGGCATCTCCCGGTGAAGGGCGTGGCGTTAATCGATATCGAAGATCTAACTTCATCGTTCGATACGGAGGTTTCTCTGATCTGGACCGATCGTCCGCATAAACCATATCATCGCGCGATGCTCGATATCATTCGCGATCTGTCGGACACGGCGCAAGAGTGACCTGCCTCCGGCAGAGCCAAGTGAACTGCCGCCTTAGCCGCGGTAGCTGGCGTCGTGCATAGCGCGGTCACATCGTTGCGCCCTCCATTGCGGACTGGCGACATATCTTAGGCAAGCGCATCCTGGCGAGACTCACTGACGCATTTCGTGCGCCCACCGGGCTTCTCTCTGTCTTGACAACGTCAGTAGCAGCGTTTATGTTTGTGAATGATGTTCACAAAATAATCGTTCGCGTTGCGAGCAATTGGAGGAGTAGTGAGTACATTGAATGTGGCGAGCCTGTTTAACCTCGACGGACGGGTTGCGCTGGTGACTGGCGCAGGTTCAGGTATCGGCCGGGAAACGGCGCTATTGCTGGCGTCGGCCGGAGCGACCGTCGTCGCCGCCGATCTGAATGAAGATGGGGCGCAGCAAACGGTCGAGCAGATTGAAAAGACATCGGGTAAGGCGATCGCGGTGAGCGTTGACATCGGCGACGAAGAGTCGATCGTCGCGATGTTCGAGACAGTGCAAGGCAGACTCGGCCGTCTCGATGTACTGGTGAATAACGCGGGAATCTATCCGAAGACGAATTTCGTCGACACGTCGGCGGAGAAATGGGATTGGGTATTGCGGGTGAATCTGCGTGGAACGTTCTTGTGCATGCGCGAGGCAGTTAAGCGGATGCAGGCAGGCAAGACAGGTGGATCGATCATCAATATTTCGTCCGTGGCATCGCTGCAACCGGTGATTTTCGACAATGGAGATTACGGCGCGTCAAAGGCAGGCGTGAACAATCTGACGAAGGTCGCCGCGCTCGAATTCGCGGCAGACCGGATCCGCGTCAATGCCGTACTTCCAGGGGGTGTCGCGACCGAGGGCGCAGCGGCATCGACGAAAGTGCATCAGGCACACGGGCCGATCACGCAACCGGGGCGCATGCCGTTGGGTCGCATTGGCGTAGCCGCCGATATCGCAAGTGCCGTGTTGTTCTTTGCGTCTCCCGCTGCCGACTATGTCACCGGCCAGTTGCTTGCCGTCGATGGGGGATTCCAGGTTTCCTGACGGTTGCCGGAGTAACCGGTCACGCCCGCCGCGATTGGTCGGGCGGCTTTATTCGTGTTGTGAACAGCATGCGAAGCCTATGTATGGTGTCCGTTCATCCCCGGTGCCGGTAGTACGGTGCCGGGGATTTTTTTATGTGTCGACGGTTCGTAAACGTCGCTCCGCCTGTTTGGCGCCGTGGCATCGGGTAACCAGTGCACGGGGTGCCCCGGGCCGCACTGCAACAGGATCTGGGGTGGTTCTGCGCGCGCGGCGCTGCGCAAACAGGTAGTGAAAACACTGATCCGAATAATTGAACGGATAGTTGCATATCTGAACTTCCTCGCCTACGATGAACGTCAAGAGGTGCCTCATGAGCATCCGCCAAGCCCCGCCCGATTGGAGACAAACGATGTATCTCCTGTATAGCGATTTATGCGGTTCACTTGCCGACTACTCGCTTCATTCTGAAGCCCAGCGTGTCGGCGCGGGGTTACCGTGCGAAGACGTTCACGCGGCGGGTTCCGCCGCCGCGGTCGCCGCACCTTCGCGATTGTCCTCGTTGCTTCGCCAGGTCAGCGCGGTTCGCTTTCGAAACAGGCGGTTCAACGGCGGCACGCCGAGTCCAGCGGATACGTTCGGAGGAGAACGCTCATGACTCGCCTTACACACAAACTTTCCGCTGACGAGCGGCGTATGATGCTCCCGCTCTTACTCCTGTCCATAGTTGCGGCGGCCGTCTATCTGCTGATACGCGACTGGCGGATGGAGGAACTCGGCCGCTCGGCGATCTTCGACGTTGCCATGGTTTTCGTCGTGCTGGGCGGTGCGGCGTTTTTCGGTGTGGTCAGTTGCCTCGCGCGACATGGAGAGCGCGCCGAAGACAGTCCGAACGAGGGGTATTGCTTTCTCGGTGCGCTGATCGGCGCAGCCGTATTCTTCATCGCGGTGCTCAGTTAAGCGCGAGACTATGACTCCGGAACTGGAGAAGGGGCTGCAAGAACTGCTGGAACGACAGGCGATTCTCGACTGTATTCATCGTTACTGCCGTGGTGTCGACCGGATGGATCGGCAGTTGACGCTGTCGGCATATCATCCGGACGCGATCGATGATCACGGCGCATTTATTGGGAATCCAGATGAATTTGTCTACTGGGCCTTCGGATACCATTTTATGGCGACAATCGCACCAAACCCGACACGCTCGCGGTTGGCCGCAATATCGACCGCTTCGAGAAACGCGCAGGCGTGTGGGCGATTGCCGCTCGGGTGTGTATATCGGAAGCGATCAACGAACTGACGCCGGCCAGTCAACCCGCTGACTGGCGCGAGCTGTTGATGAGTAACGGAAACAGTACGCGTGATAGCAGCGATGTTTCGTTCGATCGGCCGTTGAAGGCGCGGGAACCGGGTATCTGCGCAGGGAATGCAGTGAGGAGGAAGAGAGTTCCTGGCAGGCGCGATTCAGTTTGCAGACAACCGCGCCAGGAGCGAAGTCGACCCCTCGGGTCGACTTCGTCATTCAGGTGTTGGGTAGCGGCGCCATCGTGCCGTTGCCAATGATCGACAGAAACTCTCGGCGAGTCGAGGGGTCTTCGCGAAATGCGCCGAGCATCCGGCTTGTCACCAGCGAGGTTCCGGGCTTGTGTACGCCGCGCGTGCTCATGCACTGATGCGCAGCTTCCAGAATCACGCCGACGCCTTTGGGCTGCAGTACCGTGTTCAGCGCATCTGCGATCTGCACGGTCATCTTCTCCTGAATCTGTAACCGTTTCGCATACGTATCGACGAGCCGTGCCAGCTTCGAGATACCCACCACCCGATGGTCTGGCAAATACGCGACATGGGCGCGTCCAATGATCGGCACCATGTGATGCTCACAATAGCTTTCGAAACGGATGTCCTTCAACACGACCATCTCGTCGTAGCCATCGACCTCGGAAAACGTCGTGGCCAGGATATCCATGGGGTCCGAAAGATAACCCGAAAAAAACTCCGTATATGCACGCACAACTCGCCCCGGCGTTTGCACGAGTCCTTCCCGCAACGGATCGTCCCCGGCCCATCTGATGAGTGTTCGAACTGCGGCTTCCGCCTCTGCCTGCGATGGCCGGGCAGAGACTGGCCTGTTGCCGATGTCGTCTCGCTTGTTCACTAAGCCTCCCTGAATCCGTGCGTTACGTTACGTTTCCCGGCTCGAGCCACGCCCCGGAGAGCAACAGCCCGGTTGAATCGTCATGTGGCGGCTGGTCGCGACATGGTGAGTGTTGGCGGGGTGATGGAAAGTGTATATAATTGCACGATGTTCGTAAATAAGAACGCGTTGGCGTATGTCTCCTCGACAGGTTTCCTGTGCCCGATTGCAGTTGCATTGCGAGGAATACATCGCTTCACGGAGGCTAGAGCATGAAGACACGCATCACTGAGCTACTGGGAATTCGCTATCCGATAGTGCAGGGCGGCATGATGTGGGTGGGGCGTGCCGAACTGGCATCGGCGGTATCGAATGCCGGCGCGCTTGGCACCATCACCGCGCTGACACAGCCGACTTCCGACGCCTTACGGGCCGAGATCAAGCGCGTCAGGTCGATGACAAGCGAACCGTTTGCCGTAAACCTGACTATCCTGCCGACGATCAAGCCGGTTCCGTATGATGAGTATGTGCAGGCCATTGTCGAGAGCGGGGTAAAGATAGTCGAGACGGCTGGACGGAATCCTGAGCCCTATATGCCTGCTTTCAAGGCCGCCGGTATCAAGGTGATCCACAAGTGCACATCAGTGCGTCACGCGTTGAAGGCGGAAGCGATTGGCTGCGACGCGGTCAGCGTCGATGGCTTTGAATGTGCGGGACACCCTGGCGAGGACGACGTGCCGAACTTTGTCTTACTGCCGGCTGCGGCGGCGCAGCTTCGCATTCCGATGCTCGCGTCGGGCGGCATTGCCGATGCGCGCGGTATGGTCGCGGCGCTGGCGCTTGGCGCGGATGGCATCAATATGGGCACGCGCTTCATGGCGACGCGTGAAGCCCCGATTCACGACAACGTCAAGCGACAGTTGATGGAGCATGATGAACGCAAGACCGCGTTGATTTTCCGGTCGCTTAAGAATACTTCGCGCATTTTTCGTAACGCCGTGGCGGAGCAGGTGCTTGAGCTGGAGCGCCAGGACGGCACGACATTCGCGGATCTGAAGCCGCTCGTGAGCGGCGAGCGCGGCAAACGCGTCTACGAAACCGGCGACACCGACGATGGAACGTTTCCCGCGAGCCTCGCCATGGGCCTGATTCACGATATTCCGACCTGCGACGAACTCGTGACCCGCATGGTCGCGCAGGCGCGCGATCTGATTCACTCGCGGCTCGCCGCGATGATGGACAAGACCGGTAGCGAAGCGGCGTTTCCAGCTTGAAGGGAGAGTTGAGTACAACTTTTGGTGACGAACAAGGAGCAGATCGTGTCAGAAAGTCGTGAGAAGGGACGTCAGGTGGTTCGTGAAATGTTGGGGGAGGAGTTTCTGGGTGCAATGGATGCCGCCGCCGCGTCCGGCGGGTTCGGTGCCGACGCAGCGTCGCTCGCCCTTGAAAATGCGTTTGGCGATGCATGGGCGCGGCCGGGCCTCGATCGCCGCTCGCGAAGCCTCGTCACGCTGGGCATGCTGATCGCACAACGTACGCCTTGGGAGTTCAGCAATCATGTGCGCATCGGGCTGGCGAACGGTTTGACGGAGAAGGAACTGGAAGAGGTGGTCCTGCATGCCATTCCGTACGTCGGCTTTCCTGCAGTGAGCATCGCGCTTAAGGCTTGCAAGGATGTGCTGGGTGAATGGGTCGCAACCGTTCAGGAGTAGCGGACGCGAGGGTAGGCGCAACGGCGGGGCGGCAAGCGCCGCTCCTCGCTATCCGTTGCGTTCAGACGCGCTCGAAGATGGCCGCGATACCCTGACCACCGCCGATACACATGGTCACGAGTGCATAGCGGCCGCCAATCCGCCGCAGTTCATGGAGCGCTTTTACGGTAATCATCGCACCCGTCGCGCCGATCGGATGACCGAGCGAAATACCGGAGCCGTTCGGGTTGACGCGGGCAGGGTCGAACTGAAGTTCCTTTGCCACGGCGCAGGCTTGCGCGGCGAACGCTTCGTTGGCTTCGATGACGTCGAGGTCCGCTTCGGTCAG
Organism: Paraburkholderia sp. GAS448; assembly: GCF_050435685.1. NCBI lineage: Bacteria > Pseudomonadati > Pseudomonadota > Betaproteobacteria > Burkholderiales > Burkholderiaceae > Paraburkholderia > Paraburkholderia sp. GAS448. Next base: position 45,888 of record NZ_JBNDKT010000007.1, read on the forward strand.
TCCGGCGCGTTGGAGTGCCTTGCGGGTCGCAGGCACAGGGCCCATGCCCATGTATTGCGGATCGACACCGGCGTGAGCGTATGCCACCAGTCTCGCCAGTGGGCGGATGCCGCGCGCTTCAGCCGTGCCTTGCTCCATCAGCAGCACGGCCGCGGCGCCGTCGTTGAGGCCGGACGCGTTGCCGGCTGTCACGGTGCCGTCCTTCTGAAACGCGGGCCGAAGCTTCGCCAGTTCGTCAACTGTGGTGGTAGGGCGAACATGTTCATCGAGCTCGAACATTGTCGCGCCTTTCTTGGTGTGCACCGCGACAGGCACAATCTGCTCCCTGAAATACCCGGCTTCGACCGCCCGTCCGGCTCGACGGTGCGACTCGACGGCCAGTGCGTCCTGATCGTCACGGGTGATGCCGTATTTCGCCGCAACGTTCTCCGCAGTCACGCCCATGTGGCACGCGCTAAAGGGGTCGGTCAGCGCACCGACCATCATGTCGATCAAGCGGATGTCGCCCATGCGCGCACCCCAGCGCGCGCCAGTCGCGAGGTACGCCGCTCGCGTCATGTTTTCCGCGCCGCCGCCGATCGCCATATCTGTGTCGCCAAGCCAGATCGCCTGCGCAGCCGAAATGATGGCCTGCAGACCCGAGCCACACAGGCGGTTCAACGTCAGTGCCGGCGCGTCCGAACTGACCCCGCCTTCGAGTGCCGCGACCCGCGCGAGATACATGTCTTTCGGTTCAGTATGGATCACGTTGCCGAACACGACGTGGCCGACTGCGTCGCCCTCGACGCCCGCTCGCGAGAGGACTTCACGAACGACAGTCGCACCCAGTTGCGTCGGCCCGACGGAGGCCAGCGCGCCCCCGAAATCGCCGATCGCAGTGCGAACGCTGCTTGCAATTATGACTTCTCTCCGCATTCCGCTCTCCCGGACAGGTGGGGTAACAGCACACATCAAGCGTTTGAAAATACGAACGATGTTCATAAATTAGTCTAGTTTTGACCAAATGTCCATGGGCCGTTTGTGGCCGAAGCGTTAGAAGCTCGCGAGACTGGGGCGCGCACGTCCGCCTATCGGCGGACACAGCAAGCGCGGCTCTGGCAGCCGCTTACGCCGGGTGAGGCCGGATAGACGCCGGCACGATTTCGCGATATTCTTGTTCTTAAACGTGATCATTGTTCATATATTGGTTCGTATGTTTGTTGCAGAGAAGAGTTCGGAAAAGGCGCGGAGAGTGGTGAGCATACGAGCAGGACAAGCTGACGACAGGATGACGGAGATGAATGCAGGACTGCTTTCACACGACGCTTTGATGGATGTGCCATTTCGACCGCTGCGCCTTGGCGGTACGAAGGCCACCGTTGAACGGCGTCCTGACGGGAGCGTGGTCTATGAACTGGAGGAAGCGCTTGAGCCCTACCCGGCGCGGCTGACTGAGCGGCTTGTGCATTGGGCCAGGGTCGCGCCTGAGCGGCCATTGCTTGCGCGGCGATCAGCCGATGGCGCCAGTTGGGAGCATCTGACGTACCGGCAGGCGCTCGACGGCGCACGTTCGCTCGGGGAGGCGCTGCTTGCTCGAGGCCTGTCGCCCGGCAAGCCGCTGATGATCCTCTCGGATCGCAGTTTCGAACATGCGCTGCTCGCGCTGGCGGCGCTGCACGTCGGCGTGCCCTATGTGCCGGTTACGTCAGCTTATTCGTTGCTGTCCGAGGACTTCTCCAAGCTGAAACATCTCGCCGCAGTGTGCGCGCCGGGTCTGGTGTTTGCGGACGATGGCGCGCTTTACGGCCGCGCGTTGCGCGAAGTGTTCGGCGAGGTTGAATGCCTCGTGAGCGGCACGCTGCCAGAAGGACGCGCGGCCTCGCTCTTTTCCGACTGGCTTGCGACGCCCGTTAGCTCTGCTGTCGATGAAGCGTTTGCTAACGTCGGCCCCGATACGGTCGGCAAGATCATGTTCACGTCCGGTACGACCGGAGCGCCGAAGGGCGTGATTTACTCGCAGCGCATGTTGTGCAGCAACCGGCAGCAGGTCGCCCAGACCTTCGCGTTTCTTCAGGATGCGCCGCCCGTGCTGGTGGACTGGCTTCCGTGGCATCACACTTTTGGCGGCACGCATAACTTCGGCATGGTGCTTTACGGCGGCGGGACGTACTACATGGATCCCGGCAAGCCCACTCCGGAGCAGATTGGTCCGACGGTTGAAGCGTTGCGGGAGATTGCGCCGGTCATCTACCTGAATACACCTCAAGGACTGGCGGCGCTGATTCCGCACCTGCGCGCCGACGATGCGCTGCGGAGCAACTTCTTCAGCAAGCTGGTGTTGATCTACTACGGCGGCGCCAGTCTGCCGGAATACATCTGGGCCGCACTCGACGAGCTTGCCGTCAAGACGATCGGCCAGCGCGTGCTGATCATGTCCGGGCTTGGCGGCACCGAAGCCGGGCCCACGCCGATGTCGGCGGCTTGGGATCCGCGCCGGGAAGCGATTGCCGGGCTTCCGGTGCCAGGCGTCAAGGTCAAGGTGGTGCCGGTGGGGGCGAAGCTGGAGATCCGCTATGCGGGCGACTGCGTGACGCCGGGCTACTGGAAGGATCCCAAGCGGACTGCCGCGTCGTTCGACGAAGACGGCTATTTCTGTTCAGGCGATGCCGGCGCGTTCATCGATCCGCAGCATCCGGAGAGGGGGTTGCGCTTCGATGGTCGCCTCGCCGAAAACTTCAAGCTGTCCTCGGGCACCTGGGTGAACGTGGCCGAACTGCGCCTCGTCGCATTGAACGTGTTTTCACCTTACGCGCGGGACGTTGTGATTGCCGGCCATGATCGGGACTTTCTCACTGCGCTGGTTTTTCCTGACCTGGAAGCGTGCCGGGCATTGTGCGACGACCTGCTCGAGCCCATGCCGGACGCGGACCAGATCGTCAGCAGCGCCGGCGTGCGTGAGCACTTCCAGCGCGGGCTCGACACGCTGGCGACACGTCCCGGCGGTAGTTCGAGCCGGATTGTGCGGATCGCGCTCGAAAGCGAGACAGCCACGCTCGACAACGGCGAATTGAGCGCAAAAGGCGCCATCAGTCAGGCCAACGTCCTCGCGCGAAGACGCGACGTGGTGACTGAACTGTATGAAGCGGTCCCCACGCCCCGCACGCTGGTGGGCCGGAGCGGCAGTTCTGCGAGCGCGGCTCGCCAGATCTGACGAATTGAATCATAGGAAACCACACGATGGACTTTCACGTCGATCCCGCTGACAAAGCCTTCCGCAAAGGGGTGCAGGATTTTCTGCAGGCGCATTTGCCTCCTGATCTTGCCTGGCGTGGCCAGCAGGGCTTTCTCGCTGGCGACGACGACGCGCTGCGCTGGACCCGCATCCTGCACGAAACGCGTGGCTGGTCGGTGCCGCCCTGGCCGGCGAACCTCGGCGGCACGGGGTGGAGCGCGGCGCAACGCTATATCTTCGAGGAAGAGTGCTATCTGGCGGGCGCGCCTGCGCAGAATCAGGCGGGCGTATCGCTGGTTGGGCCAGTGATCTGCGAGTTCGGTAACGAAGAGCAGAAGCGCCGCTTCCTGCCGCCGATCCAGCGTGGCGAAGTGTTCTGGACCCAGGGCTTTTCCGAGCCTGGATCGGGTTCTGACCTCGCATCGCTGCGGACGACGGCCGTTCGCGACGGCGATCACTACGTCGTCAACGGCCAGAAAATCTGGACCAGTTTTGGCAGCTACGGTCAGTGGAATTTCGTGCTGGTCCGGACCGATTCTGAAGCCAAGCCGCAGAGGGGCATTTCCTTTCTGCTGCTCGACATGAAGTCACCAGGCGTGACCGTCCGTCCGATTGTGACCCTCGACGGTTGCAACCATCTCGCCGAAGTGTTTTACGACAACGTGCGCGTGCCGGTGGAGAATCTGATCGGCGAAGAAAACAAGGGCTGGAGTTACACCAAGTTCCTGCTGTTCAATGAGCGCGCTTTCCTTGGCGCCGAAGCGCCGGCACTGAAGCGCTATCTGCGCAAGATCCGCCACTACGCGATGCGTGAGCGTGCGGGCGGCGCGCCCCTGATCGAAGATCCGACGTTCGCGGTACGACTCGCTCAATACGAACTCGAAGTGCTCGCCATCGACATGGCGGTGCAGAAAATCCTGCATCAGCGTCTCGACGAGCGCAGCGGCGGCATGGCGATCGGTTCGATGCTCAAGGTGCGGGGCTCCGAGTTGCATCAGAAGCTGACCGAGATGCTGCTTGAAGTGATCGGCGATTACGGCGCGGTGTTCTATGCCGATCCGAACGAAGAACGCGCGCTGCGAGAACAAAGCTTCGTGGGACCGGATTACGCGCCGGGTCTCGCGGCTGAGGTGTTCTACCGGCGCGCCTGCACGATCTACGGCGGCACGGCTGAAATCCAGCGGAACATCATCGCCAAGGCGCTGTTCGGGCTGTGACGTCTGACGGGACGCAATAGCGCGAGTCACTTGATTGATACGACATCACTGCTCTGGCCTCCGGCGGGCAGGAAAGGACGCAGCATGAACTTTGATCTGAGCGACGAACAGCAGATGTTGCAGGACAGCGCACAGCGCTTCGTGCAAAAGAACTACACGTTCGAGCATCGTCGCAAACTGGCGGCTCGTGGAAACGGCTTTTCGCGCGACATGTGGCGCACGTTCGGCGAGATGGGGTGGCTCGGCGTGGCGGTACCCGAAGCATTCGGTGGCCTCGGCTTTACGCCGGTGGAAGGCGCGCTCATCGCGGAGCAACTCGGGCGCGCGCTGGTACTGGAACCCTATGTGATGTGCGGCGTGTTCCCAGCCGCGCTCGTTAGCCGTTGCGCGAACGGCCAACAGCGCGACGCGTTGCTGGCAGAGATCATCTCCGGCGAAACGGTGATTGCCGTCGCGCACAGCGAGCGTGAAGCGAGAGGCGTCGTGTCGCACGCGGCCACTACAGCGCGGCTCGTGCCGGATGGTGCATGGCGCCTCGATGGCCACAAGACGCTGGTAGTCGGCGCGCCGTTGGCGGATCGCCTGATCGTCGTTGCACGTGTCGCCGGCGGCGTGCGCGATGACGCCGGCCTTGGGCTCTTTGTAGTCGATCCGCATGCGGCCGGCGTGACGCTCGAGCCATACCATTTGCTAGACGGCACGCCTGCCGCCGACCTGGTCCTCGGCGGCGTGACGGTTGACGCGGCAGCCGCGCTTGGCACACCCGGTGAGGCTATCGAGGGCCTGCAGGCGGCGGTCGACGAAGCCGTCGTCGCGACGTGTGCCGAGTTGGTGGGCGATATCGACGACACGGTCGAACTGACGTCCGAATACCTGAAGACGCGCAAGCAGTTCGGGGTTCCCATTGGCAGCTTTCAGGCACTGCAGCACCGGATTGCCGATATGGCGATTGATGCCATGCAGGGGAGGGCGACGCTGCATCGGGCGCTACGCGCACTGACCGAAGACGGCGGGACGCGCAGCGTGGAGGTGTCGGGTTGCAAGGCCCAGACTATCAGGAGCGGCAAATTCGTCACCCAGCAGGGCATTCAGTTGCACGGCGGCTACGGCATCACCGATGAGTACAAGGTCGGCCATCACTACCGGCGGATGCTGATCGTCGATGTGCTGTTCGGCAACATGGAGTATCACCTGAATCGCTATGCCCGCCAGATTCAGGTGGAAGCGCGCGCCCTGGTTGCATAGCGGGAAAGCGGGGGGCGCGTGCTAGTGTCTTTGACCGGCTTCGACGCCGTTCAAGAACTACGGTGCTCACGGCTGCCTGCCGCGTAGCCGTTCGATGCCGTATCGGCAAGGCATGAAGGCGGCGTTGCCGACAACCGCCCTCAATACGTCGAACAACCCTTACTTCACATATTTGCGGAACTCCGGCTTGCGCTTCTCACGGAACGCATTGCCGCCTTCCTTCGATTCGTCGGTGTCGTAGTAAAGTGCCAGCGCCTGCATTGCGAAAGCGCCGATACCGCGGATGTTTTCGCTATCGATATTGAATGACCGCTTGGCAAGCGCGATGGCGGTCGGACTCATCTGCAGGATCTCGTCACACCATTTCTTCGTTTCGGAATCGAGCTGGTCCGGCGGCACAGCGGCATTGATCAAGCCCCATTCGAGCGCTTCTTTCGCGCTGTATTTGCGGCACAGATACCAGATCTCGCGCGCCCGCTTTTCGCCGATGATGCGTGCAAGGTACGCCGTACCGAATCCCGGGTCGACCGATCCCACCTTGGGGCCGACCTGACCGAAGATCGCCGTTTCCGATGCGATGGCGAGGTCGCAGATCGTGACGAGCACATTGCCCCCGCCGATCGCATAGCCGTTCACACGTGCGATAACCGGTTTGGGAATGTCGCGAATAATGCTTTGCAGTTCTTCGATGGGCAGCCCGACCGTGCCGCGGCCGCCGTAACCATCGCCGGACTGGTCGCCACCCGTGCAGAAGGCTTTTTCACCCGCGCCGGTCAGCACGACGACGCCAATATCCTTGTTCCATCCCGCCTTGCCGAATGCCTTGATCAGTTCCTCGCAGGTATTGGCGTTAAACGCGTTGTAGACCTTCGGGCGGTTGATGGTGATCGTCGCGACGCCGTCGGCTTCGCGATAGAGAATGTCCTGAAATTCCATGGGGATGTTCCGGTTGCTGGTTGAATAAGCGGAAAGCGGCGTTCAGCCTGCCATCGTCAGGCCGCCGGAGATGCTGATCACCTGACCGGTGATGAACGCGGCATCGTCGCTGGAGAGGAAGGCGACCGTTCCGGCGATATCGCCCGGTTCGCCCATGCGCCCGAACGGCACGGCCTTTACCAGCGCGGCCTTGATACGATCGCCTTTTTCGCCCTGTGCCAGGTTGTCGAGCAACGCGGTGGCAGTGGGACCGGGACATACGACGTTGATGGGAATCTGCTGCCTCGCCATTTCACGCGCCATGGTCTTCGAAAAGGCGATGATGCCGCCCTTGCAGAACGAGTACACCGCCTCCATCGACGAACCGACGCGGCCGGCGTCCGAGGAAATATTCACGACCTTCCCGCGGCCGCGTTCGGCCATGCGCTTGAGGACGGCGTGATGCATATTGAGCGGGCCGTACAGATTGATGGCGACCACCTTGTCCCAGAACGGCTTCTCGGTCTGGAGGAAAAAGGCGCCCATGTCCCAGCCCGCGTTGTTGACGAGCATCTCGATCGGACCGAGTTCTGCTTCGACTTGCGCGACAGCCGCATTCACCCCTTCGTGGTCGGTGATGTCGACACGATACGCGCGAGCCTTGCCGCCGGCAGATTCGATTTCAGCCACTATTCGCCCGGCACTTTCGGTGTTGAGGTCGAACAGCGCGACGATGGAGCCTTCTTCGCCGAAGCGTTTGCAGATGGCGGTGCCGATGCCTCCCGCACCGCCAGTGACTACCACGACCTTGTTCTTCAGACCTTTCATTTTCGGATTCCTCGCATGATGTAGCGGGGCGCCTCGGCGCCCGTCAAGCCTTGGTGATAGTTTCGGGGGCGGCCGTCGTCTCGACCGGCACGCGGCCACTGAGCCTCGCGGCCTCGCTTGCGGTATATCCGGCCTCAAGGAGGACTTCGATGCTGTGCTCGCCCAGATTCGGCGGCAGGTAGCGCACGTTGCCCGGCGACTCGGAGAAGTGCACAGGGATCGAAGTCATGACCATGTCGCCTTCCGTCGGGTGCTCGTAGTGCTGGAAGAACCCCGTCTCCTTGATGTACTCGTCCTGCATCAGGTCGTTCAGCTCGCGCACCGGACCGTGTGGCACGTCGGCTGCCGCGAAGATGGCGTTCCACTCGGCCGTGGTACGGGTCTGGATTGCCTCGCTGACGACGCGGTATAGCTCGTTGATATTGCGCATGCGGTCAGCCATGTGGCAAAAGCGCGGGTCTTCGAGCAGATGGGCTGCGTCGATCGCGCATAGCACGCGCCGCCATTGATCGTTGTTGACCGCCAGCAGGCAGAGATGGCCGTCCTTGGTCGCATAGGGCCGCCGGTGAGGCGAGAACATCCGCGTATAACCGATGCCCTTGCCGTCGGCCGAGCCCAGCGCGCCTTCCCACAGATGTTCGAACAGATTGAACTGCAGCATGGTTTCGAACATCGGCACCTGCACGCACTGCCCGAGACCGGTGCGTTCGCGGTGGTACAGCGCCATGCTCACTGATGAGGCCAGCACGTAACCGCAGAACTTGTCGACGATCACGGTGGGGAAATAGCGCGGCGAGCCGTTGGCATCGCGATTCATGGCGGCAATGCCGGTTTCGCCCTGGATGACGTCGTCGAAAGCGGGGCGGTCCTTGTAGGGGCCGTCAGGACGATAGCCCGGTCCCGACGCATAAATGATCCGCGGATTGCGTGCCTTGATGCTTTCGTAGTCGATTCCGAGACGCTTCGCCGCGCTGGGCCGCATGCTGTGAATGAAGACATCCGCGGTCTCTGCGAGGCGTAGCACCGCTTCTCGACATTCGGCCAGCTTCAGGTTCAGCGACACGCTCCGCTTGTTACGGTTCATGATCGTGTAGAACACCGCCATATCCGGGTTGCGGCCAGGGCCGTTCTTGCGGTTCTGGTCGCCCTCCGGCGGCTCGATCTTGATGACGTCCGCGCCCATGTCGCCCAGCAGCTGCGTGGCGACGGGCCCCAGCACATTAATTGTCAGATCGATGACGCGCACACCGCTCAGCGGGCCAGTTGGCAGATCCAGAGGTTGCTGTGGGGTGTGCATGGTCAGCCCTTGTAATTTTTTCCCTTTACCAGCCGCAGGGGGGTATAGACCATGACTTCCGAGCCGTCCTGCTTGAACACCCGGTTGCGCGTGCGCACCAGTCCCAGCCCCGGACGCCCATTGCTGGCCCTGCATTCGATCACTTCGCATTCGGCATGAACCGTGTCGCCCACGAAGGTCGGACCCTTGATATCGAGTTCCATGTTCAGGAATGCAAAGCCCACGCCTTGCATCGTCGCCTGTGTTAGCAGTCCTTCGATAAACGTAAACACCAGTGCGCCCGGTGCGACCCGGCCTTTGATGGCGGATGTCTCTTTCAGAAATTCAGTGTTGGTGAACAGCACTTCGAGCATGCCCGTGACCGAAACGAAATTGACGACATCCGCTTCGGTCACCGTACGACCAACGGTCTTGAATCTGCGACCGACGGGCAGATCTTCCCAATGAATCCCCAATCCAACTGTTTCGATTTCTTCCATTTGCCTGTCCTTTTTCTGTCGTTGTCGCGTGCCGTTAGGGTCAGGACGCGTTGCTCAGTTTTTCTTGACGCGTCCGAGGACGCTGTCCGCGACTATGTTTCGCTGGATCTGGTTGGTCCCCTCGATGATCTGTACCACCTTGGCGTCACGGAAATAGCGGTTGATCGGGTATTCGTTCGAGATACCCGCTGCACCGAACAACTGCACGGCGTCGGTGGCGACTTTCATCGCGACGTCGGAGGCGAACAGCTTCGCCATCGCCGCCATCGGCGCCAGCTCGCGTCCGGTCATGCCAGCGTCCACCAGAGATGCCGTGTGATAAACGAGCTGGCGCGCGGCTTCGGTCTGTGTGACCATGTCGGCCACCATCCAGCGCACGCCCTGGAAGTTGCTGATGGTTTGCCCGAACGCGACGCGGTCCTGAATGAAACGGATGGTGTGATCGATCGCGCCCTGCGCGATACCCACCGCGCGTGCCGCCACGATCGGACGGCTGGTATTGAGCGCTTCCATCGCCACCTTGAAGCCTTGCCCGCCTTCGGGGCCGAGCCGGTTGTCGGTGCTGATCAAAGCGTCGTCGAAGAAGAGCGGGCAGGAAGCGACACCGCGCGCGCCCATCTTGTCTTCCTCGCGGCCGATCGTGAGGCCGGGTGTCTTGCGATCGACGATGAACAGGTTGATGCCGAGCGGATTGCCCTCTTCATCGAGCGTTTTCGCCGCTACCAGCATGAAGTCGGCGATATGCGAATTGGTGCACCAGATCTTCGAGCCGTTCAGCACGTAGCCGTCTTTGTGGCGGCGTGCCGTGGTGCGGATACCCGAGACGTCCGAACCGCTCTGCGATTCGGTGATGGAAAGCGCGCCACGCAGTTCGCCTGAGGCAAGCCCAGGCAGCAGGCGCGCCTTCTGCTCTTCTGTGCCGCCTTCCAGAATCGCGCCGAACGGCGTCCATTGCACGACCAGCAGATAACCCGTGTTGTAGCAAACGCGCCCGAATTCCTCGACGGCGATGCAGGCGGACATCACGCTGCCGGCGCCGCCGTACGCCTCGGGAAACGGCAGCGTGAACAGGCCCAGTTCCTTAAGCAACGCGTACATGTCGTGCGGATACTCGGCGCTGCGGTCAATTGCGTCCGCGCGCGGCGCTACCCGTTCCGTTGCGACGCGCCGTATCAGATCGCGGATCTGAATCTGATCGTCTGTCAGTTGATAAGTCACGTTGTAAGTCTCTTGCGAATGGTGCGAGGCCCGATACGTAAGCAGCATTCGAAGGCGCGTATTGATGCAACGCACGCTCAAGCTGTTTCCTTGATCCCAGGCTCTTCAAAATACTGAACGATGTTCGATAAAGTAAACGATGACTTGGGGCTCGTCAAGCGCGATGTCGCGTGGACAGGGGTTTGCCCGTAGTGCGCTCCGGGCCTTGTTCAGATGTAGTGAGAGCCTTGTCGGGCGGCGCGCGACGGCCGTTAGCGGAGGTTGACATGGCAGTTTCTGCGCGTTTATGATGTGGAACAGTGTTCGGGTATTTGATTGTTTTTGGTTGGAGGCTGGTGTAACGGCTGGGTTCGGCATCAAGGCCCGTGGCGGAATTCATTGGAGGAGCGGGAAATGGAGTCTGTTTGTCCCGAAGTCGACTATCAGAAGTTTCTGGCCGAAGGCCGCCTGATGATCCAGCGCAGCCGCAGCAGCGGCCGCCACGTGTTCTACCCACGGGTGGCCGAGCCGGTCACGGGTGCGCGCGATCTCGAATGGGTAGAAGCGTGCGGGCGGGGCACGGTTTACTCCACCACGGTGGTGAGGCAGAAGGCACCCACGCCGAGTTACAACGTCGCGTTGATCGACCTCGACGAAGGGGTGCGGATGATCAGTTGTGTCGAAGGGGTTGAACCGGATGCGGTGCGCATTGGCATGCCCGTTCAGGCGAAGATCGTATATAGGGACGACGCGCCGCTGGTCGTCTTCGAGCCAGTCTGAGGCCGGCTAACCGGCAGCATGCGCGGAAGGCAGCCGCTGCATCGACGAGAGACAGATCGCATGGAATTCAACTTACGTGGACGTACCGCGCTGGTGGCAGGCACGACATACGGAATCGGCGAGGCGCCGGGGATGTCGTCGCTGGATCTGGCGGCGCGGGCATCGGTCGATGCACTGGCGCAGGTCGGGCTGTCGCCAGGCGATGTCGACGGCCTGTTTGTCTGCACGCCCGACGACATGTTGTCGGGCCTGACATTCGCGGAGTATCTCGGCATCCACCCCACGTTCACCGACAACAACCGCAGCGGCGGCTCGGCGTTCGAGATCTACGCGCACACGGCAGCCATGGCGCTGGTCACCGGCCAGATCGACGTCGCGCTGATTGCTTATGGCAGCAATCAGCGCAGCGCGTCGGGCAAGCTGGTGCAATCATCGCGCCCTTCGCCGTGGGAAACCCCGTATAAGCCGATGAACCCCGTGTCGTCGTATGCGCTGGCCGCGGCCCGGCATATGCACCAATACGGCACAACCCGCAGGGATCTTGCCGAAGTGGCAGTCGCGGCGCGCAAGTGGGCCCAGCTCAATCCCGAAGCCTTCGTGCATACCCCGTTGTCGATCGACGATGTGTTGGGCGCGCGCCTCGTATCCGATCCGCTCTCCGTGCGCGACTGTTGCCTCGTCACCGATGGCGCGGCGGCGGTCGTGATGGTGCGCGCCGAACGGGCGCGCGACCTGACTGACAAGCCGGTGTATCTGCTCGGCGCGGCTTCAGCCACGTCGCATCGCGAGATCGCGAACATGCCCGATCTGACCGTGACGGCGGCCAAAGAATCAGGGCGACGCGCCTATGCGATGGCGGGCGTCAGCGCCAGCGAGATCGATGTCGCAATGCTTTACGACGCATTTACGATCAACACGATTCTTTTCCTCGAGGATCTCGGCTTTTGCCCGAAAGGCGAGGGCGGCCGCTTCGTCTCCGATGGCGGGATCGCGCCTGGCGGCCGTCTGGCGGTCAACACGAACGGCGGCGGTTTGTCGTGCGTGCATCCAGGCATGTACGGGTTGTTTCTGATCGAAGAATCGCTGCGGCAGCTGACAGGTCGTGCTGGAGAGCGCCAGGTGCCGGGCGCGCGGCTTGCCGTCGCGCATGGCAATGGTGGCGTATTGTCGAGCCAGGCTACCGTGATTCTCGGTACCGAAGAAACGTTGTGACCGGCGCCAGCGGGCCCGTGCCCCTCGCCACGCAGGCAGCGCACCGATCCAGCGGTCCCGGTCAACAGGAGACAGACAGATGAGCGAACAGGCCACCGGCGACGCGACACAGATCGTGCAGGTCCAGCATGACGGGGCGATCGCAGTCGTCACCCTGAACTACCCCGAACGGCGCAACGCGTTTTCGCTGAAGATGCGCGAGACGTTGTACGACCGTCTGCATCACTTGATGCACCACGAGGACGGTTGCCGGGCGATCGTGCTGACAGGTGCCGGCAACACGTTCTGCGCGGGCGGCGACATCTCGGAGATGAAGCCGCGCAAGGTGCTCGAATACCGCGAGCGCAACCAGCTGCCGCTCGAGATCTTCAAGCTGATGGTGTCTGGGCCGAAGGCCATCGTCGCGGCCGTCGAGGGGTGTGCGTTTGGCGCGGGCCTTTCGCTCGCCGCCGCATGCGACATGGTGGTCAGCTCATCAGCGGCGCGTTATTCGAGTGCATTCGTCAAGGTCGGATTGATGCCTGATACAGGTCTTTACTGGTCCCTCGCGCAACGCATCGGCGGCGGACGGGCGCGCGAGCTGATGCTGAGCGCCCGCGAATTCAACGGCACGGAAGCCTTGCAGATCGGTTTTGCCAATCAGGTCGTCGAGCCTGGGCAGACGCTTGCCGCGGCGCTGGACGTCGCCCGCCAGTATGCCGCGCTGCCGGCGGTGGCCACGGCGCATCTCAAAGCGGCGCTGGCGACCGGTATCCGCACCCTCGATGAAGCGATCGAAACTGAGGTCAATCTGCAGCCCATCCTGCGCCGTAGCCGTGAACATCGCGAGGCCGTCAGCGCCTTCATGGACAAGCGCAAACCGGTATTCGTGGCTGACTAGGGGATGCACATCATGAGCGAGAAGCATTCGGATAAGAGAAACGCGTCCGCGTCGATCGAAGTGACCCGGGATGGCTCGGTGGCGATTGTCACGCTGAACAATCCTGGGCGCCGCAATGCGATGGGGCGGCAGATGCGTCAGTCGCTGCGCGACACGATGCACTGCCTGCTGACGGCCGATCCTGACTCGCGCGCGATCGTGCTCACCGGTGCGGGCGAGCACTTCTGCGCCGGTGCCGATATCTCTGAAATGACGCAGCGGACCATCCTGCAAAGCCGCGAGATTCTGGTTGAATCGTGCGTCGTGGTGCGTGACATGCTGGCGGGCGCGAAGCCGGTCGTGGCCGCTGTCGAAGGCGTGGCGTTCGGCGCGGGGCTGTCGCTGGCGGTGGCCACCGATTACGTGGTGGCGGCGTCGAACGCGCGCTTTTGTGCGGCTTTTCTGCGGGTCGGGCTGATTCCCGACACTGGCATTCTGTGGACGCTCCCCGAAAAAATCGGCATGGCGCGCGCCAGAGAGATGCTGTCGCTCGCGACGGAGATCGATGGCGTCAGGGCCGGTGAGATGGGTCTCGCGAACGAGGTCGTCGAGCCGGGCGCGGCACTCGCTGCCGCGGTCGAAGTGGCCCGCGGCCTCGCCGCTCGTCCACCGCTTGGCGTGGCGCTGCTGAAGGCGGCGCTGACCGACGGCGCCACCACGATGGATGCAGCGTTGCGTGCGGAGATCGACTATCAGCCAGTGCTGCGCCAGTCCAAAGACCACCAGGCCGCTTGCCAGGCGTTTTTCGACAAGAGCACGCCGGCCTTTACCGGTCAATGAAGCTTGAGGAGGCTCCGATGAGTGTCGAGCGAAATGAAGCACTGGGCGGCACAAGCGGCGCGGGCGGCCAGCCGGGCACGGACGATCTGAACGACATCGTGCAGGTGCGCCGCGAGGGCGACGTGGCGGTCGTCACAATGAACTATCCGCAACGCCGCAATGCGTTCTCGATAAAGATGCGCGTTGCGCTGATCGATGTCTTCCAGCACCTCGTGCACGAAGACGCCGCGACGCGCGCGATCGTACTGACCGGCGCGGGCGGCCATTTTTGCGCGGGTGGCGACCTCGCCGAAATGCAGGATTTCACGCCTACGCTGCTTGAACTGCGCGAACGCATTGCAGTGGGCGTGCGTCTGTTCCGGTTGATCTACACCGGCACCAAGCCGGTCGTCGCTGCGGTCGAGGGCACCTGCTTCGGCGCCGGGCTATCGCTGGCTGCCGCGTGCGATCTCGCCGTGAGTAGCAATGAGGCGAAATATTGCTGTGCCTTCGCCAAGGTGGGTTTGCTGCCTGACACCGGGCTGCTTTGGACCTTGCCGCAGAAGGTCGGCGGCGGCAAGGCGCGCGAATTGATGTTGAAAGCGCAAGTGATCGATGCGGCGACGGCGTTGCGCATCGGCCTTGTCAACCAGACCACCGAGGCGGGCGGCGCGCTCGACGCGGCAATCCAGCAGGCTGCGCGCTTCGCCAGTTATCCGCCCGTTACGCTGGCGCTGTTGAAGGCGAGCCTCGTCAACGCAGGCAACTCGATCGAAGACGCGTGGCGGCTGGAAGTCGATTTGAATCCGTTGACGCGTCAGACTGGCGACCACACAGAAGCTGTGGCCGCGTTCATGGAGAAGCGCAACCCCGTTTTCACCGGCACCTGAGCGTCCCGGCGGGTGCGCCGTTTCGCCTTTGCGTTCGTTGTGTCGCCCCTTGTTTCCGGCCACTGGATTTTACGGAAGTACACCGACCATGTTCACACCCGATCTGCTCAAGAACAAGAAGATTCTGATCACCGGCGGCGGTACCGGCCTCGGTAAGAGTATTGGCCGGCGCTATCTGGAACTCGGCGCGGAGCTGGTGATCTGCGGGCGCCGCAAGGAAGTGCTCGACGCCACCGCCGACGAATTTCGCTCCGCTATCAGCGGTGCGCAGGTCACGACGATCGCCGCCGACGTGCGCAGCGCCGAGTCGGTGGAAGCGATGATGGACACCATCTGGCAGTCCAGCCCGCTTGACCTGCTGCTCAACAACGCCGCCGCCAACTTCATCGCGCGTACCGAAACGCTCTCGGCGCGCGCGGTGGATGCTGTGCTCGACATCGTGCTGCACGGAAGTTTTTATTGCACGATCGCGGCGGGCAAGCGCTGGATCGAGGCCGGCCGCAAAGGCAACGTGATCAGCACGGTTTCCACACCGACCATGACCGGTTCGGCTTTCACTGTCCCGTCGGCGGCGGCAAAGGCCGGCGTGCTCGCCATGACGCGCAGTCTTGCGGTCGAATGGGGGCCGAAGGGGATACGCCTGAACGCGGTGGCGCCGGGTCTCTTTCCGACCGAAGGCGCCTGGGAACAACTCTATCCGCCGGGCTCACAGGTCGAACCGCAGGATCGCAGCGTGCCGTTGCGGCGCTTCGGCGACCATGCCGAACTGGCCGATCTGTACGCGTACCTGGCCTCGGATGGTTCCGGCTACATCACCGGCGACATGATCGTAATCGACGGCGGTCGCTGGATGCAGGGCGTTGGCGGCCCCACCTTCCGCGCCATGCAGGACTGGAGCGACGAGCAGTGGGACGCCATGCGTGCTCATGCGCGCAAGAGCTGACCATGGGGCCGCTCGCTGGCGTCAAGATTATCGAACTGGCCGGCGTCGGACCGGGCCCGATGTGCGCAATGCTGCTCGCCGACCTCGGCGCGACGGTGCTGCGCATCGACCGGCGGCAACCGGTCAAACTGGGTATCGAGCGTCCCTTGCGTTACAACCTGCTGCTGCGCAATCGCAAGACGGTTGCGCTCAATCTGAAGGATCCGGCCGCGATCGAACTCGTACTGACGCTGGTGGAAAATGCCGACGCCTTGATCGAAGGCTTTCGTCCTGGTGTGACCGAGCGTCTGGGACTCGGGCCGCAAGTGTGTCTTAAGCGCAATCCGAAGCTGGTCTACGGGCGTATTACCGGCTGGGGGCAGGAGGGGCCGCTTGCGCAGTATGCGGGTCACGATCTGAACTACATCGCCATCACGGGTGTGCTGAACGCGATCGGCCGCTTCGACCAGCCGCCCTCGATTCCGCTAAACCTGATTGGCGACTACGCGGGCGGCTCGCTATATCTGGCGATGGGCCTGCTGGCCGCCATCCTTCATGCCCGCGATGGCGGCACGGGTCAGGTGGTGGATGCGGCGATCGTCGACGGCACGGCGAATCTCGCCACGACCTTTTTCGGCATGCAGGCGGCGGGTATCTGGAGCGAGCAGCGCGGCACCAATATCACCGACTCTGGCTCACATTTCTACGATGTCTACGAATGTGCCGACGGCAAGTGGATCACGGTGGGTCCGATCGAAGACAAGTTCTATCTGCAACTGCTGGGTTTGCTCGAGATCGCGCCGGACACGCTCGGCGCCCAGCTCGATCAGCACAACTGGCCGGCCGCGCGCGCCTTGTTCGCGCTGAAGTTCAAGACTCGCAGCCGCGCCCAGTGGACCACCCTGCTCGAGCATTCCGATGCGTGTTTCGCGCCGGTCCTGTCGTGGTGCGAAGCGCCTGAGCATCCGCATCTGAAGGCGCGGGGAACGTTTATCGAAGTGGATGGAATCGTGCAGCCTGCGCCCGCGCCGCGTTTTTCGGCGACTGTGCCTGCGCCGCCGACGCCGCCGGAAGCACCTGATCCGGCTGCGCTGGATGCCGCGTTATCGGTCTGGCTCGACGCGCACACCATCAACCAACTGAAGCAAGCAGGGACGTTGGCCTGAGAGGCTGATGAGCGAGACAAAAAGGATGGACGGCCGCACGCGCCGCCGCAACGAGTCGAGACGAGACACTCATGGATCTGCGATATACCGATGAAGAGCTGGCCTTCCGCGAGGAGGTGAGAGCCTTTTTCAAGGAAGCTTTGCCGGAAGACATCCGTCGCAAGGCAGCGCTGGGTCAGCGCTACTCGGCCGCCGACCTGCGTCGCTGGCAGCGCATTCTGTACCAGCGCGGCTGGGCGACGCCCGCGTGGGACAAGGTATGGGGCGGAATGGGCTGGAGCGCGGTGCAGCAGTACATCTTCAAGGAAGAGCTGCATATGGCGCCCGCGCCGGAGCCGCTGTCGTTCAACGTCAACATGATCGGGCCGGTGCTGATTGCGTTCGGCAGCGACGAGCAGAAACGCGCTTTTCTGCCGCAAATCGCGAGCCTCGAATACTGGTTCTGTCAGGGCTTTTCGGAGCCAGGCGCCGGCTCGGATCTGGCCGCGCTGCGCACCCAGGCCGTTCGCGAAGGCGACCATTATGTGATCAATGGCCAGAAGTTGTGGACCTCCACGGCGCATCACGCGGACTGGATGTTCTGCCTTGTGCGGACCGACGCGAGTGCGAAGAAGCAGCAAGGCATCACGTATTTGCTGATCGATATGAAGACGCCCGGTCTGAGCGTGCGCCCGATCATCACCATCGACGGCCATCACGAAACCAACGAGGTGTTCTTCGATAACGTGCGCGTACCGGTGGCGAACCGGATCGGCGAAGAAAACAAGGGTTGGGACTACGCCAAGTATCTGCTCGGTAACGAGCGCAGCGGAATCGCCCGTGTGGGTGTGTCGAAGATGCGAATCCGGCACGCCAAAGACCTCGCAAAACGCACGCCGTGCGGCGATGGTGTGCTGTGGGATCAGCCGCAGTTCCGCGAGCGCGTGGCGGCGATCGAAGTCGAACTGAAGGCGCTGGAAATCACCCAGATGCGGGTGATCGCCGAAAGCTCCGCACGGGGCAGTCATGTGCCGGACCCGAAGACGTCGATCCTGAAGATCAAGGGTTCGGAGTTGCAGCAACGCTCGGCCGAACTTCTTCTGGAAGTGGCCGGCGCCGACGCACTACCGCTCGATCTCGACTTCCTGCGTGGCCTGGGCGAGCCGATCCGCGAGCCGGACTGGGCGCTGACCATCGCGCCGAATCACTATTTTGCGCGTCACGTTTCGATTGTGGGTGGATCGAACGAGATCCAGAAAAACATCCTCGCCAAGTCCGTTCTCGGGCTTTGAGCGTCAATCGAAACGAGGAGAAGCATCGGCCATGGATTTTGACCTCACCGACGAGCAACGCATGCTCAAGGACAGCGTCGAGCGGCTCGTGAAGGACGAGTACAGCTTTGAACAGCGTGCGCGGTACCTGGCGGAGCCGGAGGGCTTCAGCCGCGCACAGTGGGCGCGTTACGCGAGCATGGGCTTGCTGGGCCTGACGTTCGACGAAGCGTTCGGCGGCAGCGGCTGCGGCCCGGTTGAAACGATGATCGTGATGGAGGCGTTCGGCCGCGGGCTGGTTGTCGAGCCCTATCTGGCGACGGTGGTGCTCGGCGGCAGCTGTATCCGGCTTGGCGGCAATGTTGCCCAGCGCGAAGCGATTCTGCCGCACATCGCCGACGGTTCATTGCTGATGGCCTTCGCCCACGCCGAGCCGCAGTCGCGCTACGAGCTCGCCGACGTGGCCACCTGCGCGCGACGCGACGCACAGGGTTGGTTACTGGACGGTGCAAAGCGCGTCGTCATTCACGGCGGCAGTGCGGACCGGCTAATCGTGTCGGCACGCGTGTCGGGTGCGCGCCGCGACCGCGCTGGCATCGCGCTGTTTCTGGTTGACGCGAACGCGCCGGGTCTCACACGCAGCAGCTATCTGACGCAAGACAGGCTGCGTGCCGCGGATATCGATCTGTCGGGCGTGCGCGTGACCGACGACGATGTGATTGGCGTGGCAGGCGAGGCGCTGCCGCTGATCGAAACGGTCGTTGCGCAGGCGATTGCCGCGCTGTGTGCCGAAGCGGTCGGCTCGATGGCGGCCGCGTATGAGGAAACCGTTGCATACCTCAAGGTGCGCAAGCAGTTTGGCGTCGCGATAGGTTCGTTTCAGGCGTTGCAGCATCGTGCCGTGGACATGCTGGTCATGGTCGAGCAGGCGCGCAGCATGGCGCTGTTCGCCACCATGATGAGCGCGGAGCCGGATGTCGCGGAACGCGAGCGCAGCATGTCGGCCGCCAAGGTGCAGATCGGCCATGCCGGCCGTTTTGTCGGCCAGCAGGGCGTGCAACTGCACGGCGGCATTGGTATGACCGAGGAATGCAAGGTGGGGCATTACCTGCGTCGACTCAGCGTGATCGACATCCTGTTTGGCGCTGCCGAACACCATTTGACCCAGCTCGCCAGCGCGGGCGGACTGATCGACGCGGCTGCTTAAGTGCGCCGCCCGATCGCGTGACCGGAACCCTTGAAATGAGCAAACCTAGCCCCTCTGATCCGCATCGGGAACTGCGCGACGCATTGCGCGATCTGTCGAAAGAATACCCCGACGAATACTGGCGCCGCATCGACCACGAGCGGGTTTATCCGGAGGCGTTCGTCGATGCTTTGACGCGTGCTGGCTGGATGGCCGCGCTGATTCCACAGGAATACGGCGGCTCAGGGCTGGACCTGGTCGAAGCCTCCGTGATCATGGAAGAGATCAACCGCAACGGCGGCAATTCCGGGTTTTGCCACGGCCAGATGTACAACATGAACACGCTGCTGCGCAACGGCTCTGAAGCGCAAAAGCGGGCGTACCTGCCTAAGATCGCCAGCGGCGAACTGCGTCTGCAGTCGATGGCCGTGACCGAACCGACCACGGGCACGGATACTACCAGGATGAAAACCATGGCGCTGAAGAAAGACGGCCGCTATGTGATCAACGGGCAGAAGGTGTGGATCTCCCGTGTGCAGCATTCGGACCTCATGATTCTGCTGGCGCGCACCACACCGCTCGCCGACGTGAAGAAGAAATCTGAAGGCCTGTCATGCTTTCTGGTCGACCTGCATCAGGCGATCGGCAACGGTCTGACCGTGCGGCCGATTCCAAACATGGTCAATCACGAGACCAACGAACTGTTCTTCGACAATCTCGAGATTCCCGAAGAGAGCCTGATCGGCGAGGAAGGTAAGGGCTTCAAGTACATCCTCGACGGTCTGAATGCCGAGCGTGCGTTGATCGCCGCTGAGTGTATCGGCGACGGTTACTGGTTCGTCGATCGCGCCTCGAAGTACGCGAGCGAGCGCCAGGTGTTCGATCGGCCCATTGGCATGAACCAGGGCGTGCAGTTTCCTATCGCCGAAGCGTATATCGATGTGCGGGCGGCTGATCTGATGCGCTATAAGGCATGCGAACTGTTCGACAGCCAGGAGCCGTGCGGCGCCGAGGCGAACATGGCCAAGCATCTGGCCGCCACCGCCTCATGGAAAGCCGCTAACGCGTGTCTGCAAACGCACGGGGGCTTCGGCTTCGCCTGCGAATACGACGTGGAGCGCAAATTCCGCGAAACCCGTCTTTATCAGGTGGCGCCCATTTCGACCAATCTGATTCTGTCCTACGTAGCCGAACACGTGCTGGACATGCCGCGTTCGTTCTGAGCGGCGCGCCTATTGAGGGAGACATCCATGGGCTACGAGACCATTCTCTATGACGTGAAGGACCGGATCGCTACGGTCACGCTGAACCGTCCGGAACAGATGAACACCTGGAACGACACGGTGGCCACCGAGGTGTACGAGGCCATGCAGGCCGCCGGCGCCGACCGCGGCGTGCGCGTCATCGTCTTTACCGGTGCGGGCAAGGCGTTCTGCGCGGGTGGCGACATTCATAGCTTTGGCGGCGATCCGAACGCGCTGATGACCAAGCTGCCGCGTCCGTTCGACATGCGCAAGCGTGCCGACTGGCAGACGCGCTGCTCGTACTACCCGGCGATACCGAAGCCCGTCATCGCGATGCTCAACGGTGCGACGGTCGGCATTGGCCTGATCCATGCGCTCTTCTGCGATATCCGCTTCGCCGCCGAGGATGCCACGATCACCACCGCCTTCGCGCGTCGCGGGTTGACTGCTGAGTACGGCATGGCGTGGATCCTCTCGCATCACGTCGGGCACGCACGGGCGCTCGATTTGCTGCTGTCCGCACGCAAGATCAAGGGCGGCGAGGCAGAACGCATGGGGCTCGTGAATCGCGCGTTCCCATCCAGCACATTGGCGGACGAGACATATGCCTATGCGCGCGACCTGGCGGAGAACTGCTCCCCGCGCTCGATGCGCATCATGAAAGCGCAGCTATGGGAGGTGCCGTTCCAGACACCGCATGAAGCGATCATGTCTGCCGGGCTGGACATGCCGATCGCCAATCAATGCACCGACTACAAAGAGGGTATTGCAAGCTTTCTCGAGAAGCGCAAGCCGAATTTCACCGACGATTGATACGCTCCGGGGCAACGTCATGCTGAAGTACGAAGTCATCAAGAACTGGCCGATCGAAGACGTCACCCAGGCTTACACCGAACGCGATGTCATGCTGTACGCGCTTGGTCTTGGCATCGGCGGCGATCCGCTGGACGCGGCGCAACTTCGCTACGTCTACGAGAAGGATCTGCAGGCGATGCCGACCTGCGCCGCCGCGTTTGCGTGGCCTCGGTCCTGGATGCGCGATCCCCGTGCCGGCGTCGACTATCTGAAGGTCGTGCATGGCGAACAGGACGTCCGCTTCCTCCGCCCGATGCCGACTGCCGCCACTCTCGTCAGCAAGACGCGTGTGAGCCTTGTTTCGGACAAGGGAGCGGACAAGGGCGCAATTGTCGAGCTCAAGCGCGATCTGATCGAGGCGTCAAGCGGCGAGCGGCTCGCTGAAGTGCGGCAGGTGTCGTTCCTGCGCGGCGACGGCGGCTTCAGCGCGGAATCAGGCGTGAGCGATGCGCCGCCCGAAGCATTGCCCGCGGTTCCCGAGCGCGCGCCCGACAGCGAATTCGAGTTCGGGATCTCGACGCAGGCCGCGTTGATTTACCGCCTGTCCGGCGATTCGAATCCACTGCATGCCGACCCCGAAGTGGCCGCGAAGGCTGGCTTTAAACAACCCATACTGCACGGTCTCGCGACCTACGGGATCGCCGGGTATGCGGCGATTCGAACCTGCGCGGGAAATGATGCCGCACGGCTAAAGCGGCTTGCGCTTCGCCTCACTTCACCGGTCTATCCGGGCGAAGTTATCCGTTTCCAGTTCTGGCGCGACACTGGCACCCGTTTGTATTTGCGTGCGCGAGTCGATGCGCGCGATGTGGTGGTGTTGAACAACGGCATCGTCGAAATCGGCTGAACACGGGACCCGGTGTTTGTCCTGCGCAGGCGTAAGGTCAAAGGAGTGTAGGTATGGAATTGCGAGAAAGTCTCGAAGACAAGGCCTTTCGCGCATCGGTGCAGGAATTCGTGGTTGCCCGGTTGCCCGCGGATATCCGCGATCGCGTGCTGAATTTTCGGCATCTGCCGCGCGAAGATTACGTGCGCTGGCAGCGCATCCTCGCGGCCAATGGCTGGGGTGCGCCTGCATGGCCAATCGAATACGGGGGGGCAGGGTGGAACGCTGCGCAGCGCAATATCTTCGATGAGGAATGCTTCACCGCGGGTGCGCCGCGCCAGATGCCGTTCGGTCTGTCGATGGTCGGGCCGGTGCTGCAGAAATTCGGCACAGCGGCGCAACGTGACTATTTTTTGCCTCGCATCGTGTCGATGGAGGACTGGTGGTGTCAGGGCTATTCGGAGCCCGGCGCCGGTTCCGATCTGGCTTCGCTGAAGACACGCGCCGAGTGCATCCCGCGGGACGGCGAACCGTTCTATATCGTCAACGGCCAGAAGATCTGGACGTCGTTTGCACAGTGGGCCAACTGGATCTTCTGTCTCGTGCGCACGCACAGCGACGGCCGTCCGCAGGAAGGCATTTCTTTCCTGCTTATCGACATGAATACGCCCGGCATTACCGTGCGGCCGATTACGACGCTCGACGGCGGCCATGACGTCAACGAGGTGTTCTTCGAGAACGTCGAAGTGCCGATTCGCAATCTTGTCGGTGAAGAGCATCGCGGCTGGGCGATCGCTAAATATCTGCTCGGCCATGAGCGCACCAATATCGCGGGGCTAGGCAACTGCAAACGCTTCATGCTCCGGCTGAAGGAAATCGCGCGGACCGAACAGAAACACGGCAAGCCGCTGATCGACGATATCCGCTTTCGCGACCGGATCGCAAAGGTCGAGGTCGATCTGATCGCGCACGAGTGGTCGTTGTTGCGGGTGATTTCCGCTGAGTCAGCCGGCCGTCCGCTGGGTCCCGAGGCCTCGGTGCTGAAAATCCGCGGTTCGGAAATCCAGCAGGAACTGACCGAGCTGATCATGGCATGCGCGGGGCCGTACGCGGTACCGTTCGTACCGCAGGCACTCGAGCCGGGTTGGGCCGAAGGCACGGATGCCACGGCGCACGGCGAACTGCTCAACGCGCTGGCGCCGCACTATCTGGACTGGCGCAAGATCTCGATCTACGGCGGTTCGACAGAGATTCAGAAAAATATCATCGCCAAACTGGTGCTTGGCATCTGAGGACACGTCATGGATTTCACGCTCGTTGAAGAGCAGCAGATGCTAGCCGACCTGGTGGGCCGCTTCGTGGAGAAGGAATACTCATTCGAGGCACGGCGCAAGCTATCGGCGACACCGCGCAGCTGGTCCGAACAGCACTGGGGCACTTTCGCCGATATGGGCCTCCTCGCGCTCAACGTTCCGGACGAATACGGCGGAATGAACGCGAGTGTGGCAGAGACCATGATCGTGATGGAGGCGTTGGGTCGCGCTCTGGTACTGGAGCCCTATCTCTCGACAGCGGTGCTTGGCGCACGGTTGATCAGCCAGGCCGGTACCGATGCGCAGAAGAACCGCTGGTTGCCTGAGCTTGCGGCTGGCCGCCTGAAAACGGCGTTGGCCGCCCTCGAGCCCGGCGCGCGGTTCGATTTGTCGAACATAACGACGACCGCCAGGCCGTTGAATCAGGGTTTCGTCGTCGATGGTCGCAAAGGGGTGGTCATGCACGGCGATAGCGCCGACCTGCTGCTGGTGTCGGCGCGGACGTCCGGCGCGCAGGCCGACACGGCCGGCATCACGCTGTTCGCGATCGACCCGAAGACGCCGGGCGTCACGCTCAGGGGTTTCCCGACGCTGGACGGGCAGCGGGTCGCCGAAGTGTGCTTCTCGGGCGTGTCGGTCGAGTCCGACGCAGTGCTAGGCGCGATCGGAGACGGCTATCCTCTGCTTGAATGGACCGTCGACCACGGGCTGTTCGCGTTATGCGCGGAAGCGGTCGGAACAATGGCGAAGCTGGCCGAGATGACCTACGACTACCTGCGCACGCGTATCCAGTTCGGCAGACCCATCGGCGAGTTTCAGGCGCTTCAGCATCGCGCGGCAGACATCCTGACGGCGGTCGAGCAGGCCCGCTCAGTGGTGTACTTCGCCGCGTCGCGGGTGGCCGGGGCGGATGCCGACGAACGGCGCCGGGCGTTGTCCGCCGCCAAGAACCTGATCGGCCGGTGCGGCCGGTTCGTCGGCCAGCAGGCGGTGCAGTTGCATGGCGGAATGGGCATGACCGAAGAACTTCCGATCGGCTGGTACTTCAAGCGGTTGACCTGTATTGACATGACATGGGGTGACGCCGAGCACCATCTGGAACGCTACGGGACATACCTGTAACGCGGCGCCATGATGCGTCCCGCGCGCGGAGCCGCGCGCCTCCGTTTAGCGTCGCCCATTGAGCCGCTTCCTTGTCGTTCCAGCAGAATCGCGAGCCCAGCGGGTTCCCGCTGCCCGGCAATGGCGCGACTGCCACATGCGTTGCGAAACCTCTCCACGCCGATTCCTGGGCGATAGAAATATTTTTGCCTGGCCGACGTCATTTGCGCAGCGGAAAATATATGATACATATGTGAACGTCATTCAAAAAACTGTCGGCATGGCGATTTTGTGAACCGCCAGCTGGCCCGGAATCACGAAGGAGACATCGAATGTCAGAGACCAACCAACGCACGACGCCCGAAGTGGCGCCGATTCCCGCGCATGTACCGCCGCAACTGGTGGTCGACTTCGACATATACAATCCGCCCGGCGCCGCCGACGACTATCATCTCGCGCTCAAGAAACTCCACGACGCCGCCGTGCCCGACATCTTCTGGACGCCGCGCAACGGTGGCCACTGGATCGCGACGCGCGGCGACGACATCTACCGCATCTTCAAGGATTACGAGCATTTTTCGTCACGCCAGTTGACGGTGCCGTTAGTCGATCACGCGCCGCTGCCGCCGATCTTTTTCGACCCGCCCGATCACACCGCCTACCGCGCGTTGATCGCGCCCGCCTTCATGCCGCAAGCGATCAGCAAGCTTGAAGAAAAGGCGCGCGAAATGGCAATCGAGCTGATTGAAGGCTTTTATCCGCGGGGCGAGTGTGAGTTCGTCTCCGAGTTTGCGCAACATCTGCCCATCGGTATTTTCATGGACATGGTGGCGCTACCCGCGGAAGATCGCGACTATTTGCTGGGCCTTGCAGACAAGATGGTGCGGCCTGCCTCCGCCGCGCAGAAGCTTGAAGCGCTCGGCGCGATCTTTGAATACCTTGGCGTGAAAATCGCCGAGCGCCGTGCGAACCCGGGAGAGGATCTGATCAGCCGGATCGTTCAATCGACGATTGACGGTCGTGAGCTTAGCGACCAGGAGCTTAAAGGGCTGTGCGGACTCGTCCTGATCGGCGGCCTCGATACGGTCGCCTCCGCGATGGGTTTCATCGCCAACTTCCTGGCGGGAAGTTCCGCGCATCGCAAACAGCTGATCGACCACCCGGAGTTGACGCAAAAAGCGGTAGACGAGTTGTTGCGCCGCTTTCCGGTGGTCAACCAGGGACGGCAGGTAGCGCATGACTTCGAATACCAGGGCGTACAGATGAAGGCCGGCGACATGATCGTCATACCGACAACCCTGCACGGTCTGGACGAGCGCAAGTTCCAGAACCCGCTCGAAGTCGACTTCAACCGTCCGACACCGATTCATTCCACCTTTGGCAATGGGGCACATCGTTGTCCAGGTTCGTTCCTCGCCCGCGTCGAGATCAAGGTGTTCCTCCAGGAGTGGCTCAAACGCATCCCCGATTTTTCACTCAAGCCCGGCGCCAGAGCCGGCGTGCATGGCGGCGTCAACGGCACGCTCTACCATTTGCCGCTGGTCTGGGACGTGAAGTGAACAACACACGCTGACGATCGGCGGCTGCCCGATCTTCAGGGTCAGCCGTCACCGCAGACAAGCGGCGCAGCGCGTGGATCCTCGCGTTCGCGCTGACAGGCGCGACGGCCTTCGTCACGATATTTCGTCAGGCATCCCCAGGTGGGCGGCCGCGGAAGGTCCGTTTGTCCCGCTGTGACGGGGCTGCCGTGGCCTCCATCAGCATTCGCCAGCCGCGCGAGTCGATTCCGCATTCATGAGACTTCAGACGGATTCCTAACGTCTCAAGCGGCCGGTCAAACCTCAGTCCACCTATGTGCAAGGGTCCAGGCCTCTACTGGAAAACACTATTGACACCTCACAATGCGACGTTTATCATTTCGAACAGTATTCAGATTTTAGATGAACTTGAAATGTGGGAAGCAGGTCGGCGCGAAAAATACAACGAATAGAGTCGTGTGAATGTCCTCGCGGAGGAGACAGAAATGAGTCGGATTTTCAAAGGCGGGGCCGTTTACCGGCGTCGTTTTAAAGCGATGCTGCTGGCGGGGATTTGCGGCAGTTTTGCGAACGGAGCGCATGCATTCACGTTTACGACGCCCAATCCAGACATCGAAATGGATCTGGATACGACGATTCGTGCGAACTATGGGTTACGGCTACAGGGCATCGATCCGGCGATCGGTAACAACCCGAGCTACGACGAAGGCGACAACACCTTCAGGCGCTACCAGACCATACTCGCGCGGCTCGACGTGACGAGCGAATTCGACTTCAAATACAAGGGGACGACCGGATTCCGGTTCAGCGTAGCGGGCTGGTATGACGCCGCCTATTCGGGAAAGGACAAGAGCGCGCCGGGCCTCGAAAATGTCGCGAACTATCCGGGGAATAACTACACTAGCTACATCAAGAAGTATTACATCGGACCATCGGGCGAGGTGCGCGACGCGTTCGGATTCACCACCGTCAATGCGGGCCCCGTTCCCATTGACATCAAGGTAGGGCGCCTCGCGCAAATCTGGGGGCAGTCGCTGATCGGCAGCGTGGGCGGCGTCAACTCAGTCGCGGTATCGCAGGCTCCGCAAAACCTGATTGACGCGACGCAAAGCCCCGGGGCATCGCTGAAGGAACTGTCGCTGCCGACCGGGCAAGTCGCCATGTCGGCCCAGTTGACCGACCGGATGCAATTAAGCGCCTACTACTCGTTCGAATGGGCGCATGACCGCTATCCGGAAGGCGGCACCTATTTCGGCGGTTCGGACTCCATCGACTACGGCCCGCCGATCTCCGCGTATGCTGGGCCAAACTTCCCGATCTTCAACGTCAAGGGTCCGCAAGGGCAGACGGGGGACATCGGTGTCGAAACCAAGTACCGCCTCGAAAAATTCTCGAGCACAGTGGAGTTGACCTATCGCCGCTTCAGTTACAAGACTCCCTGGTTTGCTCAGTTCAATGCGAACAATTTCACGACCGAGGATATCTACGCGAACAAGGTTCAGCTGCTGGGCCTCGGAGTGAACAGCACGATTGCCGGCACGGCGGTTGGCGCCGAAGTGTCGTATCGCCGCAATACGCCTCTGGCTTCGGGCGGCAGCGGCACGCCGGGCACGCTCGAAGGAGCGCGCGGCGATACGTTGCACGCACTGATCAACACGACCACCTACCTCGGCAAGTCGTTCCTCTGGAACGAGGCGCCGCTCGCGATGGAAATCGCGGCGGCCCACCTGATCAAGGTGACGTCGGGCGCACAGAACTTCAATGCTCCGGGTTACTCCGCCGCCTGCACGAAGGCTGCCGACGCAGTCGCGCTGGGTTGTTCGACGAAGAATTTCTACACCTTTGGTGTGTCGTTCACACCGCACTGGAACCAGGTGTTTCCCGGCGTCGATCTCGACCTGCCGATGTTCGTACAATGGAACATCCACGGCAATACGCCGACTGTCGATGGCGGTAACCAGGGCAGCAACATCTACCAGGTGGGGTTGCAATTCACAATCTACAACAAGCACATCGTGAATCTCACCTACACCGGTTATACCAACTGGAAGAAAACAGCGACCAATGTCAACGGCGCGCCATATTCCGACAAAGGCTGGATCGGGATCACCTATCAGACCACGCTTTAACCAAAGCCGACTATCTGGTACTTCAGAGGACATCGCAAATGAACATCCCAAGGTTAGTGACGGCTGTGTTGATCGCCGCCACCTATGGTTCCACTGCGCACGCTGCAGTATCGGCCGAAGAAGCCGCCAAGCTGGGCACGACGCTCACATTGTTCGGCGCGGACGCCGCGGCCAGCACGGACGGGCAGATTCCGGCATACACGGGCGGCATCACCAAGGCGCCAGCGGAATTCAAGCCTAATACCGGTAAGTGGGTGGACCCGTTTGCCGGCGAAAAGCCGATTCTGACGATCACCGCGCAGAACTGGCAGGAATACTCGGACAAGCTGAGCGAGTCGTCCAAGGAGCTGTTCAAGCGCTTTCCCGATTACAAGATGATGGTCTATCCAACCCATCGCAGCGCATCGTTTCCGGACTGGTACGGTGAAAATTGCAAGATCAATGCGGCGCAGGCCAAGCTGACGAACGGCGGACAGGATATCGAAGGCGCTTTTGGCTGTATTCCTTTCCCGATTCCGAAGACCGGCGAGGAAGCGCTCTGGAACTACATCATGCGCTACGTCGGCACCAAGCAAAAGAACTTCGTCAATACCTGGCTGATGGACAGCTCGGGCAACCCTGTGCTGACGGGCTCGTTCAAAAGCAGCATCTATTTTCCGTACTACGATTCCACTCTCGGCCGGGACGGGTTCCAGAAGACGGATGGCGTCTGGTACCAGGTGCAGAATGATTACGCCGCGCCCGCGCGCCTGAAGGGCGAAACGTCTCTGTTCTGGGACTACACCGCGAGTTCGCGTGACTGGCCGGGCTGGTCATATTCGCCGGGGCAGCGTCGCACACGCGTCGCCCCTGACCTCTCTTACGATACTCCTAACCCCGGCTACTCGGGCGTGATCACAATGGACGATATCCAACTGATGTACGGCAAGCTCGATCGCTGGAAGGTCAAGATGCTCGGCACCAAGGAAATGTACATTCCGTACAACGGCTACAAGTGGCAATACGCGACCCCTGATAAGGACATGCTGACACCGCATTTCCCCAATGCCAACCTGATCCGCTGGGAGCTGCACCGCGTGCGCGTACTTGAATTGACGCTCAAACCCGGTGCCCGGCACCTCTACAGCAAAAAGATCATTTATACAGACGAGGATCTGGGCGGGGGCATGATGGATGCCTATGACCAGGCGGGAAAACTGTATCGAGGCGGCTTTGCCGACACGGTACCGGCCTACGACACCAAGGTTCCGTATTCACTCGGCAACTGGTTCTTCGACTTCAACAGCGGGGTGTATCTACTGGGCAGCCATCCTGCGGAGACCGCCGGCATTTTCTTCAACGTGGACTTTCCCAACGGATTTTTCACGCCTGAACGAATGCAGTCGACTGGCATCCGCTGATCCCTCGCGCGTTGCCGACACCATAGCCTGGAAAGGCAGGGCCGCAGCGGGTTTCGTCCGGTGCGGCCATCCGAGTATCGGGCGGGCATAAGGAGACATGATGCTGAGTACCTGTATGAACGCGGCAGTGTTGACGCTCGCGCTGACCCTCGCGTTGACCGTTTCGCAGCCGACGCTTGCCGCGTTCGCCGATCCGATCGACACGCCGGCCACGACCAATCCGCATGCACAGACAGGACCTCTGCTCGCCGTGGCCCATGCCGGAGACCGGTTGGTCGCGGTCGGCTTGCGCGGACTGATCGTCCTCTCCGACGACAATGGCGCAACCTGGCGCCAGGTTCCCGCACCGGTGAGCTTGGACCTGGTCGCGGTGTGTTTCGTTTCGCCGCGCACGGGCTGGGTGACCGGTCAGGACGGCATCGTATTGCACACCGCGGACGGCGGTGCAACGTGGATCAAACAGCTCGACGGCCGGTCGGCGGCGGCCTTGATGTTGGCCTACTACCGGAAGCGGGACCAGTCGGACCCGAAGGTCGCAGCCGGACTCGAAGAAGCGCGGCGCTTCGTCAACGACGGCCCGGGGCGCCCGTTTCTATCGGTCTGGTTCGATAACGAGCGCACTGGCTTCATCATCGGTTCATTCAACATCATCTTCAAAACCGACGATGGCGGGTCCAGTTGGACACCGTGGTTCGACCACACCGAAAACGAACAGGACGCACTGAACCTGCACGCGATACGCAGAATCGGCAATGCGTTGTACGTGGTCGGCGAACAGGGGCTGGTCATGCGCCTCGACGAGACCTCACAACAGTTCGTCAAGGTTCCGGTGCCGTACAAGGGCAGCTTTTTCGGCATTTTCGGCACGCCCGAGAACCTGATTCTCTACGGCCTGCGTGGCAATGCGTGGCGTAGCGCGGACGGCGGGCAGACCTGGACCAAGGTCGGCATTCCCGGCGAAGCGAGTCTGCTCGGCGGTGCGCGCCTGGCCGACGGGCGGCTCGCGCTGTTCAGCCAGGATGGACGCGTGCTGATCAGCACGGACGGCGGCGCCAGCTTCAGTGCGGCGAATGCGGCGGGTCAACCCTGGTCGATCTGGGACGGCACGAGCCTGGATCGCGGTGGCATTGTGGTGGTGGGCGCCGGGGGCGTAAAAAACATCGCGGTACTCAAGTGATCGCGGGATAGGGAGTGCAAGATGGCCGGTAAGAGCAATGAGCAGATCAGTTCCATGCCCGTGGTTCGGGAGCGCAGCGCGTTCGACTCGAAGTCCGGCAGTGCGCTGGAGCGATTGGTTTTCAATCATCGACTTGTCCTGATTCTGCTGTGCGCGATGCTGTCGGTTTTTTTCGGGATCAAAGTGGCGACCGGGCTGCAGATCAACGCCAGCTTCGAAAAGATGATTCCGCAGTCGAACACGTACATCCGCAACTACCTGGCGAACAAGAGCGACCTGAAGGGGCTCGGCAACAGCTTGCGGATCGTGGTCGAGAACACGCAGGGCAACATTTACGATCCCGCGTATCTGGAAGCGCTGAGAAAGATCAACGATGCGGTATTCCTCATGCCCGGGGTCGACCGGCCGTGGGTCAAATCGATCTGGATGCCAGCGGTACGCTGGAATATCGTGACCGAAAAAGGCTATGCGGGCGGCCCAGTCATGCCGTCGACATACAACGGCTCGCCCGCGTCGATCGACGCGTTGCGAACCAATATCGCGCGCGCAGGCATCACCGGTTCGCTGGTCGCCAACGATCTGAAGTCGAGCATGATCGTGGTGCCGCTGCTCGAGCGTGACGCGGCGGGCAAACCGATCAACTATGCCCACTTCTCGCATCTGCTCGACGACATGGTGCGCACGCAGCAGCACGGCAACATTCGCATCCATGTGGTCGGCTTTGCCAAACTGATCGGTGACCTGATCGATGGCCTGAAGCAGGTGATGACGTATTTCGGTATTTCGGCGGCCATCGCGCTCGGCGTGATCTACTTTTATACGCGCTGTCCGCGCAGCACGTTTCTGGTGGTCGCATGTTCGCTGGTCGCGGTCCTGTGGCAACTCGGCATCGTCACGGCGCTGGGTCTCGTCATCGACCCGTATTCAGTGCTGGTGCCGTTCCTGGTATTCGCCATCGGCGTGTCGCATGGCGCGCAGAAAATGAACGGCATCCTGCATGACGTGGGGCGTGGCACACATAAATACGTGGCGGCACGCTACACCTTCCGGAGGCTCTTTCTCACGGGTCTCACCGCGCTCATGGCCGACATGGTGGGTTTCGCTGTCCTGACGATCATCGATATTCCGGTCATCAAGGATCTGGCGCTGACAGCCAGCATCGGCGTGGGCGTGCTGGTCTTTACCAATCTCCTGCTGCTACCGGTATTGCTGTCGTATGTCGGCGTGAGTCCCGCCGCCGCGCAGCGCACGCTGATTGAAGAGTCCGCTGAAGCTGGCAACCGCTCGCGAATCGCGAGCCTGTGGGACTGGCTGGATCGTTTCACTGAACGGCGCTGGGCGTCGGGAGCGATCGTCGTGACCTTGTTGCTCGCGGCAGCCGGTTTCGCGATCAGCCAGCATCTACAGATCGGCGATCTCGACGCAGGAGCTCCCGAATTGCGGGCGGACTCGGTCTACAACCGTGACAATGCCTTCATCAACGGCCACTATGGCCTGTCGAGCGATATGTTCGTGGTGATCGGCAAATCGTCACTGCTCAATTGCGATGCGGATCATTATCAGATGCTGGCCGATGTCGATCGATTCGAGATCGCATTGCAAAATCTGAGCGGAGTACAGACCACGAGTTCGGCCGCGTCGCTTACCCGGCTCGTTACATCCGGCGCTTACGAAGGGTATCCGAAGTGGTTCACGATCAATCGCACGCCGTCGATCCTGAATCGCTCACTCTTCCAGGTTTTACTTGATCGCCCCGATCTGATCAGCGCGGCCTGCAACACGATGCCGATCATCGCGTACCTGACCGATCATAAGGCAGCCACGCTGAACCGCGTACTCGACGCCGCGCAACGTTTCGCGGATGCGCACAAAGATCCGGACCATCAATTTCTCCTGGCCGCTGGATCCGCGGGTATCGATGCCGCGACCAACATTGTCGTCAAGGAAGCGAACGAGCGCATGTTGCTGCTGGTCTACGCGGCTGTTGTCCTGCTCTGCCTGATTACGTTCCGTAGTTGGCGTGCCGCCGTTGTCGCACTGGTCCCGCTCGTGATCACTTCAGTTTTATGCGAGGCGCTGATGGTGATGCTGGGCATCGGCGTCAAGGTGGCGACGCTGCCTGTGATCGCCCTTGGTGTGGGCATTGGCGTCGATTACGCGCTCTATCTGCTGTCCGTGCAGCTCAACTATCAGCGCGCCGGCTTGCCGCTGCGGGACGCCTACCGGCGAGCGGTCCAGTTCACCGGCAAGGTGGTGGCGCTGGTGGGTGTCACGCTGGCCGCAGGGGTCGTCACGTGGACATGGTCGCCGATCAAGTTTCAGGCCGACATGGGCATTCTGCTGACTTTCATGTTCGTCACAAACATGATCGGCGCGCTGGTTCTGATCCCGTCGCTGTCCCACTTTCTGCTGCGCGGGGTATCGTCCAGGCCTGGGCACGCGGAGTTACGGAGCACGATAGCACTCGCCGAGAACTCGAAAGGCGCGTGATGATATGGCTGCGTGGAATGGGCGCGCGAGAAGCAGGCGCCCGGCACGTTGCGGCGCCGGCCGTGGCTAGACCACCGACATCGGGAAGCTCAGGATCTCCGAGACGCCGCCGTCGACCATCAGCATTTGGCCGTTCATATAGGAGCTCGCCTCGGAGGCGAGGAATACCGCGGCGCCGCCGAGTTCCTCCGGGCGCCCCCAGCGTCCGACGGAAATGTGCGAGCGGACGATCTCTTTCATTTGCGCATTCGACGTGACAGGCTCCGCCATTTCGGTCATGAAGTAGCCAGGGCAGATGCCGTTGCAGCGGATTCCGTGCCGCCCCAGTTCGGCGCCGAGCGACTTGGTGAGACCGGCCACGGCGTGCTTGCTCGCTACATAGGCCTGCAGCTTTTCTCGTCCGAGTACGGAAACGTACGAGCCGACATTGATGATGCGGCCGTGCCCACGTTCGATCATCGATGGGGACACTTGCTGTGCGAGCAGGTACGCCGCCGTGACGTTGGTGTCCATGGTGCGATGCCACATCTGCGGCGTTGATTGCAGGAAATCGCTCCATTCGCAGATACCGGCGTTGTTCAGCAGAATGTCGATCCTTCCATGACGCGCGAGAACGCTCTGCGCGGCGGCCTCGATGGCGGACTCATCGGTGAGATCGAATGGCTCGACGTCGATCCCACCGGCGCTGCCGGCACGAATGGACGCGGCGGCGGTGTCGAGACTGACGCGCGATCTGGCTGCGAGCACCACCGTCGCGCCAGCGCACGCAAGCGCGCTGGCCATCGCCAGCCCCAGGCCGCGCGAGGCGCCCGTGACGAGCGCGACCTGACCATCGAGAGAAAACATTTTCATGGGCGAGTTTTCACCGGGAGTCACCGCCGGCGATCCTGTGACAGAGCACGCAGTCAGCCGATCTGCGGAGAATTTAAAAATGCGAACGATGTTCTAAATTATGGATATATTCCGATGGCCGTGAAATGGGGTTTACGCGGGGCAGGGTCCGGAAAGGTCACGTTCGAAACAGCAGGCCGCCGCTCATCCGGCCGGCAACCGCTAGCGGAGCCGGACCGGAACCTTGCGCAAATGGCGCTGGCTTTCGAGGTGACGCAGCGCATCCGGCGCGTCGGCGTCGTTGACAGCAGCACAAGAATTGGTTCAGAATATAGAACATTGTTCAGAAAATAGTCTGGAGTGTCAATTGAGAGTACTGGTCGCGGTGAAGCGTGTTATCGACTACAACGTGAAGCCCCGGGTCAAATCCGACGGCTCCGGCGTCGATCTGGCCAACGTCAAGATGGCCATGAATCCGTTCGATGAAATCGCGGTGGAAGAGGCGGTACGGCTAAAGGAAGCAGGGGTTGCCGCCGAGATCGTCGTGATTTCGGCGGGCACGGCGCAGTCGCAGGAAGTCTTGCGCACCGCGCTTGCCATGGGCGCCGACCGGGCGATCCTGATCGAAACCGCAGCCGAGCTGCAGCCGCTGGCGGTCGCGAAGCTCATGGCGGCGATCGTCGAGCGGGAAGCGCCGCAACTGGTGCTGCTCGGCAAGCAGGCTATCGATAACGATGCCGGTCAGACGGGTCAGAAACTCGCCGGCCTTCTCGGCTGGCCGCAAGCCACATTCGCCTTCAAGACAGAAGTGGCCGACGGTGTGCTGACAGTGACGCGTGAAATCGACGGTGGGCTTGAACGCGTCGCGCTCAATCTGCCCGCAGTGATAACCACAGATCTGCGTCTGAACAGCCCGCGCTATGTGACGCTGCCCAACATCATGAAAGCGAAAAAGAAACCGCTCGACACACTGACGCCTGAAGCACTCGGTGTGGATGTCGCGCCACGTCTTACGGTACTGGAAGTCACCGAGCCACCGGCGCGCAAGAGCGGGATGATGGTGCCCGACATCGCGACGTTGATCGACAAACTTCGTAACGAAGCCAAGGTGATCTGATCATGTCCATTCTTGTTATTGCTGAACACGACAATGCGACGCTCCATGGCGCGACGCTCAGCGCCGTCACTGCCGCGACGCAGATCGGCGGCGAGGTTCATCTGCTGGTAGCCGGTCATGCAGCGGCGGGAGCGGTGGCCGATGCAGTGAAAGTCAGCGGAGTAAGCAAGGTATTGCACGTAGACGCCGCCGCCTACGCGCATCCGCTCCCCGAAAATCTCGCGTTGCTGGTGCTGTCGCTGGCGCACCCGTACAGCCATGTGATTGCAGCAGCGACGGCTGTCGGCAAGAACTTCATGCCGCGCGTCGCTGCGTTACTCGACTGTGCACAAATTTCCGAAGTCGTCGCCATCAAAGGGGCGAATACGTTTGTTCGGCCGATCTACGCCGGCAATGCACTCGCCACGGTTCGATCGGACGATCCGCAGAAGGTGCTGACGGTTCGCACGACAGCCTTCGAGTCCGCACCATTGCAAGGCAACGCGCCGGTCGAGTCGGCGCCGGCTGCGCCAGCTTATGAGCGGGTACGTTTCGTCGACCAGCAACTGACGAAATCGAGCCGGCCGGAACTGGCGGCAGCCAACATCGTGGTTTCAGGCGGCCGTGGAATGCAGAGTGGCGACAACTTCAGATTGCTCGACGCGCTCGCCGACAAACTCGGCGCGGCAGTCGGCGCATCGCGCGCCGCGGTGGACGCGGGATTTGTGCCGAACGACTATCAGGTCGGGCAAACGGGCAAGATCGTCGCGCCGGAGCTTTACATTGCAGTAGGCATTTCAGGCGCGATCCAGCATCTGGCCGGGATGAAAGATTCGAAGGTCATCGTCGCGATCAACAAGGACAGCGAGGCGCCCATCTTCCAGGTTGCCGACTATGGTCTCGCCGCCGATCTTTTTGAGGCCGTGCCTGCGCTTACAGCGGCGCTGGACTGACGTTGGACCGGATTGACAAGGCTCTCCCCATCAGCCTAGTATTTTGAACGGCGTTCATAAATGCCTACCGGTGCGTCACGTAGCCTCCATGGGCGGCGAGCCGGCAAGAAGAAACCAGAATCGGCATGCGAGCCGGCGAAACCATGAAGGAGATATCAATGCGTGACACGAATTCCGGTTCGGGTGAGCATCCCGTCCGCCTCGATTTTGTGCCCAAGGATAGCTACCTGTCGAAGCAGTTCCTCGACCAGGAAACGCGCAACCTGTGGCCGCGCGTGTGGCAGGTGGCGTGCCGGCTCGAGGAGATTCCCGCTGTCGGCGACTATGTCACGTTCGATGTGATCGGTGAGTCGATTATCGTGGTGCGTACGACGGCCGACCGGATCAAGGCCTATTACAACGTTTGCCAGCATCGTGGCCGGCGTTTGACGAATGGCTGCGGCAAAGCGGCGAAGTTTCATTGCAACTTCCACGGCTGGCAGTGGAATCTCGACGGCAGCATCGCGCGCGTGCTCGATCGCAGCGATTGGGAAGGCTGCCCCGACATGACCGACGGCGATCTGCGCCTTCAGGAAGTACGGGTGGACACGTGGGGTGGATTCGTGTTCATCAACATGGATGCCGACGCGGAGCCGCTCGCAAAGTTTCTCGAACCGGTACCCGAAATCACGAACTGTTTCGAGTTTGAAAAGATGCGCTACCGCTGGTACAAGTCGATCCGGCTGCCGTGCAACTGGAAGGTCGCGCTGGAGGCGTTCAACGAGGGCTATCACGTCTCGGCCACGCACCCGCAACTGCTCGATGTCGCCGGCGACGATGTGACTCGCAGCTTTGCCTATGGACGCCACGGCATGTTCGGCTACGCGACGGCCACGCGTTTTATCGGCGCCCCCTCGCCGCGGACCGGCAAGCCGATGCCCGAAGACGTGCGGCAAGGGTTGATCAATTTCTTCAAGGTGATGGAAGACACACTGAAGGCCATCAACTCGGCGCGCGACTACGAAGCGTCTAAACGCTTGCTGACCGACATGGCGCCGAGCGGCAACCAGTTCGAAGTACTGGCGAAGGCCATGGAATTCCAGCGCGAAGCGGCTGTTGCGGAAGGTGCCGGCTGGCCTGACATCTCGTTCGAACAGATGGGACGCGCGGGCGCCGATTGGCACGTGTTCCCGAACCTGATTTTCCTGCCTTACCCCGACGGTGCGCTGTTCTACCGTGCGCGCCCCGACGGCGACAATCCGGATTCCTGTATTTACGACATCTGGTCACTGGTTCGCTATGCGCCGGGTGCGGAGCCGCCTCTCAAGCGCGAGCTCTATCACGGCGTCGACGACTGGAAGCAGAACGCGCTGGAGAATTTCGGTCTGATCCTGTGGCAGGACTTCCAGAACATGACGAACGTGCAGCAGGGCATGAAATCGCGCGGTTTCAAGGGGGCACGTACGAACCCGTTGCAGGAGACATCGGTGTCCAATTTCCACCGCGCACTGCGGGAATTCATTGCGCAAGGGGATTGAACATGGCTGTCTGGGATGCAAGCTACGACTTCGTGGTGGTCGGCAGCGGCGGCGGTTCGATGTGCGCTGCGCTTGCGTGCAAGACCGCTGGCAAAGAGGCTGTCATCATCGAGAAGCAGGACAAGGTAGGCGGCTCGACGGGGTATTCGGGTGGCGTCTGGTGGCTGCCGAACAACCATGTGATGAAGCGCCACGGTGTGAAAGACTCCTACGAACGCGCGCGGCAGTATTTCGATGCCGCGGTCTCCTATCAGGGGCCGGGCGCATCGCCGGCGCGTCGCGAGGCGTATTTGCGCACCGGTCCGAAGATGGCCGAGTTTCTTGAAAAGCAGGGCATGCAGTTTGTCTATGCAGATGGCTGGTCGGACTACTACGACACGCTGCCCGGTGGCGAACCGCGTGGCCGGTCTTTGCTGGCGAAACTGTTCGACATCAAGGAACTGGGTGAGTGGGCGCCGAAGCTCTCGCGTTACAAGGGCCCTTCAATCCCTGCCAACTCCAACGAATTTCCCGAGTTGTTTCTGTTAAAGCGCACGTGGGGTGGCAAACGCAAGGCCATGCAGCTCGCGGGGCGCATGCTCTATCAGAAGGTCACGGGTAAAGAGCTCGTTTCGAACGGGGCCGCGATCCAGGGGCGCATGCTGCAAATGGCGCTGCGGGCCGAGATTCCGATCTGGACCGATACACCGGTGCGCGAGCTGATCGTTGAGGACGGCCGCGTTACCGGTGTGATCGCCATGCACAGCGGGCAAGAGATGCGCGTGCGTGCGCGCGAGGGCGTGCTGTTGAACACAGGCGGTTTTTCGCGCAACGCCGAAATGCGCCTCAAGTATCACCCGCAGCCGTCGTCTAGCGACTGGACGAACGCTAACCCGGGCGATACCGGCGAAGTTCTCGAAGCCGCCGTAGCAATCGGTGCAGCCGTGGATTGC
Source organism: Paraburkholderia sp. GAS448 (assembly GCF_050435685.1). Taxonomy (NCBI): domain Bacteria; kingdom Pseudomonadati; phylum Pseudomonadota; class Betaproteobacteria; order Burkholderiales; family Burkholderiaceae; genus Paraburkholderia; species Paraburkholderia sp. GAS448. Next base: position 84,763 of record NZ_JBNDKT010000007.1, read on the forward strand.
ATGGAAGAGGCGTGGTGGGTCGTGACCTCGCTCGGGCCCAATGAGACGCTGCCCGAGGGCGCGCGCGCGCCGGACGGTTCGCCGCTGCCCTTCATGCACCACCTCGATCTGTCGTTGCCGTTCTCGATCATGGTCGACCAGGACGGCCAGCGCTTTTGCGACGAAGCCGGCGCCTACATGGAGATCGGCCAACGCATGTATCAGCGCCACAAGGAGACAGGCAAGGCCGTGCCTGCCTGGGTGGTGATGGACAGCCGGCAACGCAAGTATTACCCGTGGGGTACGGCGATGCAGGGGCAGATCCCGCAACAATGGCTCGATAGCGGCTACATGATCAAGGCGGGATCGATCGCCGAGATGGCGGCCAAATGCGGGATCGACGCCGCTGGCCTGCAGGAGACCATCACGCGTTTCAACGGCTTCTGCAAGACGGGCGTGGACAGCGATTACGGACGCGGCTCGCGAGCCTTCGATCGCTGTCACGGCGATCCGACGATCAAGCCGAATCCGAATCTCGGACCGATCGAGCAGGCGCCGTTTTACGCGGTCCGTATGTACCCCGGCGATGTCGGCACGGCGGGTGGACTCGTCACGGATGAGTACGCCCGCGTGCTGAAAGAAGACGGTTCGCTGATTCCGGGGCTCTACGCAACGGGCAACTGCACGGCGTCCGTGGTCGGCCGCTGTTATCCCGGCGCGGGCAGCAGTATCGGCGCGTCATTCGTATTCGGATACATCGCGGCGCTGCATGCCAGCGGCGCCCAATCGATCTGGTGATCGAAGGAGACCTTCGCATGAAAGTCCATCAGCCGCCCAGCAGTGAAGTACTGGTCGATATCTATCGACGCATGACGCTCATCAAGCAGAACGACGAGCGCTTTCGTTCAGTCATCAAGTCCGGCAAGCTGGTCATGCCGTACTACTCGCCGCGCGGGCAAGAGGTGATTCCGTCGGCGGTGTCCGTTTGCCTCAGCAACGACGACTACATTTGCACGATCTATCGCGGCGTGCACGACATGATCGCCAAGGGCGTGCCACTCAAGGATCTGTGGGCCGAACTGGGGGGGCGTGTCACCGGCACCTGCAAGGGCAAGGGCGGCCCGATGCACGTGACCCACCCCGCGTCGGGCGTGATGGTCACGACAGGCATTGTCGGCAGTTCGATGCCCATCGCGAACGGTCTTGCGCTGGCCGCGCAAATTCGCGGCGAACCACGCGTGGCAGTTGCCTATTTTGGCGACGGCGCGGCCAACATCGGGGCATTTCACGAGTCGCTGAACATGGCGTCGGTCTGGAAGCTGCCCGTCGTTTTCGTCTGCCAGAACAACGGCTACGCTGAACATACGAAATACGCGTATGGCACATCGGTACCGAATATCGCGCAGCGTGCGGTGGCCTATCAGATGCCCGGCATCACAGTGGATGGCAACGATCCGATCGCGATGCACCGCGTGGCGCGCGAGGCCATCGAGCGGGCTCGCGACGGCGGCGGACCGACGCTGATCGAAGCCAACACGTTCCGCTTTCACGGCCACGTATTCGGCGATCCGGATGCCTATATGGACCAGCACGAAAAGGCAGCGTGGGTGGCGAAAGACCCGGTGCCGCTGTTCCGGGCGTGGCTGATCGCGGCGAAACACGCAACCGAAGCAGAACTGGCGGAGATGGAAGCGGAGCACAACGCGGCAATCGATGCAGCTGTCGAGTTCGCGCTGGCGAGCGCCTATCCGGACGTCGCCGAACTGCGGCGCGACATCTTTAAAGACGAGGTGCTTGCATGAACCCGGTGCAGACTGACATCAATACGATTCAGGCCGTCAACCTGGCGCTTGACGATGCGATGGCCGGCGATGCCAATGTCATCGTCCTCGGCGAGGACGTGGCGGACGGCCAGGAAGGCGGCATTGTCGGCGTGACCAAAGGGCTGTCGTCGAAATACGGCACCTCGCGTGTCAGGTCCACACCCATTTCGGAACAGGCCATTGTCGGCGCGGCGATTGGCGCAGCAATCGTCGGCATGCGTCCGGTGGCCGAGATCATGCTGATGAACTTTACGACGGTCGCGATGGACATGATTGTCAACCACGCGGCGAAGCTGCGCTTCATGTCGGGCGGCCAGACGCATGTGCCGCTCGTGATCCGCACGATGACCGGCGCGGGGTTTGGCACCGGTGGTCAGCACGCCGACTATCTCGAAGCATGGTTTGCGCACGTCGCGGGCATCAAGGTGGTCGCGCCGTCTACGCCTGCGGATGCCTACGGGCTCATGCTGTCGTGCATCGAAGACGACGATCCGTGCCTGTTCATCGAGAACCTGCCGAGCTACTGGAATCCGGGCAAGGCGCCGGAACGCGGCGTGCGGATTCCGCTTGGCAAGGCCAGCGTGGTACGCGGCGGCACGGATGTGACGGTGATCAGCTATAGCCGCCGCGTGCACGACGTGATGGCCGTGGTGGAACAGCTCGGTACGGACGGAATCTCGTGCGAAGTAGTCGACTTGCGCACGGTCTCACCGCTCGATACGGAAACGATCCTGACATCGGTGGCTAAAACCGGCCGCGCTGTTGTCGTGCACGAAGCGGTCAAACCGTTTGGCGTGGGAGCCGAAATCGCCTCGCGCATTTATGAATCGCTGTTTCGCGAGCTCAAGGCGCCGGTACAACGGGTCGGGTCGCAGTTTTGCCCGGTGCCGTTTTCGAAACCGCTTGAAGACGCTTTTGTACCCGGCGCTGCGCAGATCGAGGCCGCGATTCGCGCGACGCTCGATGACACGGGTTCGCGAGCCCCATCCCGACTTTAATCATCCAGAAGAGATCACTTATGTCCACACAGGTTTTGCTTCCGAAGCTGGGCTTTTCGATGAACGAAGGCACGCTGACCGAATGGCTCCTGGAGGACGGCGCAACGGTCGCCGAAGGCCAGGCACTCTATGCGCTGGAGAGCGACAAGTCGGTGCAGGAAGTCGAGTCTCCGGCGTCAGGAACGCTGCGAATCGTGGCCCAGATAGGCGAGGTGTATCCGGTCGGCACGGTGCTGGCGGAAATCGTCTGAACCGGCACCGGTCATTCACCCAGGCTGAAGCAGTCTAGCGAGGCATCCGCAATGAGCGTCGAATCCGTTTCTTCCCCTGCGCCCGTCGTGGCGCCCGCCGCGGTAACTGGTTTGGCGCCAGCCGGGATTGGCGCGAATTTGCCGACATGGCCGCGGGTCGATTTCGCCGAGTTCGGTGAGATCGAGATCAAACCCGTTTCTCGCATCCAGAAGTTGACCGGTGCACTCCTGTCGCGGAACTGGCTGACGATTCCGCACGTGACGCATCAGGACGACGCCGATATTACGACGCTCGAGACCTTCCGTAAGGCGTATAAAGAAGGCGGGGCGACAGTGAAGCTGACGCCGCTGGTGTTCCTGATCAAGGCGGCGGTGCGTGCGTTGCAGGCGTTTCCGCAGTTCAATGCATCGCTGGATGGCGACGGCAAGAATCTCGTGCTGAAGAAGTACTTTCACATCGGCGTGGCGGTGGATACGCGCTTCGGCCTGCTCGTGCCGGTGCTGCGCGACTGCGACAAAAAGAGCGTTCTGGAACTGGCAGCAGAACTCACGGCGGTGTCATTGAAGGCACGTGAGAAAGGTCTTTCGATGGCGGAAATGTCGGGCGGCTGCTTCTCGATCAGTTCGCTGGGAGGGGTTGGCGGTACGGGTTTCACGCCGATCATCAACGCCCCTGAAGTGGCGATTCTCGGGGTAACGAAAACCCGGCTGACGCCGCAGCCTTCGGACGATGGCGGGGTGGAGTGGCGCACGATGCTGCCGCTTTCGCTGAGCTACGACCACCGGGTCATCAACGGTGCGGACGCGGCGCGCTTCACAGCCTTGATTGCCACGCTGCTCGCTGACCCTCATGCACTTGCGGCCTGAAGCGCCGACACCCAACCTACAACGACAGGATCGAGATGAAAACGCTTGGGGAGATGATAGAGCGCAATGCCCGTTTCTATGCGGATAGGGACGCGCTGGTGTTTGGCAACCGACGGGTGACGCACGGCGAGATGGCAGAGCGCGCCCGCCGCTTCTCGGATGCGTTGTATCGGCAGGGATTGCGCAGGCAGGACCGGGTCGCGGTGCTGGCGATGAATTGCGCCGAGTACTACGAGACCTACCGTGCCTGCGAATGGGCTGGCTTTCTGCTCGCTACCGTCAACTTCCGGCTTGCGCCAGCGGAAATCCTGCACATCCTGAAGGATGCGGCGCCGAAAGCACTCGTCTTCGAAGCGCAATATGCCACGCTGGTGGATGGCCTGCGTGCACAGATGCCGGATGTCGAGCGGTATATCTGCATTGGCGATGCGCCGTCGTGGGCGATGCCATTCGAATCCATGATGGAAGTTGGTTCGCCCGACGGGCCGCCGATCCGCTCGCAGCCGGACGACTTTGCGTATCTGATCTACACGAGCGGCACAACCGGGAGCCCGAAAGGGGTGGTACGTACGCACCGCGCGATGAGCGCGACGGCGGAAAGCTGTGCTTTGGTCACCGAATTTTCCGGACACTCACGGGTGTTGCAGACCACGCCGGCGTTTCACGTGGGTGGCATCGGCTATGTGAACGCGGTCGCGTGGCTGGGCGGCACGACCGTGTTGCATCGCGGCTTTGAGCCGAAGGCGATGCTCGAGACGATCCAGGCCGAGCGCATCACCTTCACGTTCCTCGTTTCCGCGATGCTGCAGGCATTGCTCGATGTGCCCGAATTGTCCACGTACGATCTGTCGAGTATCGAGAACATCACAACGGCAGCCGCGCCCGTACCGGTGCCGCTCCTCGAACGCGGCATCGAAGTGCTTGGCCCAGTGTTCGCGGTCCAGTACGGTATGACGGAGAGCAATGCCTGCTGGCTGCCGGCGCACGAAGTGCGGCCGCGTGGCACGCCGGAAGAAGTTCGGCGTCTGGCGTCGGTCGGGCATCCCTGTCCGGGCATCGAACTGCGCATCGTCGACGATAACGGTAGCGACCTTCCGCAGGGCCAGACCGGCGAAGTGTGGCTGCGCTCGGCGACCCAACTGAGCGGATACTGGAACAACAGCGTGGCGAGCGTCGAAGCGTTGCGCGACGGCTGGTATCGCAGCGGCGACATGGGCTATCAGGACAGCCACGGTTATGTCTTCCTGGTGGACCGCAAGAAGGACATGATCATCTCGGGCGGCGAAAACATCTACAGCCGTGAAGTGGAGAACGCATTGCTGCAGCATCCTGCCGTGATCGACGCGGCGGCGATCGGCGTGCCACATGAAAAATGGGGCGAATGCGTGAAGGCCATTGTCGTGCTGCGGCCTGGCGAGACACTACAGGAGGCGGATCTGATCGGGTTTTGCCGGGAGCTGATTGCCAGCTACAAATGTCCGAAGTCGATCGAGTTCGTCGACGAACTCCCGCGTCTGCCTACCGGAAAGGTCAGCAAAGTCGTGTTGCGCCAGCGGTTCAGCCGCTGAACGCGTGGCGGCCATGCCGCTTTCTACGAATGAGAGTGAATCATGGGCAAATGGCTCAAAAGCACGGAATGCGTTCAATTCGACGTCGCCGAGCGCGTGGTGCGGATCACGCTGAATCGCCCGGACAAACGCAATGCGATCAACGGCGTCCTGTTGCGCGAACTGAAAGAGGCGTTGCTCGAGGCGGACGATCTGAAGTCGGTGAATGTGATTGTCCTGTGCGGCGCCGGCAAGGACTTCTGCGCCGGCTACGACCTCGTCACGACCTATTCGGACCGCGCGGCGGAGCAGGTCGATCCAGGTGAATATCGCGGTACGGTACGCAGCTTCGACGACGACTGCTGGTCGATGGAGCGGCAGGCGGAAACCGTCAGCCTGATGGCGGATGTGCACAAGCCGATCATCGCGCAGGTACACGGCAACTGCCTTGCCGGCGGCACCGACCTCGCGCTCGCCTGCGACATGGTGCTTGCTGCGGACAACGCACGGATTGGCTTTCCAGCGACGCGGGCCAACGGCTCGCCGCCCGCGCACATGTGGTTCTACCACGTCGGGCCGCAGTGGGCGAAGCGCCTCTTGTTGTCCGGGGATTCGCTGACCGGCCGCGATGCGGCGAAGATCGGTCTGGTCATGGACGCCGTACCCGCCGACGAACTTGACGCTGAAGTCGCTGAACTGGCACGCCGGCTGTCCTTCGTCGACGCCGATCTGCTCTCCGCCAACAAACGGATTGTGAATCTCGGGCTAGAACTGACGGGTGCACGCACGCTGCAGCGCCTCGCTGTCGAGAACGACGCGCGTGCCCATCAGAGCCAGGGACCACGTCGCGCGCAATTCAAGGCGGATATGGAAGCCAATGGTCTGAAGGAAGCGCTCAAGCGCCGCGACGAGCCTTTCGGGGACGGCATGATCAAGCTGCGTGCACGTGGCGAATGAAACGTCCCCGCGCCATGCGGGAGCCTCTGGGCCATTCGGCTGACTCACTTAAGACCTGAAAACCATGGATGTCGAACTTTCAGTGAAGGACGCGGTTGGCACGCTCTGTCTGAACCGTCCAGAGAAGCTCAACGCGTTGACGCCCGACATGCTGGCCATGCTGATCGAGCATCTTGATCGCATCGAGCGTGATCCGGAAATCCGCTCGGTCATCCTGACGGGCGCGGGGCGGGCCTTTTGCGCTGGTGCGGACATTAAGGGCAGCGGTGCAGCGCCGCCGCCGATGAGCGTGTCGCACGCGCGCCAGTCGATGGCCGTTTATCAGCAGATTGCGCTGAAGCTCTATAACCTCAACAAACCCGTGGTCGCGGCGGTGCGAGGCGTGGCGGTGGGTATTGCGTGGAGCTATGCGCTGTGCGCCGACCAGCTTCTCGTCTCGGACACGGCACAGTTCATTCCAGCGTTTCTCATGCGTGCGACCTTGCCGGAGGGGGGGATGGTGCATCTTCTCGCCCGTCACTGCGGGGAATTCCGTGCGAAGGAGATCATGTATCTCAATCGCAAGCTGACCGGGCAGGAGGCATTCGAGGCGGGGCTGGCAAGTCGTGTGGTCGAGGACGCGGGGCTCATGGAAGCCGCCGAAGCGCTCGCCGTCGAACTGGCGGCCATGCCGACCTTCTCGATTGGACTGACCAAACAGTTGTTCCGCAGGAACGCCGGCAGCATGGAAGAGTTTCTTGTTCAGGAGCTGAATGCTGTCGCGCTCGCGGTGAATTCCGAGGATGCCGCCGAGGGACGGCTCGCCGCGCGGGAAAAGCGAACGCCCAACTTCAAGGGGCGTTAGGTCGGTTAGAAATTCCGCCGCAAGCGAGCGGTGACTGCGAGGCAGGGCGACCTGCAGTGGGCGCGTGGATGGGGACATAGCAGGAGGAGTCAGGCATGCACTTCGAGTACACCCCGGAGGACGAAGCGTTTCGTCAGGACGTCCGGCAGTTTTTCAGGGAGCAGTTACCCGTCGCGATTTCGCATCGCTGGACGATTGGGGCGCATCCTCCGTTGAAGGAGGACATTCGTACGTGGCAGCGCATTCTGCATCAGCGCGGCTGGGGCGCGCCGCATTGGCCGGTAGAACACGGCGGCACCGGCTGGACGGCGTTTCGCAAGCATATCTTCATGGAAGAGCTGTATAACGCGGACGCGATGGACTACGGCTGGCAGGCGACCCACATGGTGGCACCGGTCATCATCGCGTTCGGCTCGGACTGGCAAAAGAAGCGATTTCTCCCGACGATTCTCTCCGGGGACGAATTCTGGTGCCAGGGTTTTTCGGAGCCGAATGCAGGCTCGGACCTGGCGGGTCTGAAGACCACGGCGGTACTCGACGGCGACGAATACGTGATCAACGGTCAGAAGATCTGGACCAGCGACGCCTCGATTGCCGAATGGGGCTTCTTCCTCGTCAAGACGGACACGACGGTCAAGCCGCAGCGCGGCATCTCGTTTCTGCTCGTCAAGATGGATACGCCTGGGATCACCGTACGCCCGATCGTTTCAATCGAAGGCGGAACGGGCCTGAATGAGGTCTTTCTCGAGAATGTCCGCGTGCCGCGCACACACCTGGTCGGCGAGGCGGGCATGGGCTGGACCTACGCGAAATATCTGCTCGAAAAGGAGCGCACGACGAGCGCGTTCCTCTATTTCAACAAGCGGGAATTGCAGCGCGCCAAAAGCATCGCCGAACAGGAGATGGTAGACGGCGTGCGCCTGATCGACACCCCCGAATTTGCCCGCAAGCTGGCGTCGGTTGAAGTGGACCTGCTGGCGCTCGAATGGTCGGTATTGCGAATCCTGGCCGAGGAAAAGAACACGCGCAATCTGGACGCCGTGGTGTCGGCGCTCAAGATCAGCGGCTCGGAGATGCAGCAGCGCGTCACGGAGTTGCAGATCGACGCGCTCGGTCCGCGCAGCATGCGCTTCCAGCAGCACGGCGACTGGTGCTTCGACGATCCGGCATCCGACGACGCATGGCCCGGCTACGTCGCGGGCCGCACGACGGGCTACCTCATCGGGCGCGCCTCGACCATTTACGGCGGCGCACGGGAGGTACAGAAGAACATTATTGCCCGCCTCGCCTTTGGACTTTGACCATGGACTTCAACCTCTCCGAAGAACAGTTGATGCTGAAGGACGGCGTCGAGCGATTCATCCAGCAGGAATACGGCTTCGAAAAGCGCCGGGAGATTGCCGCGAGCGAAGAGGGCTTTAGCCGTGCGCGCTGGCAGGACTACGCGGAGCTTGGCTGGCTCGGCCTGATGCTGCCTGAAGATGTTGGCGGCCTCGCCTGCTCGTTTGTCGAGACGGCCATCGTGATGGAAGGGTTCGGGCGCGGCATGGCGCTCGAACCCTTCGTGCAAACAGCGCTTCTGTGTTCGGCCATCATTGATCGTGGTGGTTCGGGGGCCAAACGGCAGGCACTCTTGCCGGCTGTGATCGAAGGCCGGTTGCTGCTTTCGCTCGCCGACAGTGAAGCGGGTTCGCGGTTCAAGCTGGGCTGCAGCGAACGTACCGTCGCACGCAGGACGACCGGAGGCTATCTGCTCAACGGCGCCAAGACACTGGTGATGGCGGGCGGTTCGGCAGACCAGTTGCTGGTGACTGCGCGTCTTGACGACCACGCGGAAGGCCCCGCGATTTTCGTCCTGGAGCGCCGTGCGGCGGGCGTGACCTGTCGTACGTATCGTCTGCTCGACGGATCTCGTGCCGCGGACATCGAGTTTCGCGACGTCGAGCTGGAGGCGTCCTCGTTGCTTGTGGCCCCTGATCGCGCCCGCGAGGTGCTTGAAGCAGCGACGGGGCTCGCGACGCTGGCCAGCGTGGCCGAAATTCTCGGCGTGATGGAAGCCGTAATGGAAATCACCGCCGAATACATCAAGGCCCGCGTGCAGTTCGGTCAGCCGATCGGAAAATTCCAGGCACTGCAGCATCGTATGGCCGAAATGTTTGTCGCCGTGCAGGAGACCCGCTCGATACTCTATTGCGGCATTGCTCACCTGGATCGGCCCGCAACGGAATGCAGGGCCGCTATTTCGGCGGCCAAGGCGGTCGCCGGCCGTGCCAGCCGTTTCGTCTGTGCCCAGGGCATTCAGTTGCACGGCGGCATGGGGATTACCGAGGAATATCAGGTCGGCCATTACTTCCGCAAGATGACCATGATGGAAAAAATGTTCGGCGACATCGACTTTCACCTCGCGCGCTTCGCGGCGACGCGTTGAATCGGGCCACGTGTCCAATCACAAGGAATTGCGCTTATGTTACGAGTCAAAGACAGGATCGCCGTCGTCACGGGCGCAGCGTCCGGGATCGGTGCGGCATGCGCCGCGATGCTTGCCGCTGAAGGCGCGCAGGTGGTCGTGGCAGACCGGGATTTCGACGGGGCCGTCGCGCAGGCCCAGCGCATCGAGCAGCTGGGCGGTCGGGCGATTGCCGCGCGGGTCGATATTGGCGACGAGGCCTCGATAGCGGCGTTGTTTGCGCTCACCCTCGAAACGTGGGGTGGCCTCGACGTGCTGCACAACAACGCGGCGGCCACATCGCTATCGAGCACGGTCGATGCCGCCGTGGAGGCCGTCGATGTCTCCGTCTGGGACGACACGATGCGCATCAACCTGCGCGGCACCATGCTGGCCTCGCGTTATGCCATCCCGCTGATGCGCGCTCGCGGCGGCGGCTCGATCATCAACACGTCGTCGGGCGCGGCTCAGGCCGGCGCGCTCGGTTATAGCGCTTACGGTGTGTGCAAGGCGGGCATTGAAGCGTTGACGCGCTATGTGGCTGCTCAGCATGGCAAGGAGGGCATTCGCTGCAACGCGATTGCGCCCGGCCTGATCGTGACGCCGGCCACAGTGGGCCATTACGCGGGACCCGTGGGCGAGATGATGCTCAGCCATCATCTCACGCCGCGCCTCGGGCAGCCGGAAGACGTGGCACATGCGGTGGTGTACCTGGCGTCCGATGAGGCGGCTTTTGTCACGGGGCAGATCATCAACGTGGACGGCGGGTTGCTCTCGCATCAACCGTACTACGCCGATGAAATTCGCGCCCGCACCGCGGGCAGCGTGACGGTCGGCGCGAAGAGGACGACATGAGCATCGATGCCGATCTGCTGGCTCGAATCGAACGCATAGAGGCGCAACTGGCGATCCAGCAATTGCCCATACGCTATGCGCTTGCTGTCGATTCGCGCGATCTGGACAGCCTTGTCACGCTCTTCACCGACGACGTGAATTGCGGCCGGTGGGGCGTGGGTCGCGCCGCGCTGAAAACGTTCTACGGGTCGGAGCATATTCTACGCAGCTTCTACCGCAGCATTCACCAGATCTGCGGACACGCGATCGACCTGGTCGATGCCGATCACGCAACGGGCCAGGTGTATTGCCGCGCCGAGCATGAGGATAACGGCAAATGGGTCGTCATGGCTCTCTGCTATTTCGACCACTACGTACGGCGCGACGGCAACTGGTATTTCGAACGCCGGGATGAACGCCACTGGTACTCGACCGACTGGCTGGAGCGACCGGGGACGCCGCGCTTTCAGAACTGGCCCGGCAAGTACGAGAGCGACAAATACCAGCCGCGCCTGCCGCAGTCTTTCCCGACCTGGGCGTCTTTCTGGGAAGCGGTCGAACCGGCTGCGCGCAATTTACTGACGCGTTTGCCCTGACTCGCTCTACGTCACAACGCGGTGCCGGGCGCACGGTACGCGGCGGGCAGGCGAAGAGCGCCCATCGCGCGGCTCGTTCACGCCTCGCTGGGCAGACGAACCACCAAACCGTCGAGTTCAGGCGTGACATTGATCTGGCACGTGAGGCGGCTATTCTCTCGCACGTCCATCGCGCAGGTCAGCATGTCGATCTCGTACGACTCGGCGGGCGGCATGTGGCTCACCCACGCTTCGTCGACATACGCATGGCAGGTTGCGCAGCTGCAACTACCGCCGCAGTCTCCCAGAATGCCAGGCACCTGGTGGCTGACAGCGGTCTGCATGATGGTCTCGCCGACGTTGGCCGTTGCGACCGTTTCGTCGCCGTCTGGTTGAATGAATCGAATGATGGGCATGATGTCGTCGGATTGAGTCAGTTTAATCAGGCTGCGGGCAGCAGGCTTTTGAGCGGGATCGAATCGTCGGCGAGTTCGGTGGCGCGCACCGGAATCTTCTCGCCGACAAAACGCTTGGCCAGCATGAATTCCTGCGGGCGGCTGACGGTGTCGGCAGCGAGCATCACGCCGTCCTTCAGATAAAACGCAGAGAACGATCGGCTTTCCGGTGCGCCGCGCAGCACGAACTCGTCATAGCCCTGCGACAGGCCGACCATCTTCAGCTTCAGATCGTATTGGTCGGACCAGAACCACGGCACGCTGTTGTACACGCGCTCCTTGCAGCAAAGTGTGGCCGCGGCCGTGCGTGCCTGTTCCATGGCGTTGGGCACGGACTCCAGCCGCAAGCGCCGGCCCAGCAGCCCGTTGGGATGGTTAGTGCAGTCGCCGATGGCGAAGATGTCGGGATCGGAAGTGCGGGTATGCTCGTCCACCACGATGCCGTTGTCCACGGCGAGGCCCGCTGCCACGGCCAGATCGGTGGCGGGCTGCAGGCCGACACCGACAATGACGAGATCCGCCGGGATGCGTGACCCGTCGGCGCAGACAACTGCCGCGACCGCATAGCCCGAGGCGTCCACTTCGAATCCGCTGACCGCGGTGCTGGTGCGTACGTCGACGCCAGCTTCACGGTGCACCCGTTCGTAGAACGCAGAAAGTTCAGGCGCCGTGACCCTTGCGAGCACGCGAGGCAGCGCTTCGAGAACGGTGACGTGCAGACCGCGCCGCACCGCAATCGCCGCGACTTCGAGGCCGATATACCCGCCGCCGATGATGACGAGGCGTGCGCCCGCATGGAACTGCGCGCGGATCCGTGCGACATGGTCGAGCGTGCGCAGGTAGTGAAAGTTCGGCTGCTTCTCAATGGCCTCAATGCCTGGCAACGCGAGCCTGCGGGCATGCCCGCCAGTGGCGATCACGAGCTTCGAGTAACCGAGCTCGCGACCGTCCGACAGGGCGACCGTGTGCGCCGCGCGGTCGATGCGCTCGGCCCGGGTATTGGGGATGAATTCAATCCGGGCCTTGTCGTAAGTGGCCTGCGGCTTCAGATAGAGCTGTTCAGCGCTCAGTTCGCCCGACAGAAACGCTTTCGACAAAGGCGGGCGCTGATACGGCAGATGCGGTTCCTCGCCGACCAGCACGATGCGGCCTGCCCAGCCCTGATCACGGATGCTGGTTGCGCACTCGCCGGCCGCATGACCGGCACCGACGATCAGTGCGGTGTCCTCTGGGGATGCTGCGGTGCTCATCAAGGCTGACTCCCGTCTCGCGTGGCTATCGTACGTCCGGCGACGCATTAGCGACTATCTATATTTATGAATGATGTTCTCAATTGTGAATGCCTCATGAAGCAGCTGTCAATGCTCACGAATCCGGGTTGTCAGGCGTCGGCCGCGCGAGTGAGTCGATGCCGCCCACGGCGAAGCGCACGAGGTACGTGCGCATTCGCTCGACTTCAGCTGGCGATAGCGCCGACGCTTTGACCTGGGCGTTTGACTTCGCTGCGCGCGCGTACAACTCATTGAGCACCAGGTGGAATACCGATTCGACGAAGCGCTGCACCAGCCTGACCGTGTCCGGATCCGCTTCGGGCAGCGCGAGCGCGAACGCCTGGCGGTAACGCGCCGCGGCCGGCGAATATTGATCGTAGAAGGGCGCCGTCAGGTCGGGCCGTTCCCGCAAGCAACTGTTCTGCGTCAGCAGACGAAGGTAGTTGTGCCAGCCTCGCTCGCCGCTCTTCAGGTGCTCGAACGCTGGCGCGGACAATGCGGTCACGATTGCCGCTGTGCTGGGCGGGGCGTCGCCGAGGCTATCCAGCAAGGCATCGAGCGAAGCAATCACCTGCTGGCTGATCGCGCCCGCACGTCGTCCGATTGCTTCGCGGAACAACGCATCCTTGTTCCCGAAGTGATAGCGGGCGAGGCTGAATTCCAGTCCACAGGCTTGCATGATGTCGCGGATCGACGTGCCGAAATAGCCGTGCCGCGCGAACAGCTCCTCGGCGGTGTCGAGGATGCGTTCGACCGTTGTGCGCCGGGCGAGCGCAACCGGTGCGCTCGCCCGGGCAGGTTCGTCCGTCGTTGGGGCGCGTGCGGCGTGGGTGCTGCGTGACGGCATGGCTTGCTTCCCTGTGACTGTGACCGGAGCGGTGACTGTGTTCTGCATCGGTGACATCGTCCCTGTCTGCGGATGATAAATCCATCTTGCACAATTGTGCAAAATAGAACATAGTTCAAATATTGGCACCAGACGGGATGTCTGCATGAACGCCGCCGCGAACCGATAAACGCAACGACAGGAGACAGCATCATGGGCGCTCGACTGCGACTTCAGGATTTCGACGATCCTGCGTTCAATCCCTTTTTCGAGGATGCACTGGCGTACGGTGCGGATAGCGACCCTTATCCACGCATTGCTGCGCTGCGCGAGAAAGGCTCGGTTCAGAAGGGCGACTATCGTGTGTTGATGGACACGCCCGCCGACCTGACGATGCCGGACGTCGAGCACTACTGCGTGTTCGGCTACGACGAAGTCGCGCGGGTGCTGGGCGATCCGGCGACGTTTTCGAACCGGGCTTATGAACGCAATATCGGCATCAGTTTCGGCCACAGCATCTCGACCATGGATGCGCCCGAGCATCCGAGGTACCGGCGCATTTTCCAGAAGGCCTTCATCCCGAATACGGTGGCCGCGTGGGGCGATACGCTGGTCGATCCGGTGGTGGCCGGCCTGATGGAGAAGTTTGCCACTCGCGGCCACGCGGACCTCGTCCAGGAATTCACGCTGCACTACCCATTCAACATCATTTACCACCAGTTGGCGTTGCCGCCCGAGGACGTCAAGGTATTTCACAAGCTCGCCATCGCGCAGACGCTTGTCTCGGTCGATATCGAGCATGGCGTCGAAGCATCAACGAAGCTGGGCACGTATTTCGCGCAACTCGTCGCGCAGCGTCGGGAGAACCCCGGCGACGATCTGGTGAGCATGCTGGCTACTGCTGAAGTCGAAGGCGAACGGTTGCCCGAGGAGGTCGTCATTTCGTTTCTTAGGCAACTGGTGAACGCGGGCGGCGACACGACCTATCGCGCGACCAGCGTATTGCTGCTCGGACTGCTGCGAAATCCGGATCAACTCGATGCCGTGCGGCGTGACCGCGCGCTCGTGCCACGTGCCATCGAAGAAGCGTTGCGCTGGGACGGACCCGTATTGATGCAGTCGCGCATGGCGGCGCGCGCTGTGACGCTGGGTGGCGTCGAGATTCCGGCAGGTGCATTTATCGACGTAGTCGCGGGAAGCGCCAATCGAGACCCCAGCCGCTTCACGGATCCCGACCGGTTCGACATTTTCCGCACCGGCACGCATCGGCACTTCGCTTTTGCATATGGGCCGCACGTGTGCATCGGTCAGCATCTGGCGCGCGTCGAGATGACGCGTGCGCTCAACGCGATCCTTGACCGGTTGCCGAACCTGCGGCTTGACCCCGCGGCGCCGGCGCCACTCATCAACGGCATCATGATGCGCGTGCCGCATTCGATTCCGGTCGTATTCGACTGAGCGCCAGAGGGGCCGCGTCAAATGCGCTTGATTCTGCGGGGCCATGCCGCCACAGCGACAGCAACACACGGCTGCGAATGCCACTCGTTGTGAGCGAGACGATTCAACCCGCCGTCGGAGACTGAAGGGATGACCGAGTTCGACTATATCGTCGTGGGGGCAGGCGCCGCTGGGTGCGTGCTGGCCAACCGCCTCTCAGAGAGCGGCCGTCATGACGTGCTGCTGATCGAGGCGGGTCCGGAAGATACCAGCCCATTGATCCGGATGCCGAAAGGATTCGGCAAACTGCTGGGCGATCCCGCTCACGCGTGGTTCATCCCGGTGCAGCCGGATGACTGTAACGGTCATCGTAATGAAGTCTGGTTGCGCGGCAAGATGCTCGGCGGCTCTAGCGGCATCAATGGCATGGTTTATATGCGCGGTCATCCCGACGACTACGACGGTTGGGCGGCACTCGGTGTGGAAGGCTGGGGCTGGCAGGACGTGGCGCCTTGTTTCAGGCGTATCGAAGACCATGCGCTGGGTGCCGATGAACTGCGCGGCGCGGGCGGCCCGCTGAAAGTGTCGCCGTATGCCGAGCGCAACCGTCTCGGCGAAGCGGTGCTGGACGCCTGCCAGTCACTTGGCGTGCGACGGGTCGAAGACATCAATCGGCTCGACCACGAAGGCGTGGCGTATCTAACCTACACCATCCGCAACGGCCGCAGGCAGAGTTCCGCAGAAGCGTTTCTCAAGCCCGCGAGGAAGCGCAAGAACGTGGCTGTGGTCACTGGAACGGAAGTCACCCGCGTCGTCTTCGAGGGTACGCGCGCGGTGGGCGTCGGATGCCACCGCAACGGCATTGTCACCGCTTACCGGGCGTGCCACGAAGTTGTGCTGTCAGCGGGCGCGCTCGAGTCGCCGCGGCTTTTGCAACTGTCGGGTGTGGGCGATCCGCAGCATCTGCAGTCGCTCGGCATCGGTGTCGTTGCGGCGAGCCCCGGGGTTGGTCTGAACATGCGTGAACATTTGCTGTACATGACTCAGGCGCGCCTCAGGCAATGGCGCGATTCACAGAACCGGCAGTTCGCCGGGGCGCGTCTGTGGCGCAATGCGTTGCAGTATTTTCTGTTCCACCGCGGCGTCATGGCGTTGGGCTCTTATCCGGTGGGCGGCTTCGTCAGAACTGCACCCGACGCCACCAGGCCCGACGTCCAATTGATGATGGCGCCGTTTTCGTTGGACTTCGGCGCGGCGGCTGGCTCCGGTTTCGAGCCGTTTCCCGGCATGCAGCTTTTCAGCTATCCGCTCAGACCCGAGAGCCAAGGGCATGTGAAGATCGTTTCCGCCGACCGCAAGGTCGCGCCCGAGGTGGCCGCCAACTATCTCGCCGAGACCTACGACCGGCAGATGGCGATCAACGCATTCCGGCTGATGCGCAACGTGTTCGGCGCAGAGCCGTTGGCGAGCCTGCTGGAGGGCGAAACGCGCCCTGGCTCTGCGGTTCAGTCGGATGACGAAATTCTCGACCTTTACCGGCGCGAAGGCCAGTCGGGCTTTCACGCTTGCGGCACCTGCAAGATGGGTACGGACCGCCTTGCGGTACTCGATTCGCGCTTGCGCGTGCGCGGCGTTGCCGGACTGCGCGTCATGGATCTGTCCGTCACACCGACGATGATTTCCGGCAACACGAACGGCCCGATGATGGCCATGGCGTGGCGCGCCGCCGACTTGATTCTGGAGGACGCACGATGAGCCGGCCTGACTCGAATCGCGAGCGTTACGCAAACATTTGTAGGCGAAATTTCGATCAGGGAGACGCCGCATGAATTTGACGGCGCAAACGTCGGCCACGACGGCAATCGTCCAGCAGGCGCTGGAGTACGCGACGAGCGCGGGTGGCGAGATCGGCGTCCAGGTGGCGGCTTATCTGAATGGCAAACTGGTCGTGGATGCGTGGAGCGGGGTAGCCGATCCGGCGACAGGACGTCTCGTGGACGGCGAAACGCTTTTCAACGTCTACTCGGTGACCAAGGCTGTTGCGGTGACCGCACTACACATTCTGGCCGATCGCGACCACATCGACTACGACGCACCGGTCGCGCGTTACTGGCCCGAATACGGCGCGCACGGCAAGGCGCGCACGACGGTTCGAGATGTACTGACGCATCGTGCGTGTGTGCCGCAGATGCCCGAGGGCGTCACGCCGGAACGGATGTGCGACTGGCATTGGATGACTGCTGCGATTGCCGACCTGAAACCGCTCGCGGAGCCCGGGACAAAGACGCTATATCTTTCGATGACCTTTGGCTGGATCATCGGCGAACTGGTGCGACGAGTGGATCCCAAAGGGCGCTCGCTGGGGCGCTTCGTACGCGAAGAAATCGCCGAGCCGCTCGGCATTTCCGATCTTTGGATCGGCATCCCCGACGAGGTCGAGCCACGTATCGCCAAGCTCACCGATGCGATGGTGCCGGTGCCGGCGGAATATCTGCCGCCGCTTTTTCTCGCGTCGATGCCCGAGCAGTTCGCGCTGAACCCAACGGTGTTCGAGCGGCCCGATGTGCGCCGCGCGGAAGTGGCGGGGGTGGGCGGCATCTTCAACGCGCGCAGCGAGGCGCGCTTCTGGGCGATGCTTGCGGGCGGTGGCGAGCTTGACGGCGTGCGGTTGCTGTCGAAAGAACTCGTCGCAACGCTGAATACGCCACGGGCGAACAGCGCGGAACCCGACCCGGTGATGTTCGGCTTTCCGCTTCCGATCACAGTCGGCGGATTCTGGTTCGGCGGTGCTCATCCGCCGGTGACAGCGGTTCAATCGCCGCGCGCGCTGTGTCATCCGGGGCAGGGCAACTCGATCGGCTGGGCCGATCCGGACACCGGTCTGGCCGTCGCGATCTGTCACAACAAGATGTTTAATCCGACCTCGCCGGAAGAAGATCCCTTGTTGCCCGTCGCACGGGCAGTCCGCGCAGCATTGAATCTGAGTGAATCGACGTTATGCCTATAGATGTTGCCCATTTGCAGCAGTGGATCAGCAGAAGCGAGCGTGTTTCCGACACGCTTTCCCTGACGCCGATCGCCGCGCTTGCCGCTACGCTTGACCATGACAGTGCGCCAGTCGCGCCCGGCGATGCATTACCGCCGCTGTGGCATTGGCTCTACTTTTTGCCGGTGCACCGGCAGTCGCTCGTGGGCCCCGACGGGCATCCGAAGCGCGGCGGTTTCCTGCCGCCGGTGGCGTTGCCTCGACGGATGTGGGCGGGCAGTCAACTGGCGTTTTTACGCGAGCTACGGGCCGGTGAGGCGGTCACCCGTTTGTCGACGATTAAAGACGTGACGCACAAGCACGGCCGTAGCGGCGATCTGGTCTTCGTCAAGGTGCTGCATCAGATTTGCGACGCTGCAGGCGTAGCGATCGAGGAGCATCAGGACATCGTCTACCGCGATCGTCCCGCTGCCAGCGAAGCGCCTGCGACCCCTCGCCCCGCCTTTGAGGGCGCCCGATGGATGCGTACGATCGATCCGGATCCCGTGCTGCTGTTCCGCTATTCGGCGCTGACCCTCAACGGCCATCGCATCCATTACGACCGGCCCTATGCGATGGAGGAGGAAGGCTATCAGGGGCTAGTCGTGCATGGCCCGCTTCTGGCGACACTGCTGCTGGATCTGGTGCGAGCGGAGCGGCCAGGGGAGCGCGTCACTGCCTTTTCGTTTCGCGGCATAAGTCCGGTGCTCGATACGGCACCGTTCGTCGTGTGCGGACGTCCAGACAGTGACGACGGTAAAGTGCTCAAGCTGTGGATTGCGGGTAGCGACGGCACGTTGCGCATGGAGGCCAGCGCGGTTCTGGCATAGCGGCTGGCCTGGGTGTCCTTGTCCTGCGTGAACCACTAGTGCGTTTACAACCAGCGTTTATTGTTCAGGAAGCGTGATGCGTTCTCTTCTGTTTGTTCCCGGCATACGGCCTGAGCGTTTTGCCAAGGCGCTCGCCTGCGGCGCCGACGCGGTGATCGTGGATCTCGAAGATGCGGTCGGCGCCGTGGACAAGGGGCCGGCTCGTCAGCATGTCGCCGATGCGGCGGCGGCCTTCGCTGCGTCGACCACGCGTGTGCTACTGCGTATCAACGGCTTTGGCACGCCGTGGTTCGACGAAGACCTCTCGCTGCTGATGCTCGGTGGTATTGACGGCGTTGTATTGCCGAAGGCGGAGAACGCTATGGCCCTCGAAGCGCTCGTCCGTGTGACCACCAAGCCGATTCTGCCGATCGTCGAATCGGCGCTCGGCGTGTGGCAGGCGCTCGAGGTGGCGAGAGGGCCGGGCGTCGAGCGGCTTATATTCGGATCGGTTGATTTCGAACTCGATCTGGATTGCTCCGGTACCTGGCAAGCGCTGCTCTATGCGCGCTCGCAGATCGTTCTGGCGTCTCGGGTGGCCGGCTTGCTGCCGCCGGTGGATGGCGTCACCGTGGCGCTTGACGACGCAGCTCAACTCGCGACCGATGCATCGCGTGCGCGAAGCCTGGGTTTTGGCGGCAAGCTCTGTATCCATCCGAAGCAGGTCGCGCAGGTCAATGCCGCTTTCAGTCCGAGCGAAGAGGAACTCGCGAAGGCCCGGGAAGCGATCGAAGCATTTGAGCGCGCCGGGAGTGGTGCGGTCTCCGTGAACGGACGGATGGTGGACCTGCCGGTTCTGCTAAAGGCGCGGCGTCAGTTGGCGATGGTTGGGTGCGAAGCGTCGAGCGAACCGGGTGGCGTTGTCACGGGCAGTGACTGCGCCGGCGAACCGCGCATTGCATAAGGGCCTCCGCTTGCTCGCGCGGCGAGCGGGACCCGCGGGGTATTCGAATGACCAGCCGCAGGTCCGCGGCTGGACGTCAAGGTCGGCCGCGGTTGGCAGCGGCTTGCGAAGCGTAGAACGTGTGCGTTAAACCGGATCCCAAGGCGTCAGCGTCAGCGACGGCACGTTCGGGAAGAAGCTGGATTCGAACGCCGGCATCACCTGGTCGGCGATCGATTCCGGCGTCCAGCCACCATCGCGATGCAACGAGCGCACCATGCGGATCTGGTTGAAGAAGTAGATTTCGTTAGCGCGGACACCGAAGATCTGTCCCGACACCTTCGCTGCGCGATCCGATGCCAGATAGACCGCGAGCGGAGCCACCTTGCGCGCTTCCATCTTCTTCATGATCTCGACGCGAGCCTTTTGCTCGGGCGTGTCCGACGGAATCGATGCGGTCATGGCGGTCCATGCCCAAGGCGCGATACAGTTTGAGCGCACGTTGAATTTCGCCATGTCGAGCGCGATCGACTTCGACAGACCCACGACACCCATCTTCGCCGCTGAGTAGTTAGCCTGGCCGATATTGCCGATCAGACCGGAGGTGGACGTCATATGGACGTAACTGCCGCCGTTCTGTGCCTTGAAGAGCGGTGCCGCGGCGCGCGCCACGAAGAACGAACCGTTCAGATGCACGTCGACGACGGCCTTCCATTCTTCCGGGCTCATATTGAAAAACATCCGGTCGCGCACGATGCCTGCATTGTTGACCACGCAATCGACTCGCCCGAAGGTGTCGAGCGCGGCCTGCACGATCTTTTGTGCCGAATCCCATTCGGCAACGCTATCCGTACTCACCACCGCCTCGCCGCCCGCTTCCTTGATTTCCGCCACGACCCGCTGCGCCGCGAACTCGCCGCTCTCCGCATGGCGCCCAAGATCGTTGACCACCACCTTCGCGCCAGCCGCTGCGAACTGGAGCGCGAAATCGCGACCGATACCGGCCCCCGCTCCCGTTACCACCACAACCTTGTCCTTCACGATATCGCTCATTGTCGTCTCCATTCGTTTCAGACGTTGATGTAAAAAGTTTGTCAGCCTATAATAACAAAACTGAACGCTGTTGCATATTGTGAACGACTGAGTGGCGCGATGCCAACGTGCCTGGAGACGAGAAAATGAACTATCCGGAGCACTGGAGCGTGCCGGATCATGTGCCGCACGAGCGCGTGGTGGATTTCGACTACATGAATCCGCCGGGCGCGGCCGAGGACGTTCATCTCGCGTGGAAGGTGTTGCATGCGGGTCCGGACATCGTCTGGTCTCCGTACTATGGCGGTCACTGGATCGCGACGCGCGGTGAAGACATCGAAGCGATGCAGAAAGATCATACGCATTTTTCGCACCGCCACGTCAGTATCCCCCCTGTGGGTCGGGTGCAGCTTGCGCCGCTTGAACTCGATCCACCCGAGCATACGGCGTACCGGAATCTGATCACACCGTCGTTTCTGCCGAAAGCCATCGCGTCACTTGAAGACGATGCGCGCGCAGTCGCAATCGAGCTTATCGACAAGCTGGCGCCACGCGGCGAATGTGAATTCGTGTCCGAGTTCGCCAGGATCTTGCCGATTGTAATTTTTCTGCGCCTTGCTGACCTACCGCCGAGTGACCGCGAACGGTTGCTCGAATGGGCCGAGATGGCGGTGCGTGGCAAGATCGAGGAACGTATCGAATCCCAGAATCGGCTGGGTGCATATATCTCCACATGGGTGGCGCAGCGTCAGGCAAAGGCAGGCAGCGATCTGGTGAGCCTCATTGCGAATGCGCAGATCGACGGCGAGCCGATGCGGCCTGATCGCATGTTCGGCATGTTCATCGTCGTGTTGTTCGGCGGTCTCGACACGGTCGCTTCGCTGATGGGCTTTATCGCCCGCTTCCTGGCGGAGAACCCGGACCATCGGCATCAACTGATCGAACATCCTGAATTGATGATTTCGTCAGTCGATGAGCTGATCCGCAGGTTCGGCGTAGCGAACACGGCGCGGCTCGTCACCGAAGACATGGAGTACAAAGGCGTGACGCTCAAGAAGGGCGACCAGATCCAGTTGGCCAACTCGCTTTTTGGTCTGGATGAGCGCAAGTTTGCCAATCCGCTCGATGTCGACCTGACCCGCAAGCCGGTGCTGCACGCCGCATTCGGCAATGGGCCGCACCGCTGCCCCGGATCGTTCCTCGCGCGCACTGAAATCAAGGTGTTTTTGCAGGAATGGCTGAAACGGATTCCAGATTTCGGAATTCGCGAAGGTGACAAGCCCCGTTGTGGCTCCGGCTCCGTGAACGGCATGCTCTATCTGCCGCTAACGTGGCCAGTCGCATCCTGAATCTGTTTCCTGAATACATGACAGACCGACAACGATGAAACAGTGGCAATGCATCTTCTGTGGCTTTTTCTACGACGAAGCCGTTGGACTTCCGGCTGAAGGTTTTCCGCCTGGTACGCGTTGGGCAGACATTCCCGAGGACTGGGCTTGCCCGGAATGCGGCGCCGCGAAGGCGGACTTTGTGATGATTGAAGTGTGACGCGCGCCGCCGTTCACTATGTTTGCGTGGACAGCGTTGCTACGATAACGATCGACTACCCCCCGGTCAACGCATTGGGCGTCGCAGTGCGATCCGGTTTGTTACGCGCCTTCAAGCGGGCGAGAGATGACGGCGACGCTAGAGCCATCATCCTTACCGGGTGGGGCAAGGGCTTTTGCGCGGGCGGCGATATCCGCGAATTTGGCACATCTGCAGCTGCCGCGCCGCCCGGACTGTCGATGCACGTTCACCCCTTTATCGAGTCGATGAACAAGCCGGTCATTGTCGCTATCCATGGTCTGGCGTTGGGTGGAGGTCTGGAAACGGCACTCGTTTGCCACTATCGCATCGCCGAAGCGGATGCGCAGATAGGACTTCCCGAAGTCGGACTGGCGACCATCCCGCTGTCGGGCACGCAACGCATGCCGCGCGTTGTGGGGCTTGCGCGGGCCATCGACATGATTATGGCGGCACGGCTGGAACTGGCATCGTCGTTTGCGGGGACCGCGCTGTTCGATCGTATCGTCGAGCCTGGTCAGTCTTTAGATGCCGCCGTGCAGCTGGCGTATGCACTTGTCGAGCGCAATGACCTGTCACTGCCTTTGATCCGGCACCTCGCTGTCACCCCTGGTCATGCAATCCAGGTTCTTGCGGACGCGCGCGCGGGACTCGCGAACAAGCCCACTACGCACGCAGCCATGCAAGCACTGGAGGCGATCGCTGCCTCAGTCGAATGCGGCGACTTCGACGCTGGTATGCGCAGGGCGCGAGTCATTTACGATACCTTGATGGCGTCCGACGAAGTACATATTCAGCGCGAGCGATTTTTCAAGCGCCGATGAAGCCGATCGTCGTCTGGGCGGCACACGCCGCTCACGCTCGCTCGAATAGCGCGGCGAGCCCCTGGCCGCCGCCGATGCACATTGCCTCGAGACCGTAGCGGCCCTTGCGCCGCTGCAATTCGAAGAGCAGGGTGGTCATCATGCGGACACCGGTAGCGCCGATCGGATGACCCAAGGAGATGCCGGAGCCGTTGACGTTCAGCCGTTCCGGATCGTTCCATCCCCATCCCTTGAGTACCGCCAGCACCTGACAGGCGAACGCCTCGTTGAGTTCGACAAGATCCATCTGATCGACCGACAACCCGGTGCGTGTCATCAGTTTCTGCACGGCATGCACCGGGCCGATTCCCATGCGCGACGGCTCGCAACCCGCTGCGGCCCAGCCGTTCAGATACGCCATCGGTTCCAGACCAAGTGGTTCGAGCTTGTCTTCCGCGACGACAAGGCAGGCCGCTGCCGCATCGTTCTGCTGGCTGGAATTGCCTGCCGTCACGGTGCCACCTGGGATCAATGCGCGCAGCTTGCCGAGGCTCTCCATACTGGCGTCTTCGCGAAAGCCCTCGTCCTGGGCAAAGACAAGGGGCGCGCCTTTCTTCTGCGGCACGCTGACGGCCACGGTTTCATCGGCCATGCGGCCTGACGACCAGGCGGCGGCCGCGCGGCGATGGCTGCGCACCGCATATTCATCTGCCTCTTCGCGACTGATGTGAAAGTCGCTGGCAAGGTTTTCAGCGGTTTCTATCATGCCAGAGATGCGGCCGAAGCGCTCCTCCGGCTGCGAGCGTTCGCGGCCACGCGCGAGCCGGTCGTGAAACTGCACCGAACCCGCCCGTGCACCCCATCGCATGTCCGTGCTGTAGTACTCGATGTTGCTCATGCTCTCGACGCCGCCCGCCAGCACGACGTCGGCGGCGCCGGTCTGGACCATCATGGCGGCGGTCGCGAGCGCCTGAAGCCCGCCGCCGCAGCGCCGGTCAAGCTGCATGCCTGGCACTTCGACCGGCAGTCCCGCCTGCAACGCGATCCAGCGTCCAACGCAGGGCGTTTCGCTGTTTGCGTACGACTGCGCGAAAACCACGTCGTCAATCCGCACGGGGTCGAGCTCCGTGCGCTTCAGGACTTCTCTGGTAACCAGCGCGCCGAGTTCTTCGACCGGCACGCTGCGCAGACTGCCGCCAAAGGTGCCGACCGGCGTGCGTACGGGACAGACGATCGCTGCGCGTTTCATATGCGTTCCTTCAATTGACATGGAAGAGGCTGGTGGCGGTACGTTGTCTTGTCGCCGGCAATAGTTGTCCGGATTGCGTCAGCCGGCCCCGCCGGTGGAGCGTTCAAGTGCCGCTCGGTAGTCGGGGTGGGCGATTGCCAGCAGACGCTCGCGTCGCTGTTTCAGGGTGAGTCCGCGCAGGTCCGCGACGCCGTATTCGGTGACGATGACACCGGCGTCGCTGCGCGGCGTGCTGACGGGGCCGCTGAGCGTCGCGACAATGCGGCTCGCCCCTTTGCCCGCGGTCGATGGCATTGCAACCACCGGTAGACCACCCTTGGCGCGCCAGGCGCCACGCAGGAAGTCGAGTGCGCCGCCCACTGCGCCGACGTAGCTGCCGTTGGCCACTTCCGCGTTGATCTGTCCGCTCAGGTCGACTTCGAGCGCCGAATTGAGGGCGACAAAACGGTCGATCCGGGCCAGCACCTCCGGATCGTGGGTGTAGCTTGTGGAGCGAAACTGCACGGCCTGGTTGCGATGCGCGAAGTCATGAATGCGGCGACTGCCCATCATGACGCCGGCAATTGTCTGCCCTCTGTCGACGTTTTTTCGCGCGTTGTTGATGACGCCCGCGTCCATCAGATCGGCGACCTTGTCTCCGATCGCACCCGAGTGGACTCCCAGGTTTCGCCGGTCCGACAGGCGAGCAAGGACGGCTTCGGGAATCGCGCCGAGGCCGAATTGGAGCGTCGAGCCGTCTTCGATCAGACCGGCGACGTGGCTGGCGATCGCCAGTTCGAGGTTGCCGGTTTTGCTGGGCGCGTTTTCGAGTGGCGCGCGCGAGGTCGGCAGAATGAAGTCGAGGTCGGCGTCGCGCAGATAGCGCTCGCCATACGTCCAAGGCGCCTGCTCGTTGACTTCGGCAACGGTGACCCGGGCTGTGTCCAGCGCCGGAACCAGATACTCGTGTGCGACCGACAGACTGTAGCGACCCTCTTGATCCGGCGGCGCGAGCTGCAGCAGCAGCACGTCGATCTTGAGCGCGCCCGAGCGCATCATATGCGGAAACTGCGAATAGTGGCACGGCAGCACGTCGAGCGCGCCGGCGCGCGCCAGTGCGCGATTGGCGCCCGTGCCGCAGTAAGAAACGAAGTCGATACAGTCGGCGTGGCCGGGTTGGCACGTATCGGCGGTGCTCGCGCCCAGAAACACGCGGAACCGGCCGATCTGGTGCCGCTGCGCGATGAGTGCCTGAGTCAGCGGCACCGGCTCCGCATTCGCTTGGCCCCACATGACGTTGTCGCCAGCACGGACAATGGACGCAAAGTCGATGGAGCCGGGTTGCAGGAGTGTGGGCATGAGGCTGACGGGACGCGCGGGGGAGGATTCGGAGTCTTTTGATCAGGACACTGGCGGAGGCGTGACGCTGCGTCTTTGCGGCGCATTCTGCGCGCGGATGACGCCGGCAGCATCGAGTGCGGCGATGTGTTCAGCGGTGTAGCCGAGGGTATCGAGAATCTCTGCCGTGTGCTCGCCAATGGACGGAATCGACAGAACGGGTTGTGCCGGTTCGCGCTGGAAACGGATCGCGCTTCCGACATGCCGACGACCCGCCGCGTCAGCGCTGACCATCTGACGGGCCTGCGTGTGTGGATGCGCAAGCGCGTCACGCAGCGACAGCACCGGGGCGACACTGACGCGGCGGCCTTCGAACCACGCGAGCCATTCGCTCAGCGTGCGTGTCAGGAAGGTCCTGGTGAGGAAGGCACGCAGTTCGTCCTGCGCCACGCCGGCTGGTCCCATGGCGACGTCAATCAGGTCTGGTCGACCTAGCGGCGTTAGCAGATTCGTCGCAAAGTCGAGTTCGCGGCCACCGAGACAAAGCCATTGCGAATCGGCCGTCTGGTACGCAGCGAGCAGAGCGATTGCGTTGCCGCCATGCGCAGTAGCGACGGTATCGCCTGCTACTTGGTTTAGCGCGTGGCTGGTCAGATGCGGTTGCACCGTTAGCGCTGCGTCGTACAGCGAAATATCGATGAAGTCTCCCTCGCCCGTTTCGCGTGCGTGCAACAGCGCCATCAATACCGCGGACAACGCCGTCAACGAGCCCGCCAGCGCGGCAAGGGAGGCGCCCGATGTCACCGGAGCGCCGCGCTCGTCGCGTGGCAAGGTTCCCGCCATGGCCTGGATGACGGGGTCGTGCGCGGGGACCTGTGACAGCGGACCGGTCTGGCCGAAGGCGGTCAGCGAACAGTAAACGAGCCTGGCATGGGTGCGGTTCACCGTCTCGTAATCGATGCCCAGGCGCGCCGCCACACCGGGCCGCGACGACTCGATCACGATGTCGGCCGCGTCGATGAGCTTGCGGGCGATCGCGAGACCATCGGGGTGTTTCAGATCCAGTGCAATGCTGCGCTTGCCGCGATTGAGCGCCACAAAAAACTCGCTATCCGACTCGAGCGGGCCGCGTGCCGCATCGCCCGACAGCGGTTCTACCTTGATGACGTCGGCGCCGTGATCGGTGAGATTCGACGCGAGCATCGGCCCTGGCATGAACTGCGACAGATCGACGACGCGGACGCCCGAGAGCTTCATGCGGCAGGCACCTTGAACGTAAAGCCCCGTGCCGCGATGTCGGACGCCTGCCGCAAGATTCGTGCGATCAGTTCGGCACAGGTCGGCAGATCGTGGATCAGTCCTGTCACCATCCCGGCCGGAAAGGCACCGCCTTCGACATCGCCACTTGCGAATGCGTCCATCCAGCGGCTGGCACCGGTCAGCGTGTACAGGTCGGCGGCCGTGGCGCCGCCTGCACGTTCCAGCTCGATTGCCGCGAGGCTGACAGTGTTTTTGATCACGCGGCTCGAATCGCCGAGCGTGCGTCCGACCAGCAACGTATCGCGTTCGGTGGCTTCCAGCAGGCGTTGTTTGATTGCGGGGTGCACGCGCGACTCTTGCGTGAGCATGAAGCGCGTGCCCATATTGATGCCGTCCGCGCCGAGCGCGAGCGCCGCCACCAGGCCGCGGCCATCCGCGAAGCCGCCTGAGGCGAGCAGCGGAATTTTCAGCTTGTCTGCAGCGGCGGGGATCAGGATCAGTCCAGGAATATCGTCTTCGCCGGGATGCCCCGCACATTCGAATCCGTCGATGCTCACGGCGTCCGCGCCGAGCGATTCTGCCTTCAGCGCATGCCGCACAGCGACGCATTTGTGGATCACCTTGACCCCGTTTGCCTTGAGCGTTTCGATGTATTTCGCGGGATTGCTGCCCGCCGTTTCCACGACGGGCACACCCCGCTCGATGATGGTGCGCACATAGCCCTCGTAGTCGAGCCCGGCGTTACTGCCGAGCAGCGTCAGGTTGACGCCGAACGGTTTGTCGCTAAGGGCGCGCACCTGGTCGATCTCGCGCGCCAGTGCATCGGCACTCGCGTGCGTATGCGCGGAGATGAATCCCAGCCCGCCCGCATTACCGACTGCCGCCGCGAGTTCCGCGCGCGCCACCCAGCGCATACCGCCCTGGATGATCGGGTAGTCGATGCCGAGCAATTCGGTGATGCGATTCTTTGGAGAGTTCATGATCGGTCGTGAAGCCATGTGGGCGAATGGCGGGTTGAATAGATTCAATCGAGTGCGTGCAGTTCAACGGATGCAGACGACTGCGATTTCACGGATGCGTACGGCGCTCAGCAATGGCGAAACACCGGCTTGCGCTTTTCCGCGAATGCGGCCATGCCTTCCTTGCGGTCTTCGGTGGCGAACGTTGCATAGGCCATGCGCCGCTCGAACAGGATGCCTTCGGCAAGACTGGACTCGTAGGCGCGATTGACGCACTCCTTCGCAATCGCAACGACAGGTTGCGAGAATCCGGCGATGGCGTCCGCCGCTTTCAACGCTTCGTCCAGCAATTCGTCGGCCGGTACGACGCGGCTCACCAGTCCGCAGCGTTCGGCTTCGAGAGCGTCCATCTTCCGGCCGGTGAGAATCATCTCCATGGCCTTTGATTTGCCGAGCGCGCGCGAGAGGCGTTGCGTCCCGCCGGCGCCAGGGATGGTGGCAAGCGTGATTTCAGGCAGCGCAAAGCGGGCGTTGTCGGCAGCGAGTATGAAGTCGCACATCATGGCCAGTTCGCAACCGCCCCCCAACGCGAGGCCGGCCACGGCGGCGATCACCGGCTTGCGGCAGCGCGCCGTGCGCTCCCAGTTGGACGTGATGAACTGTCGCTTGAAAACGTCCATGTAAGTCCACTCGCTCATCATCTTGATATCGGCGCCAGCGGCAAACGCCTTCTCGCTTCCAGTCAACACGATTGCGCCGATCGCTTCGTCAGTTTCGAAACTGTCGAGCGCGTCAGTCAACTCGTCCATCAGCAGGTTGTTGAGTGCGTTGTACGCCTGCGGTCGGTTAAGCTTGATAAGGCCGGTCCTGCCGCGCGTTTCGACGATGATCGTTTCGTAGGCCATCAGTTTTCCTCGCATGAATGCGGACCAACACGTATGCCACCTTTCCGCCGCCGGAACAGCGCACTCACTCGCCATTCGCGACCGCTTCCGGCGCTGCATCGCAGCATGAATCGGCGCTGTGCAGGGTTGCTCGTAATTTGAACGATGTTTATAATTGTGAATGCGCGACGGAGCTTTGTCAATTGGGCTTCGGGCCGGCGCTTCACGAAATGAGGCAAGGAGGCACAGTATGACCACACGCCATGAGGACGGGCAGATTCGCGTCGAACAGCGCGGCCATATTCTCTTGATCGGCATCGACCGTCCGGAAAAGCGCAACGGCTTTACCCCTAGAATGTTCGAGGAACTGGCCAGAGCGTACACGCGTCTGGAAGCGAGCCCGGATATCTTCTGCGGGCTGCTTTACGCGGAGGGCGATCACTTCACCGCGGGCCTCGACATGCCGAAGATCGTGCCGTTGCGCCGCGCGGGAAAGCCGTTGCTGCCAGTGGGCGAAGTCGACCCCTTCAATCTGCGCGAGCCGTTGCGCAAGAAGCCGGTTGTGATCGCGCTGAAGGGCATCAGCTTTACGGTGGCAGTCGAACTGATGCTGGCGTCCGAGGTGGTGGTGGCCGCCGACAATTGCCGCTTCTCGCAGATGGAGGTCAAGCGCGGCATCATGGCAGGATGCGGCGCGACCATCCGGATGGTGGAGCGCGCGGGGTGGGGTGACGCGATGAAGATTCTGCTCACCGGTGACGAATTCACGGCGCAGGAAGCGTATCGCATGAATTTCGTGCAGGAAGTCGTGCCGCTGGGCGAAGAGTTCGGGCGCGCGCTGGAGATCGCGGAGCGCATTGCTGCCCAGGCTCCGCTGGCCGTGCAGGCCACGATGGCCAATGCGCGGGTGTCGCTGGGGGCGGGCTGGCAGGAGGCCTATTCGAATATCCAGTCGGCCCAGCAGGTTCTCTACAACACGGAAGATGCCAAAGAGGGCGTGCAGTCGTTTATCGAAAAGCGCACCGCGAAATTCATTGGGCAATGACCCGGCAACAAATCAATTCAACGGAAACGGTTCGATATGACGAAAGGTGCGTTGTCCGGGATCCGCGTGCTCGATCTGAGCCGCATTCTCGCAGGGCCATGGGGCGCGCAGATGCTGGCGGATCTGGGGGCGGAAGTGATCAAGGTCGAACGGCCGGGCAAGGGCGACGACTCGCGCCAGTTTGGCCCGCCGTTCCTGAAGGACCGCGATGGCAACGACACGCGCGAATCGACATTCTTCATCAGCGCGAATCGGGGCAAGAAGTCGATTACCTGTGATATCGCGACGCCTGACGGGCAGGCGTTGATCCGCTCGCTCGCAGCGAAATGCGACGTGCTGCTGGAAAACTACAAGGTCGGGGACCTGAAGCGATATGGTTTGGATTACGCAAGCCTCAAGCTCGTCAATCCGCGCCTCGTCTACTGCTCGATCACGGGTTTCGGGCAGACCGGACCGTACAGTCCGCGACCCGGCTACGACTCGATTTTCCAGGCCATGGGTGGCCTGATGAGTGTCACGGGAAACGGCGACGACATGCCGGGCGGCGGCCCGATGAAGACCGGCCCGAGCCTCGCGGATATCCTGTGCGGGCAATATGCGGCATCTGCGATTGTGGCGGCGCTCTATCATCGCGATGCCGGCGGCGAGCAGGGCGGCGAGCAGGGCGGCGAAGGGCAGTACATCGATCTCTCGCTGCTGGATTCGATGATCGCCGCCACCTCGCACTATGCCAGCCAGTACCTGGTGTCCGGCGAGGTGCCGGTGCGGCGCGGCACCGAGGGCAACGGCGGCATGCCGTCGCGGATGTTCCGTTGCGCGGATCGCGACATCATGATCGTCGCCGGTAACAATGAACAGTATGCGCGACTGTGCCAGGTGCTAAAGCATCCGGAACTCGCAACGGACCCGCGCTTTAGCGAGATCGCGCTACGGGTCAGGAATCGCCGGGCGCTCGGCGACGTGTTCGAGCCGCTGATCGCGCAGTGGCAGAGCGACGCGTTGCTGGTTGCGCTCGACGCAGCGGGCGTGCCGGCAGGTCCGATCAACAACCTGGAGCAGGTGTTCGCAGATCCACATGTTCAGGCGCGCGGCATGTGCGTGGAGGTTGCGCATCCGCTGTCGAATGATGCCGTGCGCATGGTCGCTAACCCGGTGAAGATGTCCGGTACGCCGATCGAGTCTTATACCCCGCCGCCGATGCTCGGCGAGCATACCGAAGGCGTGCTGCGCGATCTGCTGGACATGTCAGGCGCGGAAATCGACGCGTTGCGTGCGCGCAAGGTCATTTAAACCCAGTGGTGGAACAACGCAGCGCAAAAGAATGACCCTGACTTCGTGTGAAGTAGCCAGGGCCAAACTTCATCGCACCTTCGCGAGGTTCGATGGAGGAGAACGCTATTTCGCTGCGCACGAACGTGGGCTGCCTACAGTTTGAAAGCGAGCTGCCGATCGTTGAAAAACCGGTTTCAGCGGCTCGCGGCGCATCGCTAGAGCATAGACTGTCCACCATCGACATTGATGGTCTGTCCGGTTACGTAACCCGCGCTCTCACTGCATAAGAATGCAACTACGCGTCCAATATCATTCTGCGGATCGCCGAAACGGCCAAGCGGAATCTCGGACAGATAGCGCGTGCGTTCACTGGGATTCGCATCCAGATATGCGTCGGCGGCAGGCGTGAGGGCCGCGGGACACACTACGTTGACGGTGACGCCGTAAGCGCCCCATTCGCGCGCGGCGACTCGCGACAGGCCGCGAATGCCCTCCTTGGCGGCGGCGTATGGACCGAATCCCTGGGTGCCTTCGATGCCAGTGCGCGACGCGAAATTGATGATCCTGCCGCTGCGCTGCTGCTTCATATGGGGCCAGGCGGCCTGCATGAAATACAGCGTGCCGTAGAGGCCCGATTCGAGCGTCTCGCACCAGTTTTCATCGGTGACCGCTTCAAGCGGCACGCCCGGCGTGCTGGATTGTGCGTTGTTCACAAGGGCATCGATGCGCCCGAAATGTTCGATGGCGAGCGCGACGGTCTGGTCGGCATCAGCACGCCTGCGCGTGTTGCCCGGCACCACGAGCACTTGAACGCCATACTCCTTCAGTGCCGTCTCCGCCTTTCGCAGCTTCGCTTCGGTGCGCCCCGTCAGGACAAGGTTCGCGCCCTCGCTGGCCAACGCATTCGCAATACCGAGCCCTAATCCTTGCCCGCCGCCGGTCACGATGGCAACCCGGTCCTTTAGTGCGCTCATGAATGAACTCCTTCGTAAAACAACGATGGGTAACGCGCTCACGACGCACACCAAACTGGCTGACGACACCGAGCGGTATCGTGGTGAACATGTTCGTGAACGTCGTTCAATTATATTGCGGATGAGCCGCGTGATGGACTTGGCGTTATCCCGGATCCGCCAAGAATAAGTGTGCTAAACCGGCGACCAACGTGAGACTATGTGAATGGTTCATTTATAATGAGTCGAATCGAAATGGAAGGGGAGTGATATGTCGAAAGAAATCCTGGCTTCGGCCGACAAGGATGTCACCGGACCGCGTTCGCTGACTCGTCTGCTCGGGCTGTTCGATGTGTTGGCGAAAGCACCGGACGGGATGTCGCTTGCAGAGTTGAACGTCGCGCTGGAGTCGCCCAAGAGCAGCTTGCTGAACCTGTTGCGACCCCTTGTGGCGGAAGGCTTTCTGATGCACGACGCTGGCCGGTACCGGTTGGGACCGGCCATTTTCCGGCTATCGTCAAATGTAATGGCAGTATGGAATTTTTCGAAGATGCTGCGACCGTTTCTGCTCGAATTGTCGGAGCGTACCCACGAGACGGTCTATATCGGTGTGCTCGATGTGGAGCATAAGGTCATTACGTACGTTGACGTCATCGAAAGTGCACAAGCCGTTCGATATTCGATGATTGTCGGGATGCGTCGGCCGCTATATTGCACCGCTGCCGGGCGCGTTCTGCTCGCTTATGCGCCGGAAGCGTTTCTTGCCGAGTACCTGCGGACTGTCAAACTCGAGCGCCATACGGAGCAAACGACGGTCAACAAGAAAACCCTGCGCGAGGAGCTGCAAAACATCGTCGAGACCGGTTTGTCGGTCAGCCGCGGTGAACTGCTGCCCGACTCTGCGGGGCTATCGGCACCCATTTTTGGACCCAATGGCGAGGTGATCGCGGCCATGGCCGTCGGTGCGCCGCTGGAGCGGTTCGATCGCGAACGCAGGCACCTCGAGGAACACATGCTTGCCGTCGCCCAGCGGGCGTCGGCGTTGAGCAAAGTAAGCGAAGAGGAGTAAGCCTCGCGAAGCGCGCCACGGCGCGCAACATTTCGGCCAACCAACGGCGGCGCCGGTCAGCGCCGCTTATATTGTCATGGCGTGCTTGCCGGGCCGCTCAATCCTGCGCCTTCGAGAACGCCAGGCCGGTGACCCGGGCCGCGGTGCTTCGGCAGCGCGTACGCAATAACGAGCCCCGCCAGCGCACTGCCGGCGACATATCCGAACACCGCAACATAGCTTTGCGCCGCAGGAAATGACGCACCGCCCTCGCTCACAGAGGCGCCTTGCAGCACCGTGAACACAGCTTGTGCCCCAACCGCGAAGAAGCACGAAAAAAACACGTAAAGCAGACCCGTCGCCTCGCCTGTCTGTTCCGCGGGGGTCGCTTCGATAATCAGGTTGTAGACAGCAGTGTGCGCGAAGGCCAAGCCGAACGAGCAGAGCATTGCGCCTGGAACGAACAGCAGCATACTGCGATGAAGCGGAATCAGCGACGCCCAGGTGAGCACCAACATGCTCATGCCGATCAGCGCCGCCTGACGGGCCCCGTAGCGCGCTGCGAGCCGTCCGCTCCAGGGGCTGGCAAGCGTTGCACCGATGTTAATCGTGAACATCAGCAACCCTGCCTGGGTTGCAGTCAATCCGAAACCTGCGCGCGTCCATGCCGGCTGTTGCAAAAGGAGCGAGAACACTTGTCCGAGCTGCATTGCGCCGATCGCGATGCACATCATGCAGGCGTTCGCGAGGATCACCTGACGTTTCGCCAGTAAGCGTATATTGATAAGCGGGTCCGCCGCTTTGCGCTGGTGGCTCGACCAGAGCCATAGCGTTACCATACCGGCTGCCAGCAGACCCCCGGTGCGGGGATCACGCAGTCCCCACGCGTGGACCTGCTGCACCGCGAAGAGGATCGCGCACAACGCCGGCGCAAAGGCGAGGCCGCGCACGAAATCGATTCGTGTGCCGGACCTGCGTTGCGATTCCGGCACGCAAAAGCGCACCGCCGCGATTGTCATCACGCAGAGGACCACCTTCAGCCAGAAACCGCCTTGCCATGAGTAGCGATCTATCACGACACCGGCGCAGATGTAGATCAATCCAGCCGAGACCATCCCCGCTGCGGTGATGAGTCCGACTGCCGAAGGGATCTGCCGCGCGGGTAGATTTTCGCGGACAAGTCCCATCGAAAGGGGCGTGATGCCCGATGCGACCGATTGCATCACGCAACCCGCGATCAGGACGGCGAGGTTTGGCGCGCAGGCCGCCACTGCGCCTCCCACCGCAGCGATCACCAGCACGATCAGCAGCACTCTGCGGTAGCCGAGCAGGTCCCCCAGCCGTCCGCAGATGGCCGCAAAGACTGCCGCGCCAAGCCAGTAGGCGGTGACCGTCCAGCCCACCTCGACCGAGCCGGGGAAGACCCTGTAGAGCGTCACGAGCATCGTGTAGATCACGGTGATGCCGGACGACGCCGCCACCGCCGACATCAGTACCGCAAGCAGGAACCAGCGCCGTGGCCCCCCAATAAGCGGTTCACGCGAAGAGGATTGCGGCAGTGCATCAGCCTGCATGGGATGTCTCCTTTTGATCGGGTTTTGCCTATCGTCTCATAGTTGAACGATGTACGTATAGTTGTGACTTGCGTGTGTCGTGTCAGCGGGACGCCGGCGCGGTTGCTTTCGCCGATATCAATCTGGTATCGCGACTTCTGCTTTCGATATGGCGGTTTGAACGTCAACTGTGTGCGCCGATACTTCGATATCGAGAGGCGCCGCCCTTGTCGCTCGCTTCATGGTCGCTTCATAAACAGGAGACGTTTTCATGCAGACCTACCAAGGAAAGATCTACGACGCCGACACGCACTTCTACGAAGTTGAGGATGCGTTCAGCCGCTACCTGCCCGAGAAGTTCAAGAAAGACTGGGGGTTCACCAGCCGGGTCACCGAGGAAGGCAACCGCTGCATGTACGTCGGCGATCGCAAAGTGGAAATCAGCGAAGGCTACACATCGGCAGAGGGACTAGTGCCGCCGCCGGGGAAACTGCACGAATGGCTGCGGGCGATGAAGGACGGCAAAAACAACGTCGAAATGCGGGTTCCGCCCACCCCGGACATGTTCAACCGCGACGCGCGTCTGCAAAAGATGGATGAGTTCGGCGTTGAGGCGTGCACGATGTACATTGGTGAAATGGTCGCCTGCATTTCCTATCTGAACGAACCCGTTGCGGCGAACGCCGTGCTGCACGCGTACAACCGCTGGATGCTCGACGATTGGACCTTCAACTATAAGGATCGCATTTACAGCACGCCGGTGGTCACGCTCGACGATCTCGACTCCGCGGTCGCCGAAGCGAAATGGCTGGTGGCGAATGGCGTGCGCGTGATCCTGATGCCGATGGGTCCGTTCAATGGCCGCGCACCGGCCGACCCTTATTTCGATCCGTACTGGTCGATTCTCAACGAAGCGGGCGTGCGCGTCACCTTCCACGTTTCCGAAGCGATCTACATGAAGGACCACATGGCCGTGTGGGGTGAACCGGTGCAGCAGTCGCGCCAGCGCCAGACCGCTTTTGTCTGGATGCATGGTTACAGCGAACGTCCCGTGATCGAAACGCTGTCGTCGTTTATCTTCTACAATTTCTTCGAGCGTTTTCCGAACGTCAAACTGTGCAGCGCGGAAAATGGCGCGGAGTGGGTGCCGTCCATGCTGGTCAAGATGGACAAGTGCCGGGGTATGTCGAAAAACGGCTACTGGCCGTGCGGTCAGTTGAAGAGCCGGCCGAGTCAGATTTTCAAGGAAAATGTCTTCGTGGTAGCGTATCCGGAAGACGACCTCGCGCAGATCGTCGCGCAGACCGGGTCGGCGGACTTTTTGCTAATGGGCTCTGACTATCCGCACGCAGAGGGTGTACCCGAGCCGCGAGATTTCGCAACGGAAGCGTGTGGGCCGTTGTCTGCCGAAGACACCCAGAAAATCATGTATGACAACGGTCGCCGCTTCATACCTGCCCGGGCGTAACGGGTCGAGCGGGTCGAGCGTGCCAAGATCCGCGGTGCACATGCTGCGCGGCTCGTGCGCTGCCTTGACTGATCGAATGACTATGCAAGCGTGCGCGGGCAAGGGTGCAATGTCCCGCGCGTTTGCGCCACCGTGGACAAGCTAGCCATGAATTTGCTGGACTATCAGGCGTTATTGCTGGAGCGCGACGGCGGCATTCTCACCGTAACGCTCAACCGGCCCGATACGTTGAATGCGTTCGACGAACAGATGGACATCGAGATATCGCGGCTTTTCGCCGATGTAGCGGAGGATCCCGAAACCCGGGTCGTCGTGCTCACTGGAGCAGGCCGAGCATTCAGCGCCGGCGGCGATATCGAGCACATGCAACAGGTGATCGACGATCAGTCGCAGTTCCTCGCCGGCATGCAGCGCGCGAAGAAAATCATCTTCTCGATGCTCGACTGTCCGAAACCCATCATCGCCAAGATCAATGGTCATGCCGTGGGACTCGGGGCGACGATCGCGCTCTTCTGCGATCTGAGTTACGCGGCAAACCACGCGAAGATCGGCGATCCCCATGTGAAGATGGGTTTCGTCGCGGGTGACGGCGGGGCGGTGATCTGGCCGCAACTGATCGGTTATGCCAAGGCCAAGGAATACCTGCTGACCGGCGATCTGCTCGGCGCGCAAGAAGCAGCCCGCCTCGGGCTGATCAACTATGCCGTTTCTGCCGACGAGCTCGATGCGGTCGTTGCCGCGATGGCGAAGCGTCTCGCGATGGGCGCATCACAGGCCATCCAGTGGACCAAGACCTCGATCAACATTGGTTTGAAGCAACTGGCGCATTCGATACTTGATGCGTCCATCGCCTATGAGGCGCTGTCTAATCAGACTGAGGATCATCAGGAAGCGGTGAATGCGTTTCGCGAGAAGCGCGATCCGATTTTCAAGGGCCGCTAAGCCGCCTCCGTCTGGCTGCGACTGAGTATCCTGTCACATGCAGCCTTTGAAACAGGAGTGTTTTACATGCAACGGGTAGTCGCGATTACGGGTGGCTTCGGCACGCTCGGACGGGCGGTCGGCAGCGCATTTGCCGCCGATGGCTGGAAGGTCGCATTGCTGGACCGGGCGCCGGCGCCTGACGCCCGAACCCCGGAACAGCAGGACACGCAATTCCGGCTAGGCGGAGTCGATCTGACCGATCTGGGCAGCGCGCGAAGGGCCATGTCCTCGGTTGTCGGGCGTCTTGGGCCGCTGAATGCGCTGATCAACGTGGCCGGCGGCTTT
Organism: Paraburkholderia sp. GAS448; assembly: GCF_050435685.1. NCBI lineage: Bacteria > Pseudomonadati > Pseudomonadota > Betaproteobacteria > Burkholderiales > Burkholderiaceae > Paraburkholderia > Paraburkholderia sp. GAS448. The sequence goes on from NZ_JBNDKT010000007.1 coordinate 122,328, forward strand.
CGCTGGGAAACCCTGGCGGATAGCGATCTCGAGACGTGGGATCTGATGTATCAGATGAACGTCCGTACGGCGGCGACGGCTTCCAGGGCCGCGCTGGACCAGTTCGGCGATGGGCCGGAGGGGGGGCGCATTGTCAATATCGGTGCAGGCGCGGCGCTGCATGCTGGTGCGGGGATGGGCGCCTATGCGGCGTCGAAGGCGGGCGTGCTGCGTCTCACAGAAGCGCTTGCCGAAGAACTTAAGGATCGCGGCATTACGGTCAATGCGATTCTGCCGGGCATCATCAATACGCCGCAGAATCGCAAGGACATGCCCGATGTGGATTTTTCGCGCTGGGTGCAGCCTGCTGACATCGCGGCGGTTATTCTCTTCCTCGCTTCTCGTGCCGCAACAGCCGTGACAGGCGCATCGATTCCGGTCACGGGCCGACTATAGATTGGCACGCAGACTGGGCGCTGCCCATCTGCCCGGTAACGCGTCCTCAGGCGCCGTTTTGCGGCCCGGTGTTCTGAACACGCATGGCCCTCCTGATCCCCTTGATGCGCCGGGTCGAACGATGGCCACGCGCCTCAGGTCAGGCGCGTAAGAGAATCCGTGCTAAAGCCGAGGAACGGTTCACCCAGACGTGCGCGTCGAGCCCAGTGTGCATCGTGCAACAGCGACCGTCCCACGCCGATCAGATCGAACTCGTTACGCAGGAAACGCTCGAGCAACGGCGTGAGGTCGTGCTGTGCAACGGTCTCCGACCCGGCCATCGAGTCATAGAAGCCCTTATTGATTCCGATGCCGCCGACGGTCATCGACAGCTTGCCTGTCACCTTCTTTGCCCAGCCGGCGAGATTCATGTCCGAACCTTCGAACTCTGCGCGATTGAAGTATCGCGTGCTCGCCTCGAAGATATCGACACCGGCCTCGGCCAGCGGCGCGAGCGTCTGTTCGAGTTCAGCGGGTGTGTTCGCAAGACGCGCCTTGAAATCCTGCTGCTTCCACTGCGAGAAACGGAAGCTGATGGGCATTGCGGCACCAATCTCCGCGCGGATCTCGCGAACCACCTCCGCGGCGAATCGGGTCCTGGCAGTGCGATCCTTACCCCAGATGTCGATGCGTTGATTGGTCTCGCTCCACAGAAACGAATCGATCAGGTAGCCGTGGCCGCCATGAATGGCAATTCCGTCGAATCCGGCTACCTTTGCGTAGGACGCGCTGCGGCGATAGGCTGCGATGACATCGGCGATTTCTTCGTCGGTCATCGCGCGGGTGGGGGCGCTCACGCGCGTCAGGTAGCCGGCGTCCAGCGAGCTCAGGCGGCCCGTCGGGCCCCACAGTCCGGACGGACGCATCGGCGGCGCAGCAGGGACGGGACCGGTATTGGCTTCCTTCATCGGGCCCATGTGCCACAACTGCGGGAAAATCACGCCGCCACTCGCGTGGACCGCATCGGTAACACACCGCCACGCTTCGACCGACTCGGCTCCCGCCAGCATTGGAATCGAGTTCTCTCCCAGACCCGCTTCGCCGAGTGCGGATGGATGATCGATGCCCACACCTTCAGTGATGATCAGTCCGGTCTCGCCTTCGGCGCGCCGCTGATAGTACGACGCGACATCCGGCCCTGGCCTTCCGTCTGGAGAGAAGCCGCGCGTCATCGGTGACATGACGATGCGGTTTGCCAGCGTAATGCCGCGAACCGGCAGAGGCGTAAAAAGCGGCGCTGTGATCACCTTTGTCTCCGTGCGCATAGTTGACTCGTGTGCGAATAATGATACGCTATATTTTTGCCGCGAGAAAGCGCCTCCCTCATGCCTGGGGCGACCGCCGCGCAAGGAGGGCTCCGTTGATGCAAACCCCTATCGCCGCCGTTTCCGTTGCAGAGGTCGTGTCGGATGACGCCGACGTGATCCCCGAGGCTTCGAATTGATGCCGGCGTTCGGGCCGTTCCACGAAATGGTTGGCCCGACCTGGTACAGAAAAAGCGAGCGCGGACAGGTGGTCGGGATGCGGGTGCGCGAGCAACATCGCAATCTGGGGCAGATGATGCATGGCGGGATGGTCTGCATGCTGGCGGACACCGCCATTACGTGTGCAAGCAAGCATTCGCGCAAGCCAGCGCTAAAGGAGTTGACTACCAGTTTGACGGTCAATTTTCTGGGCGATGCCCAGCCGGGCGACTGGGTCGAGGCCCATGTGGATGTGCTTCGATCCGGTAAACGTGTGGTGTTTTCCGATTGTCTGATCTGGGCGAACGGCCAACGTATCGCACAGGCATCGGCTCAGTTCCAGGTAATGGGCCAGATGGACGCATAGAAGGGGCCGCTAGGTTTGCGGTGTGTCCTGGTGGTCGGGCGCCTTATACCGCCACGCCGAGAGCAGCAACTGCTGGATGTGTGCGGCACGCTGCTGGCGTTGCGCAGGCGTGGTCGGAATGCCCATCAGCACTTCCGTGCTGCCGGCCACGAGCGTCAGCAGGTCGCGGGCGGCCTGCGGCGCGTCGGACACGCTGATCGTCCCGCCTTGGGCGGCAGAGGCGATGAAGTTCGCTACCGGCTCCAGCATCGCGTTCACATATTGAAGGAATCCCTTCGCAACATCCGGAAAGCGATGCGATTCCCCGACACTGACACGGGTGATTTCGATCGTATCAGTGGAGGCCATATGGTCAGTCAGTGTGCGCAACAGGACCAGCAGAGCCTTCGAGAAGTCGCGACGCGGCTTCAGTAGTTGTTCAATCTTGCCACGCAGGTCCTCCATGCCGTGCCAGATAGCAGCTCGAAACAGGTCTTCCTTGGTGCCGTACTGCCGGTAGACGGTCGTCTTGCTGATTCCCGCACGTGCAGCGATCTCTTCGACTCTGGCTCCGCCGAACCCTTCTGCCCGAAAAACCTGGGTGGCTGCGTTAAGGAGCCTTTCGCGCAATTCGGCGGCGGCGTCCTGCGTGGGCCGCCCCGCCGCGCGCGGTGCGGCTGCGACTGTCGCAGCGGCGTCAGCGGTAGCGGAGCGCGAAGCTCGAAGTGCCGAGGACTTGACCATGGGCAGAGGGAGAGCAAGGGTAAAGTGGCAGTGTACTCACGTCCCTGTCCATCCGCCAGTAGCGCGGACGTGCGCGGACGTGCGCCAATTCGGGCATGATGCGGCAATCATCGACTTCAGACGTCGATCATGCCGCGCACATAAGAGTCCATCGTGCCCGCGCACGACAGCTTGTCCTCGCCTTCCTCGAGATCCGCATAGCGGCCGACCTGCCTGACGAGCGGCCCCTTTAGACCGTCCGTAGGCGCCTCGGGCGAGAAATCGACCGTCACCTTGTCACCAGTGATGAAGCCGCCCCAGTACCCTTCGGCGAGCAGATCGAAGAATGCGAAGCGACCCTCGACGACGCCTTTCCCGTCCGTGGGGTTCAGCAGTTTTTCGCCTGCCTTGTCGAGCACGAAAGGCACGATCCACGGACAGATCGCGTAGCCTTGCGCCACGTCCGACCACGGGCCGGTACCGATCATTTCCGACATGCCGTAGCTATTCTGGACGTTCGCGGGCTCGATGCCATAGAAGCCCATGATCTGCTCGCGGAAATCGGCGGGTGCCTGGCTGCCTTTCAATCCGCCGCCTGTGGTGATGACCGTCTCAGGGTGACAGATGCGATCCGCGACGCCGCGCCGGCGTGCGTGTTCGACCAGCGTCCAGTGCAGCGACCAGTTACCTTGCACGAGTACCGGTATGTCACGGTGGGCGAGCAGTTTGTCCAGAAAACGGTCGATCATCGCGCCCGTGTGCCGCTGACGCGATACTGCCTGCTCCTGGAAGGCGGCTATTTCACTCGGCTTGGCGCTGCCGTCCGCAAGCGCGCGACGCATGCGGCCCATGGCGATCGTCGCGGAAGCCAGCGCCGGCTCGTCGAACATCAGCGTGCTTTCTCCACCGAGCTGCGTGGCGGCGCTCAGGACTGGCCCGATATGACGATGGGCCCCGCCTGGCGGCATCATCAGAAACACCGGCCGCTTGCCGAAATCCCGTTTGATCAGCTTGTTGCCATACACCCCGAGTTTCACGCACGACGCAGTCACGTGGTCAAGGTCGGCGCGCGTCTGGTTGATGAAGCTGCATTTGCCGGAGGTGCCGCTCGAACTGAACACGTGGTGCCCAGCGCCGCGCAGGCGATCCATCCACGCGTCGACGGTGTCGACGCCGTCGACGTCGACCTCGGTCACCGGTCGGCTCGTCAGCGTTTGCAGCCACATATTCAGGTGCTTCCAGCGGCCGTTTTCCACGAACTGCTCGGGATAGCTCTTGTAAATCTGGTGCGCGAAAAGTAGCGGCGCCACGTCGGCTTCGTTGCGGATTTCATCGATGCCCATGTCGGCGGCACGACGGCCCAGCAGCTTGATCTGTTCGCGGCGTTGAGCGAAACGTTCCTGCAGCGCCGCCAGTTGGAGCTCGCGCAAATTGTCGGGATGACGGCGAAACGGATCGCCGTCCTGTTCAAGCAGGTCGTAAAAGTGGTCGAGCGTCGACATGGTGTCTCCGGCGTGACGTGGCGGTATGCGCTATGGCGCTATTGATCGAAATCCGTGGCGGTCGAGACGTCGACCCACGCGTCGAGGTTCTCCTGCAAGGAGGCAAGTTTGTTGCGCAGGATGCCGACGGCATCGGGCCCGAGAGGCAACCTCGACGGCGGCGCTTCGGCACGGACCGCCTGGATGATCGCCGCTGCGGCCTTGGCCGGATCCCCGGACTGCGTGCCGTGATAGTGGGTCATCTGCTCGCGGATCCTGCCGACGCTTTCCGCATAGGCGGGTTCAACGGCTTCGCTCCATCGCAGCGAGCGGCCAGCGAAATTCGTGCGAAATCCACCGGGTTCGACCAGCGTGACGTGTACGCCGAACGGCTTGAGTTCTTGCGCAAGGGATTCCGACAGGCCTTCGACCGCGTGCTTGGACGCGCAATAAAAACCGCACCCCGCGATGCCGATCAACCCCGCGACTGACGACAGGTTGACGATATGCCCGCAGCCTCGTTGGCGGAAGTGCGGCAGCACAGCCCGAATGGTGTTCACGGTGCCGAAAAAATTCGTGTCGAACACCTCTCTGGCCTCGGCGTCGGACACTTCTTCTAGCGCGCCGAACAGACCGTAGCCCGCGTTGTTCACTAGCACGTCAATCTTGCCCGCGTGGGAGAGCGCCTGCTCGATTGCATGAGGTACGGCCGCGGCGTCGTTGACGTCGAGCAATACTCCGTGTGCGAAGCCACCAGGCGAAAGCTGCTCGAAGGCCGAAATCTGCGCGGCGTTGCGCACGGTGCCGACCACCCGGTCGCCCCGTGCGAGTGCTGCTTCGGCGAGGCAACGGCCGAAGCCGGACGACACACCCGTAATTAGCCAGACCGCGGCGGATGTCGATATAGCAGTCATCAAAGGTCTCTCTCGAGTGAAAGCAAAGGGAATCTCAGGCTGGCTGGCCCGCTTCTTCGGATATCCACTTCATGAAGCGATGAATGGGAAACATGCCGTCGTGCGGGTAGCCCCCGACGCCGTCCGAAATCGATTCGCCGAGCGTCACGATGCGCTGGACGCCGGCACATGCCAGCGCATCGCGCACTTCTGCGACGCGGTGCGGCGGGTAGATGCCGACGGTCTGCGTCGCCACGGTTGCAAAGCGGGTCGCATCACGCAGGCTCTGCACGGGGACGACATTCACGGTCTTGCAGATGGGATGGAAGTCGACCCGCTCGTCTGAGCGGACCACGAGCCCCTTGCCGTCATAGCCCCCGAACACGCGATAGAGGGGCTCCATTTCGCGCAATACGTCGACTGCCTCGCGGATGTCGTTCGGCACCACGGGGCCCTGGCCGTCGCCGTAGCGGAAGTCTTCGCCGAGCGCGGTAGCCAGGTATTCGCAATAGCGGTCGGCGTCGTCGTCGTTGCCTTCGATAAACTGATAGCGGCTCGCATTGCACGCGTCCTGATTGAACGATTGCACGTCGGCCGCGCCGGCACGTGCGACCTGTTGCAGCAGTTCGTCGGAGGCGAACGCCTCCCGACCGATCAGCGAGATCGATACCTTGGGGTCGAAAGCGACCAGTTCGAGGCCGGGGCCGGCATAACGCATGGCATGGCGCACGGCGCTTTCGCCACCCCACACGACGAGCTTGTCGAAGTATTGGGGGCGATACAGGATCGACTCGACGTTTTCGTCCCCGCCGCGCCAGTAGGCTGCCGAAAACGACTGTGTCAGCGGGTGCGCCGGGTCGATTTCGGCCATCGTGCGCAGGATGGCGGTCGCGGTAAACAGGTCGTTGGATGGCAGCTTCAGCAGATGTACTCCTTTGGTCAGTGCTGCGCGCATCACCGTCATCGCAGCCACCATGGGCGAATTGCCCGCAAGGATGTGGACGAGGCGGGGCGGAAACGCGCGCAGGCGGCTGGGGCGGCCGCGCAATGTGCGCGGCATCCAGCCATCGATCACGCTGGCATCGCCAAGGCTGATGCGCAATTCATCTTCGATTACGCCGCGCGCGAACAGGTTCGGAATATCTCGGTAGCAGTTTTCCAGAATCCGGCGGCCGAGCGGGCTCACTTCGACCATCGATCCGAGCGCCCGTTGCATCAGCGGATTGACGTCCAGATGCAGCCGCGGACCGAGTTCGACAAGGAAATCGATGACCTGCGCAATCGGCAGATTGAACGCCGGCCCCGGCTGCGTGCGCGGCCAGATGAGATCGTCGAGTTCTACCGCTGGCGTGCAGAAACCTTTGCCAAGATCGCGCGACACGTGCGTCACGGCATCGCCTGAAACGGTTCGCCCGCGATAGACGTGCGGTACGGGCAGCGGCGCGGTGCCGCCGCCTTGACGTGATGACCCGGTTTCCGTGGGCATTTCGACGTGATCCATGTGGCACTCCTGTTCGATTCGGTAAGGTGCGATTCCAGCGCCGCGACGACTGCGCGAAATGCAGGGTTGGGTCGGTCGTCGTCAGCTCAGGTTGACGACATGCGATCGATGAACTGCTTGAGCGTGTTCACTTCGTCAGCCGTGAAGTCACTCAGTTGCCGGTCACGCGTTTCGACAATCAAAGGAAGGGTTTCGCAAGTCACGGCGTGACCCGCGACGGTCAACATCAGATAGACGCTGCGTCTGTCCGACTCATTGCGAACGCGGCGGATATACCCGCGCTTCTCAAGGAAATCGAGCTGGCGAGTCATTGCGCCGCTATCGGACAACAGGATGCGGCACAGCGCGGTGGGTGTTCTGGCCCGGCCGTCAAAGAGCGCTTTTAGCAGCCCCCATCGCAAGGCAGAAAGACCGCTCGCGGCGAGTTTTTCATCGATGACGCTGCATAGCAGCAGGCGAACCTGGTTCATCCGGTACGCGACGCTTTCTTCTGATCTGCCAGTATCCGGTGCTTCCACGCAGGCGGTTTCGGCCTCCACGGCGCGATCCTCAAGTTGAAGTTCTGACGGATGATCCACTGGATTCCTGCCAAAAAAGTATCTTCGAGTGAGGACAACTATATGCACGTCATTCATAAAACACAACGCCTTTCGTCGTCTGGTTTTCCCCACGTCGTGACGACTGATTTCGTGCGAGCCGCGCTTTCCATTTAATGCAACTGTTCGTTGCATTATACCGTACTGGAGACTAAACTGGTGTGAAGGCCCGTCAGGCAGGGGCGTCGACCGTGTGAACAAACACGGCGCACAACAAGGAGACGAAATGAGTACCGTGCTGGAAGCTGGCGTGCTGCCGGCCATGCAGGAATTGCACGTATCTAACGATATTCTTGACGATCGCGCTGCGCTCCAGGCAGCCTGGGAGCGCGATGGCTATTGGTTCTTCCGCAATGTGCTGGATACGGACGCGGTCGGGCGGTTACGCGGCGTATTTCTTGATGAGCTTTCGCAACTTGGCATGATTGCCCCGGGCGATCCAGTTGCCCGCTACAGCGGCAAGAGTCTCGATGACTTTCCGTTCCGTATGGAACCCCTCGCGGCACGCAAGACGTGGAAGTCGTTCGTTGCCGAGCCGGCCGTCGATCGTTTCTTCGCCCGGCTGCTTGCGGACGAGCCGTTCTGGATTCCGACAGTCGAGTACCGCGCGACGCCGCCGGTTCAAGACCGCTCCCGCTCCCGCTCCCGCTTCGATTACGTCCATCAGGACGGTTTCTATAACGCAGGAATACCGTTCGCCATCTGCTGGATTCCGCTCGTGGAAATAGACGCAGACGTGGGCGGGTTGGTTCTTGCCGAAGGGCTGCATAAGGGTCCTTATCTGCACGATCTCTCGCAGCCGCCGCTGTTTCCGGTTCCCGATAGCGCGGTGCCTGCGCACGCGTGGCGTCGCACGACGTATCGCCCTGGGGATGTGGTCATCATGCATCTGAACACCCCGCATACTGGGGTGGCGAATTACTCGGACCGCTTCCGGCTGTCGATGGACATCCGTGTGATGGGCGCCTCCGGCGACACGCCGATCATTGGCGAGATCACCGCGATCACGCAGCACGAGGTAGCGGTGCGGGGCGAGGATGGCCGCAGCGGAACGTTCACGTTCGATGAAAGCACCTATTGCCGTGGGATCGATGGCAGGAAGGTCCCGCTCGACGAAATCCCGACGCACTTTCACTTGGACGACGAGGTGATTCTGGCGTCGCGTGACGGCCGCGTAACGGTCTTGCGGCCTCCCCACTAATTGTTCGTCGGGCACTTTTACATCGGGCAAGTCCATGCCGTATCCAAAGACATTCCACCAGCGTCTTGCAGGCAAGGTCGCGATCGTGACCGGTGCGGGTTCACAAGGCGATGGCGTTGGCACAGGCAAAGCCATCGCCTGCGTTTTTGCACGTGAAGGCGCGTCAGTTTGCCTCGTCGACCAGAACGAGGAACGAGCAGCGGGGACGCTCGCGATGATCCTCGAGGCGGGCGGCAAGGCGTTTGTATGTGCTGCCGATGTGACCGACAGCGATGCATGCGCGCGCGTCGTTGCCGCCACGGTCGAGCGTTACGGCGCGCTACATGTGCTGGTCAATAACGTCGGTGTGGCAGGCGCGGGTGGCCGCTTCGAGACGCTTGACGAAGCCTCGTGGGATCGCACAATCGACGCGAATCTGAAGAGCGCGTTTCTGATGTGCCGCAGCGCGGCACCGCAGCTGGTTGCGGGTGGGGGTGGCGCGGTGGTCAACGTTAGCTCGACCGCCGGTATCAGGAGTCACGGGACGGCGGCTTACGGGCCGTCAAAGGCGGGCATGATCGCACTCACGCGTGAACTGGCTGTGGTGTACGGCCGCGACGGAATGCGCGCCAACGCCATCGCGCCAGGGCATATTTTCACACCGATGGTCGAGAGCATGCTGGACGAGCAGGCTAAAGAGCGGCGCCGAAAGGTCGCACCGCTCGCCATCGAAGGCGACGCATGGGACGTTGCGTCAGCTGCCTTGTTTCTCGCGAGCGACGAAGCGCGTTTCATTACCGGTGTGTGCCTGCCGGTCGATGGCGGCGTGACGGAGATTGCGGCACTCTACGCGTACGAACTGATGCAGCCGTGATGCTTGCCTTCGAGAGTCGGTACGCTCGTTCCTCGCGTACCGCTCACGTGAACAACGTGCGTTCCCGCTTCGTAACGTTCACTGCGCATCACGCGAGTCTCCTTGCAACGGCGCCTCTTCCCGTGGTGACCGGGTCACGATTGGTTCATTTTGTTATACATCGTTCGTAAATATATACTCTCACCCTGATATTCAGCACGCTCAGAAAGCGCGATTCTGATGCCTGGGTTCGCGCCTTGTTGGGCGGATCGGCAACTTTTGATTGCGGCAAGATCCGTGCGCAAATCAGTCAGGGAGACACTTTGCATGACCGGAGTATCGCTAGAGCAGTACGGTCCGCGCGAGTCGATGGAATACGACGTGGTGATCGTCGGCGGCGGCCCGGCTGGCCTGTCCGCGGCGATCCGTCTGAAGCAGCGCGCGCAGGAGAAAGGCGTCGAGATCGGCGTCTGCGTACTGGAAAAAGGCTCGGAGATCGGGGCTCACATCCTCTCCGGCGCGGTGATGGACCCGCGCGCACTCAACGAACTGATCCCGGACTGGAAGGAAAAAGGCGCGCCGCTGGATGTGCCGGTGACCGAAGACCGCTTCCTGTTCCTGTCCGAAACGGGTGCAAAGAGCGTGCCGCACTGGCTGCTGCCGGATAACTTCAAGAACGAAGGCAACTACGTCATCAGCCTCGCGAACGTCACGCGCTGGCTGGGCCAGCAGGCCGAGGCGCTCGGCGTCGAGATCTTTCCGGGTTTTCCCGCAGCCGAGGTGCTGTACAACGATGACGGCTCGGTCAAAGGCGTTGCGACCGGCAATCTCGGCATCGGCAAGGACGGCGAGCCGACTGAAAACTTCCAGCTCGGCATGGAACTGCACGCGAAATACACGCTCTTCTGCGAAGGCGCACGCGGGCATCTCGGGCGGCAGCTACACGACAGGTTCAAGCTGCGCGATGGCGTCGATCCGCAGGTCTACGGCATCGGCATCAAGGAGCTGTGGGAAATCGATCCGGCGAAGCACAAGCCGGGGCTGGTGATCCACACCGCCGGCTGGCCGCTGGAAAGCGACACGTACGGCGGCTCGTTCCTCTACCACATCGACAACAACCAGGTGATGGTGGGCTTTGTCGTCGGGCTCGGCTATTCGAATCCGTACCTGTCGCCATTCGAGGAATTCCAGCGCTACAAGACGCATCCGTCGATCCGCGCGTTCCTCGAAGGCGGCAAGCGGGTGTCGTACGGCGCACGGGCCATTACCGCAGGTGGCCTGATGTCGCTGCCGAAGCTTGTGTTCCGGGGCGGAGCGCTCGTGGGTGACGATGCGGGGTTCCTGAACGCCTCGCGCATCAAGGGCAGTCACGCCGCGATCAAGACCGGCATGCTGGCCGCCGATGCGGCCTTCGACGCGGTCCAGGCGGGCCGTCAGAACGATGAGCTGGCTGCCTACCCGGAAAGCTTCAAGACCTCGTGGCTGCACACCGAGCTGTACCGCGCACGCAACTTCAAGCAGTGGATGAGCAAGGACCTGTATCTGGGCACGGTGATGGTGGGACTGGAGCAGAAGCTGCTGGGCGGCAACGTGCCGTGGACGCTGCACCACCAGCACTGGGATCACGAGATGCTCAAGCCCGCATCACAGTGCAAGCCGATCGACTATCCGAAGCCGGACGGCAAGCTGACGTTCGATCGCCTCTCGTCGGTGTTCATCTCGAACACGAATCACGAAGAGAACCAGCCGGCGCACCTGACGTTGAAAGACGCCTCCGTGCCGGTGAACGTGAACCTGCAGACGTACGCAGGACCGGAAAGCCGCTACTGCCCGGCTGCGGTGTATGAGTTCGTGAAGAACGAGGACAACAGCGAGCGTCTCGTGATCAACGCGCAGAACTGCGTGCACTGCAAGACCTGCGACATCAAGGACCCGACGCAGAACATCGTGTGGGTCCCGCCTGAGGGTGGCGGTGGGCCGAACTATCCGAACATGTAGCCAACTCGCGCAGCTATCCGGATTGTCCATTGACTTGCGCGCGCAGATCGCCTTTGCGCACCTTCCCCGATGCGGTGCGGGGCAAGTCTGCGACGACGCACAGGCTTTCAGGGGTCTTTTGCCGTGCCACACCCGCTTTGGCGAAATGCATTTGCACGGCGGGCAGATCGAGTTCGGCGCCGACATGCAGCACAACGACCGCGCACACCGTTTCGCCGTAGCGCGCGTCGCGTCGCGCGACCACCGCGACGTCCCTCACTGCCGGATGGGTTGCCAGAACGCGTTCGACCTCTTGCGACGAAATGTTTTCGCCGCCACGGATGACGATGTCCTTCTTGCGATCGGTGATCGTCAGGCAGTTCGCGGCGTCGAGCCTGCCGATGTCACCTGTGCGAAACCACCCATCGGATGTGAAGGCCTGTGCGTTGAGCAGGGGGTCGGTGTAGCCGATGAACAGCTCGGGGCCGCATACCAGGACCTCCCCCTCGCTGCCGACCGGCAATACCCGATCCATGTCGTCGACAATGCGTACCTGGCTGCCTGGTTGAACCCGGCCGTCCGTCCAGGCGCGCTCGACAAACGGGCTGTCGCGCCAGCCGATGCTGACCGTGGAATGTTCCGTCAGACCGTACGCGCGGGTGCCCGCGAAGCCTGAGCGATCGGCCAGTTCGACGTGCTCCGGCGTCACCCCTGTTCCGCCCAGTCCATAGCTGGCAAGCGATGAAAGATCGCGTTTGTCGCGCGTCGCCGCCTCGAGCAGCCCTTGCAGATGAAAAGGCGTGCCGCCCGACAGACGGACGCGGTAGCGCTCCACCAGTTCGGCCGCCAGTGATGCGTCCCAGCGGTCCATGAACACCATGTCGGTACCCGTCACGAAAGGGCGCAGGAGGAAGTTGAAGCCAGCAATGTGGCCAGCGGGGAAGGGTGTCAGGTAAGGTCCTGGTCCGTCGATGAACGGGATCTGCCATTCCGCACCCACAGTCTGGTGCGTGTGCTGCACACCTTTCGGCGTAGCTGTGGTGCCGGATGTGTATAGCAGCAGGCAGACATCTTGCGGTTCTGGGGCGGGCGCATTGCCGGCGTGCGCCTGGCCAAGCGTCGCGACGGTCTTCAACGTGATGCCGTTTGCCGGCGTTCGCTCGCCGACCACGATGACGCGTTCCAGATCGGGCAGGCTGCCAAGTGCTTCGACTCGCGCGAGAAAATCGATGCCGCGCCAGCAGTCCGGCACGCACAGGAAACGCGTTCGGGACTGGCGCAAGATGAAGCCTACTTCCGTAGGGCCATAGATGTGCACAATGGGGACCAGGACGGCGCCGATCTGTAGCGCTGCCAGGTAAAGTACTGCGGTTTCGCGCGAAGTCGGCAGTTGCATGGCAATCGGGTCGCCGCGCTGCAGGCCGATAGCGCGCAGTCCGCGAGCCAGCTTGTCCGCTGAGTCGATGAGTTCCGCCGTCGTCGCGAGCGTCGCGCCTTCCTCGGTATGAAAATGCATGCGCGTATGCGGGCGCGCGAGCGCTGCCATGGATAGCAGGACATGGAGTGGGACGTCCGGTAACCAGCTTGTGCCTTTCGTGCGAGAGTTCGACATGGCTACACCAGTAACGCTCGCAATACGCCGGCGAGTGCCAGAGGTTGATCGAGCATCATATGGTGCCGTGCCTGAGGCATGGTGATAGGGCCACGTGCGTGAGGGATCGCGGCGACGATGCGTTGAGCCCGATCCTTGCTAACCACCGCACTCAGTTCCGCGTGGATGTACGTGACGGGCACCGTGATGCCGTTCAGCACGCTTTCGTCGCCTTCAGCAGGTTGCAGTTCGCGTAACGCCGGGTCAAACCGCCACGTCCACCCGGACTCGGTTTGGCGCAACGAGGATCGAGCCAGGTGGTCGAGTAACCAAGGCGCGCACTCTTGCTCCGGAATCAGGCGGAAGCGGCTGATTCCAGTGGCCGCGTCGGGATACGGTCGCGGCACGGGGCGCCGTTCGCCAAGTGGCAGAGTGTCGCCGGATAGCTTGAAGTAGGAGTCCAGCACAATCGCATGGCTGATCAGTTCGGGGAACGCCGCGCACGCCTGCATGAGCCGCGACCCGCCAAAGCTGTGACCGACCACGATCCCCGGCGCGATGCCGGCGTTCTCGAGTACCTCGGCGAGGTCGCGAACGAAACAGTCGGGGTGGTACTCGACGCGATGGTCGCTGTCACCCATGCCGCCGAAATCGAGCGCGAAAACGCGAAAGCGTTCGGTGAAGAATGGCGCGATAAAGTCCCACCAATGACTGTGGCCGAGAAATCCATGGGCGAAGAGCAAGCCGGGTTTGTGCGTGTCGCCGGCATTCCACGATACGTAATGAAGACGTGCTCCGTCAGCGTGGGTGACGTGCGAGCGGCGAGGCTGCTGTAACGCCCATTTGAACCACGAAGGTGCGTCTTCGATCATCAATTGAACTCCCTCGTAGAATGGGGCACAGTCCCCCAATCAGCGTTAAAGGCGCTGCCACTGCTGACAGGGCTTTCGTTCGCATTATAATACGATGTTCAATTATTCTTATGAAAATCGTCGCCGATTCTAAACTCTGCGGGGCGTTGTTCCAGGCGGCTCGCCGCGGCAACGTCCGTTTCGTAGGCGAGCCGGTCCAATTGACGTTCGGCCATGCGACTAATTGTGGCAGTGAAACGGGGAAGCGGGGCCAAAGGATTTCTTGCGGATCGTCATTGGATCAAATCCGCGGCCGTCATCACGCACTTCCAGCAGGCAATCGTCCTCCGTCTGCTCCAGCGTATGAACACCTGCTGCGCATCGGCATGTCGCGTGACATTCGTGAGCGCCTCCTGGACGATCCGGAACAGCGCAATGGCCCGCTCCTCGGCAAGCTTCGGACTTTCTTCCGGCACGCACAGACGACAGGTCGTCTTGCCATTCTGCGAAAATTCGGCAGCCAGCCACTCGAGCGCCGCGGCGATACCCGCGTCGAGCACCGCAGGACGCAGCGAGGTCACGACGTCGCGTAGCACCTGCATCGTCTTGTCGGACAAGAGCAGTATTTTCTGCACGTGCTCGCCGAGGTCAGGATTGTCATGGCCGAACCGCAAGAGCAGGGTCGAGTCACCCATGCGAAGCGCGGTCAGGTGCTGGCCGAGTTCGTCGTGCATCTCGCGGGCGATACGCTTGCGCTCTTCCTCGCGTGCCGTTTCGCGCCGTGAAGTGAGTTCGCGCAACAACTCATAAGACTCGCGCAAGCGCAGCTCGGCTTTCCTTGCGCTCGGAGATATCGCGCCAGACAGTCAACACACTCTGGACTACCCCATCCGCGTTGTACTCGGGCGCAGCATGGACATACCAGCACCGCGACTTGCCCTCTTTGGTCCAGGCCAGTTCGAATTTGGCCGCCACGCCACTTTCCATGATCCCCTTCAGTTTCGCCCGGGTTCGCCGCGCCACCGCGGCCGTCGCGCCTGGTATCTGCACTGCGCTCTTGCCAAGCAACCTCGCGGCCTCGATGCCGCTGATGCGCTCGAACTCCGGATTCACATACGTACGCCGGCACTCCCGGTTGTAGCGAATGATGGGATGCGGTGTGTTTTCTGCAAGCGTGCGAAAGGCCAGTTCGCTGTCGCGCACCGCCAGTTCGGTCGTTCTTAGTCTCGTGATGTCGCGCCCAATGCCCAGCACGCTGACGACCTTGCCTTCGGAGTCCTTCTCCGGAACGTGCCGCGCCTCGAGTATGCGGACGTCCTCAACGGTTTGCCATCGCGTTTCATCTTCGTTCGGTTGCCCCTCCAGAAACGCACGCTGGATACCCTGCTCGATACGCTCGGTCTGGTCGGCGTCGCTGGTAGAAAGCTCGCTCGGCCGCTTGCCGATCAAGGCTTCCTGCGGCAGGCCGTACGCCTTGGTTACGGCGGGATTGACGTAGAGATACCTGCCGTCGCGGTCGAACCGGGCAATGAAGTCCGGAAAATTCTCGGTCAGGGTGCGAAAGAGTTGCTCGCTTCTCTTCAGTTCGTCGATGTCGCGACCGCTGGCGAGCACACTGGCGACCTTGCCGTCGGCGCAATCTCAGGAATGATCCGAATATGCCGCGAGCGAATCCGGAGGCGGCGACCGTTTTTCTCGAGGCGCTGAATGAACGGACGCGAGAGAAAATGCCGCTCGACTGGGCAACGACGCAGGCCAGGACGGGCGAACGGCTGAAGCGAAACGGAATGGAACGGACAGATGTCGCCGAGTTGAATGTGCCGCCCCCTTCAGCTTTGTCCGGCCGGGCGCTATTCGGGCACGCTGCGGCGTGGGGTCATGGCATTTCCGCAAATCGATACGCGTCCCTGAATTGCAAGGCTTTCCGGGGCGTGAAACCAGCCTGATTGCGGAAAAGAAAATGCCGTAGTGCCTTGATTTTATTGATTTTTCGCGAGGACTCATAATCCGCCTCTGAAAGGACACCGTGGGTTCGACTCCCACCCGGCCCACCAAGCCTGGCTTGGGTTTGCGGGTTTTTGCGTTAAGTGGAGATGCTTCCCGAGCAGCGCAGACGACGGCAGAAAAATCCCATACCGAGTTCTGAAAGTGCCGCTTCACCGCATGGACTCGACTTCTCGCAGCAACGGAGGCGGATTTTACATCCCCCTCGTCGCGATGACTCAGCGGCAAAGTTGCTGGCATATCCGGTGAACATTGCCACCTGTACTGGTTACATCTGTGCCAGATTCCGATGTCGTCGGCGACAGAATGGGTTGCTGGGCGTCATGTTCGACGGTGGCCGCACACCCACCACAGGATGCGATTTGTTGCGCGCGCTGTAGCAATCGGGCAGGTAGTCCGGACGGTTGCGCATGCGCGGCGAGATCTCGTAAAACCCTTCGCTGTACAGACGCTCGATCCCGAACAACTTGAGCGTTGCGACCGTGGGGCAGAAGTCGGGCCAACCAGGGCAGTTCATTCGCGCCGTTGCGCAGACATCTGGACGTCGGCTTGACCTCTGACAGCGACCATTCTTGAGCCATGTCATCGGGCGGGTCGTCGGCCTTTGCCGACATTGGGGCAGGTCGGGTTCTACGTCAGCAATGTGGCGGATTGCTGGCAGTGGCAGCATCGAGCAGTCGAACGGCAGCTTCCTGCAGCAGCGAACTCATACTCCCGACCCAACCCGGCCGTTCAGCCCCGCGCGGACTGAACGGCTGGTTTGTGTGTGCACCGGACGTCGCGCGAAACCCGGCGATCTCAACTCATCGCGGTTACCGCCTGCATAACGATAGCAGGACGCCCCGGAAACCACCCGGCTCACTTGAGTGTGCAAGCCTGCTCAAACTCGAGCCGCAGTCCACGCGGAAAGAGTGACGAGTCATCTCCGTATCCAAGGTTGCAAAGGAAGTTTGACTTGATATGTCCTTCCGGAAAAAACTCCTGGTCGCTGCCCTCATCGCTCTTTCCCGCTCCAAAGAAGGCCTCGTCGACCTTGGCGTTGTCGAATCCCGACATCGGGCCGCAATCGAGTCCCAGCGCCCGAGCAGCCAGAATCAGGTAAGCGCCCTGCAAACTCGAATTGCGCTTTGCTGTCGTCTCGACGAGTTCAGGCGAATGTGCGAAGTGGTCGCGCATAGCGGGGTTGTGCGGAAACAGCAGAGGCAGCTTCTCGTAGAAATTGAGGTCATACGCAACGATGGCGGTGACCGGGGCGCTCATAACCTTGTCGACGTTGCCGGGGGCGAGCGCAGGCAGCAGCCGGGCCTTTCCTTCCTTCGTCCGCAGGAACACCACGCGCATCGGATTGCAGTTGGCGCTCGTTGGAGCCCACCTCAGCAGGTCGTAGAGCTGACGCAGCGTATCGTCCGAGACGGGTCTTTCCAGCCATCCGTTGTACGCGCGCGCATCGCGAAACAGAAGATCGAGGCCCCCATCGTTCAATGGAATTTTCATAAACCCTCCTTCATGGCAGCACGACGATCTTCCCGCCGGCCTGGTTTTCGTCCATGCACCGGTGTGCTTCCACGATATCCGCGAGTCGAAATACCTTTCCAACGGGGATGCTAAGCGTCCCGGCGCTTACCTGGTCCAGCAGCTCATCGTACGGGGTCGCCATGAATTCATCGACCCCGCCGTCGTAGACCGTCAATCTCACGGTGCTAGGTATCACGTCCATCGGGCTGAAGTTTTCGAACGACCATTGATTGCCAACGATGCCGGTCATGCACACAACGCCGCCCTGCTTCGCGCAGTGCAACGAATCCGTCAAAGTAGTGGTTCCTATGAGTTCCAGCACTTTGTCCACGCCGCCGGGCGACACCTCGCCGATCTCCTGCGCGATCGTGCCCGAGTCTATGACGACACGGTCGGCTCCGTTGGCGCGCAACGCGTCGCCTTTCTGTGGGTTGCGGGTCGTCGATATCACGAACGCACCGTGCGATCTGGCGATCGTCGCGGCGGCGAGTCCTACCGAAGTCGTCCCGCCCCTTATCAATAGACGGTCGCGTTTTTGAAGCGCGAGAGCCTTGAACAACGAGCCCCACGCTGTTTGAAGCATTTCCGGCATCGCGCCGAGCGTCTCCCAAGGTAAGCTAGCGGTGAGCTTCTGCACCTGTCGTGCAGGCACGCATGTGTATTCTGCATAGCTGCCGTCGAACTGCCGTCCCATTCCCCCCATCGCGGTGGCAACGGTATCGCCCTTCGTGAATTCCATGCCTGGCGCGTCTTCCACGATGCCGACCGCCTCTATTCCCAGCACGCGTGGAAATTTCACGTCCGGAGAAAATCCCTGACGCGTAAACATCTCGGACCGGTTGAGTCCGAATGCTTTGACTCGAATGAGCACCTCACCACGCTGCGGCGACGGTATCGGGCGCTGCTCAAGCCTGAGCACTTCAGGCCCGCCCGGCTCGTGGATCACTACCGCATTCATGCTCGTCATCAACGTTCCCCTTTCGGCTCGGAAGTACGCGCCTACATACGCGCACAGGCTGGTTGGACTTCAACCTTCTCCCTGCTTCGGATCCGTATTGAACGTGTAGAGGACGATCTTCCACGTCCCGTCGATCTTCCGAAGCACGAATACCTCCCGGTTATAGTCAGTCACCTTCTTCCCGTTTTCGATGACGGCGGCGCCCACATGATGGTGCGTGCGGACGACAGCCGTGTCGCCGTAGACGTTGATCGCGTCATAGGCGAAAACCGTGGAGAATTTCGCAATCTTGAAGAGCGCGTTGTAGCCCGCAATCTTCTGGTCATGCGTCGCGTACGTGCGCTTGTTGTTCCATTCGGCGACGCTGTCCTCGGAAAACAGGGCGACGATTGCGTCCGTGTCCTTGGCGTTCAGGGCGCTTCCGTAGCGATGCACGACGTCATAGACTTCGTGTTGCTCGCCGCTCACGGTCGGATCCGACGAGTACGGAATTCCATCCTCCGCCGCAACCGCCATCTGGGTCAACGACGCGAGCGCCCAGAATGCGGCCACCATTAACGCCTTCTTGCAGGCAATGTGATCGCGGTTCTTCATGATTCAGGCCTCCTGTGGTTTAGCTGGTGATCGTGTTCTGTGCGACCCTGATTGCCCAGATGCCGCCGTTCTTGACGAGCACCCACGTAAAGATGCCGTGGTAGGTCCGCGCCGGACTGCCATCCCCATTGCTTACGCCGCTGATCGACCATCGCCAGTGAACGACCGCGACGTCTGGGCGGATAAAGCTTTCGTCGGTCGTGCCGTCGTTCCGAAACACGCTGTTCCGATATCGGCCGGCAAACTGTTGAGCATCGAGGCGCGCGAAGTCCTGGCGTCCGTGTACCAGAGTTCCGTTTACCAAAACGAAGTCGACATCCTCAGTCAGCAGTTCGCCAAGAGCGCGCGCGTCGTGTGCATTCCATCCTTCTATCCATCGCGACGTCTCGAAGGTTGCGAGCGCGCCAGCGGCCGCCCCCGCGTGCCGTGGTACGGCGTTTGCGAAGAGGAAGAGCATCAACAAACATGTAAGAGCGAGTCGTCGAAGGTGGGTCATTCACGTCTCACAATATCCGGGCTCCAGCTCAATCGGTCGACGGCCGGCGGCGGACGGCAACGATGGCAGCTTATAGCTTGAACAGGCGTAAGGCATTCCCGCGACCGATCCTTTCCCGGTCGTTCTCGGCAATCGTCGCGTTGTCGAACCACTCGCTTGCCATCGCCATGCTCTCGTACGGGTAGTCGACAGAGAACATCACCCGGTCCGTGCTGAATTCCGCGATAGCAGAGTGCAGCCCTGCAGTATGGAAATGACCGCTGGTAGTGATGTAGAAGTTGTGGCTCAGATATTCGCCAACCGTCCGTTTGGCCGCACCCAGCCCGACGCCTTCGTGCTGCATCCTCAATCGGTGCTCGAGGCGAGGCAGCATGAGAGGCAATCCTTCGCCGAGATGCACGAGTATGATCGAGAGGTTTGGATAGCGGTCGAATAGTCCGCTCAGCATCAGCCTGATTGCGTGCGTCGCCGTTTCGTGGGCAAATCCCCATGCGGATCCGACCAGTGATGCATAGCCTTCGTATATGCGCTGCTGGCTCGGCAGCGCTTCGCGCGGATGCAGATAGACCGGGACTTCGAGCTGCGCGACGCGGTCCCAGAATTCCCATACTGGCGCTTCATCCAGGTATTGCGCCGAATCCGCGCTGCCGACGTTCGTATAGCCGTTGATCAGTGCGCCAAGCATGCCGAGCTCTATTACCGCCCGTTCGAGCTCGTCGGCCGCATCTCCCGGCGAGTGTAGCGCGACAGTGGCAAACGCGCGAAGGCGTCTCGGGTCGCGTGCCGTGAAATTTTCGTTGATTTCATCGTTGGTCTTGCGCGCGAACTCGACAGCCTCGCGAGGGTCGATGATCGATTGCGCTCCCGGAGACGTGAGGGAGATGATCGCAATTTCGATCGCATTGCGGTCCATTTCCTCCAGACGCCGGTCGACGTCGAGCAATCGCGACTCGACGTCGTCCATATAGGCTTTACCGTTTCGGGCAGCTTCCGAGCCCGCGTCCCAAAGGCTGTTGTTCAGCGTAGTGCTCAGGTGTTCCTCCAGAACGATCTTCCCCTTCATGACACGCTCCTTCAAAACCGGGTTGGACCCGAACTCGTTCACCACATGTCAAAACGGTAGAACAGCCACGATTTTCCGGTAGCGGGCAAACCGAAAAATCGTTTTCCATTTCCGGGAAGTTCGGCGCGCCATGGCGCAGCGCCAGCGCCTTCAGGTCGCCGGTTGACACGCCTCCTTGCGACGTCGCCGGGAAGCAGCGCACAATGGTCTTTCCACTGATGGAAAAGCGATGGCGGACCTTAACGCGCTGGTGATATTCGCAAAGGTAGTCGAATCGGGCAGTCTTTCCGGGGCTGCACGCCGGCTCGGCATGCCGGTCTCCACGGTCAGCCGACGCATCGCGGAGTTCGAACAGGCGCTGGGCGTTCGCCTCCTCGAACGTTCCACGCGTAATCTCGCCCTCACCAACCTCGGCAAGGAGGTGTACGAGCCCGCCGTGCGAAGCGTCGAACTGGGTGAGGCCGTCGAATGCGTCGTCTCCAACCACCTCTCCGACATGTCTGGAGTCTTGCGCCTCTCGGCACCGCCGAGCATCTCCGATAGCCTGCTGACGCCGCTAGCCATCGAATTCCAGAAGACTTATCCGAATGTACGTTTCCAGATTCTCGTCACCGAACGCTACGTCGAGCACATCGCGGACGGCGTCGACCTGGTGTTCCGCGTGGGCACATTGCGCGACTCGTCGCTGGTTGCGAGGCGCCTGCTGGCTTACCGGCACCGGCTCGTGGCCACCCCTGCCTACCTCAAGCGCTGCGGGGCGCTCCGAAAGCCACAGGATCTGCTCGAGCACCGGCTTCTTGCGTTTTCGCACTGGAAGCCGGATTCCACCTGGTGCTTCGTTCACGAGAACGGCCGGGAAAAGCAGACGCTCACGTTTCAGCCGTTTTTCGCGATGAGCGATTTCGCCGGCCTTGCGTCCATGCTGTTGGCCGGCTCCGGCATTGGCGAACTGCCCCCCGTGGTTCGCCCCGATCTCATCCGCGAAGGCATGCTTGTCGAGGCGATGCCCCATTGGCACCTCCAGACATACGATCTCTCGCTCGTCTATCTCGGCAACCGCCACATCTCCAAGCCGTGCAGGCTGTTCAAGGAATTCGCCATCCAAATGGCGCCGGCGTTGTTTCCAGACCTTCCGGAGTGAAGCGCAGGAACTTCGACGAGCTAACGTAGGATGAATGGGTTGAAGTTGGTGCCGTAGTCATAATGATCGAGGTTTTCCGCCTGTTTCAGCACGTGAACGACTCTGTACGAGACAGGCAGCATGGCGATTTCAACAAGCACCTTGATTGCCCACCCTATGCCAATACCCCGAAGCAAAAGATCGCCGGGTAAAACACCGTGCAACGCGATTCCGTAGAACAGCACTGTATTGACACCTTCGCCAACAATGGTCGAGAAAACGAATCGCGCCCAAAGGCGCTTGCCTTGATCCCAGATTTTCATTTTCGCCAGCACGTACGAGTTGCATATGTCGCCGGCGAAGAAGGCCGCCAATCCGGCGATCGATACTTTTACGCCGGGTGAAAAGATATGCTGGAACGCTGAATCGTAGGTAAAGAAGCTCGCCGCCGGCACAAGCAGTTGCGCTTTGGCAAGTCCGGATCCGGCGACCGAGCAGAACATCGAAATCCAGATGACGGACCGTGCTCGTGCGTAGCCGTAGACTTCAGTAAGGACGTCGCCGATCAGGTACGTGAACGGGAAGTAAAAGACCGTGACGGAAACGCCCACGCCGAAGATTGCAATGATTCTCGAACCCGTGAAATCCGACACGAGCAGGAAGGTCACGTTGAGAGCCAGGAGAACACCCAGGTATCGGGGCAGTGCATCGGTATGGCGCATCAGGATACCCCGTTCGATTGGTCAGACGAGACGACGATTCGGATTGCAGAACTTTGCTTTCGCCTTTCAAGCTGGTAATGATCCGAAAAGACCGGGCACCATCTGCGAAGCGAAGTCCCTGAAGATGCGGACCTGCCGGGGCAGATAGCGGTTGCGCAGGTTCGCAATGGTCAGGTCGAACACCGGCAGATGCCAATCCGGCATGACCTCGACGAGCAGCCCGCTGCGCACGAGTTCCGGTTGAACGATAGGGGGCAGCTCCCCGATGCCGCAACCGTCGAGCAGCGCCACGATCAGGCCCGTGTAATCGTTCATCGCGATCACCGGCTGGAAGCAAACCGTTTCGGTATCCCGGCCGTTGACGTGAACAAAACTCCAGCTATAGTCCGGCTTCCAGAAGGAGAACGCGAAAAGCCGGTGCCCCGGGAGGTCCCTCGGCGATTCGGGAGGGGCGCATCTGGCGAGGTACTTCGGACTGGCGACCACCTGATGCCGGTTAGTCAGCAGCGTGCGCGCGGCGAGCGTTGCATCTTTGAAGGTTCCGACCTTGAACGCGATATCGACGTCTTCGGCTATCTGGTCGACTATGCGTTCAGTAATGAATGCCTTGACCTGTACGTTCGGGTAAGCCTGCTGAAAGGCGCCGACGACAGGCACGATCAGCGAGTCGGAAATGCTCGGCGGCGCACAGAGCCGCACGGTGCCACACACGTCCGGGAGGCGGTTTGAGATGACATTGTCGACGGCTTCGCTCAGCTCCGTGGCATGCCTTGCGAGTTCGAAGACTTCGGCGCCAAAGTCCGTGAGCCTCAGGTGGTGTGTCGATCGCTCGAGCAGGCGGACGTCAAGTTGATTTTCGAGCTCGGCGATACGGCGGCTCACCGAGGAAATCGGCATCTTGAGCCGCTTTGCTGCCTCCGAAAAACTGCTCGCCTCGACAACTTTCGCGAATATCAGCAAGGAATTCAGGTCCTTCATCACCGTTTCGCTCCGTTCGACCGTCGCCTGGCGGCGATATGCGGCAACGCCTGGCTCAGGTTACCGCCGCAACGAGCCGGCAGCAAGGCGGCACACCGCCCGCGGTGATGGGGTGGAGCCGGCCGCTCAGATCACGACCCGCTCGCCGTTCGGATTGCTTTGAAACGTCCAGCTTCCTCCGCTTCGGAACGACGCGCCCGTCGCGAATGTGTCTTCCATGAACTGGAGGTACGTGCAACGGCCCTGCTCAACCTTTGCGAACACCGCGAACGGCGTCGTCACGACCTTGGACAGGACCGTCGATCTGTACGTGAATCGGCCGAACATGGCCGCGTATTCGTCGGAGCCGAACAGCGCTTCGGGCTCGAAGGATTGAATCTCCCAGTATCGGCCGACATCCACAAAGGTCCTGACAATGCTCTCGGGGCCGCTAGACGTACCGGCCCACGGCATGATCCTCTTCAGGTCGGGATTGTCGTAGTTGAGCGAAACATAGGTCACGTCGGGTATGACAAGCGAACGGACGTGGTCGATATCGGTTGGCTTTTCGAGTATCGAGGACAGCACTTCGGTCGGAGTAAGCATTGGGTGACTCCCGGAGAGGAAATGGATCGCAGGCACCTCCTCAAGCATACAAACGCGACCGCTCGCGCGATCTTTCCATATCTGGAAATCCGATTTCCGGATTGTCTGTTAACGGTCAGGCGTGCCGTTGTCTACCATCGAGAAAAATGTGGCGTATGAAAGGTTTAGTGGTTGCTACGGACCAGAAAGGAAACCGGTCGGGAGTGTGATATGGCTTCTCAGTTGCGAGGTCGGCATTGGATCGGAGGCGAGTGGGCGGATGCCCCGGCGGTCGCCGAGAGCGTCGATCCGGCAAGTGGTGAGACGATCGGCACCTATACCGAAGCGACCGATACGATGGCAACACGGGCGATCGCCGTAGCGCTCAAATCCTTTCAGGACTCCGGCTGGCGCGAGAACCGGCGCCTGCGGGCAAAGGCCCTCAACGAAATGGCAAACCGCTTCGAGACTCGGACCGGCGATCTGGTCGAGATACTGATGCTCGAAAACGGAAAGGTTAAGGCCGAAGCCGAGTTCGAAGTCACGATGGTCCCTTCCAAGTTGCGGTTTTACGCTGCCCTGGCCCTCGCGGATTACGGGCGCGCCATGGAAACCGCGCCGGGACGCTATACGACGACGCTGCGCGAGGCAGCAGGCGTTGCCGGCATCATCGCGCCGTGGAATTCGCCGGTCGTGCTCTTCATCCGCTCGCTGGCGCCGGCGCTTGCCGCGGGCTGCACCGCCGTCGGCAAGCTTCCCGGCTTCACCGCGCAGACGAACACGCGGATGTGCGAGGTTTTCAGCGAAGTCGCGAGCCTCCCTGCGGGCGTCGTGAATGTCTTTACCGAAACGCATAGCGCCGGCGCGCGGGTGCTGGTCGATTCCCCGGATGTGTCCGTCATCAGTCTGACCGGCAGCTCGAAGACCGGACGGGCGATGATGGCAGCCTGCGCGACGAACATGAAACGCTTCGGCGGCGAGCTCGGCGGCAAGACGCCCATGCTTGTGTTCGACGACGCCGACCTCGACGCCGCACTGCCCAAAATCGAGAAGGCGCTGACCGTGTTCGCCGGGCAGTTCTGCATGACTGGCAGCCGGCTTCTCGTTCACCGCCCCATTCTGGACACCGTTCGCGAGCGTCTCGCCGCGCGTCTTGAAGCGGTCAAGGCCGGCCCGGCTGCGGACCCGTCTAGCGACATGGGGCCGATGATCAATATGGCCAAGGTCCGCCGCGTGGACGGCATGGTCGAGGCCGCGATCGCGGCTGGCGCCGCGGTCGTCGTACGAGGCGGTCCGTTCAAGGACGGGCCGCTCGCGAGGGGCGCCTTCTACCGTCCGACACTTCTCGAGATCAACCATCATTCGATACCCATCGCGCAGGAGGAGGTGTTCGGCCCGGTCCTGGTTATGCAGGCCTTCGACAGCGAAGACGAGGCGGCGAACGAATCCGAGTACGGGCTCGCTGCGTCGATCTGGTCTACGAATGTGGACCGTCCGCTGCGCATCGCCCGTCAGTTGCAAGCGGGCACCGTCTGGATCAACAACTGGGCGGTCGTCTACGACGAGACGGAAGAAGGCGGCTACAAGCAGAGCGGTCTCGGCCGGCTGAACGGCGTATCCGCAATCGACGACCTCGTCGAGTATCGCACGGTCATTCACGAGATCGATCTGCGTGCAGCGCGTCGCTGATTGCATCTTCCGCTCAGAAAGGAGATCAACTGTCATGAACACCGCGATCATCGGCCTTGGAAACATAGGCTCCCGGCTTGCGAAGAATCTGGTAACCGGCGGCGAGAGGATCATCGTCGCGGCAAAGACGCCGGATGAGGCAGAGGAAGTGGCCCGCGAGTTCGGCGGCCATGCCAAAGCCATGACGGTCGAGGATGCGATTGCGAAGGCGGATGTCATCATCCTTGCGATCTATTTCGACGCGATCAAGCAATTTCTGGCCACGCATCGCGATGCGCTGGCCGGAAAGATCATCGTCGACCCCTCGAACCCGATCGCCCCCGACGGAAAAGGCGGTTTCAGGAAGACGATCCAGGCGAAGCAATCATCTGGACAACTCATTTCGGAGCTCATCCCGAATCGCGCGCGACTCGTCAAGGCGTTCGGTACGCTGGGTGCTGAATCTCTCGCGGCCGCCGCGAACCGGTCCCCGGAGCGTGCCGTACTGTTCTTTGCGGCGGATGACAAGCAGGCCGGCGAGGTTGTCGCAAGACTTATATCCGCAAGCGGATTCTCGCCCGTGAGCGTGGGCGGCATCGATCAGTCCATCCGGATCGAGGTCGGCGGCGATCTGCATGAGTTCGGCAAACTCGGCAAGCCGGTCTCCGCGAAAGAGGCCGAGTCGCTCGTCTGAGCGGAGTGCGCACTGCACCAGATGACGGAGGGACAATCCATCGTGAACATCGAAACGCGTAACGTCGCCACGGTCGCCGAATTGCAGGCGGCAGTCGAGGGCGGCCATGCTTTGCAACTAGTCGTTTCCGCCCCGATTGCCAACGTTCCGAGCCTGCGCCTGGCACCCGGTCAGGCATTGACCGGCATCGACACAGAAGCCGCCCTGCGCTTCGCGCCTGGTAGCGATGGGCTGGAACTGTCGGTCGACAACCGGGTTCAGGGCTTGCGGCTTTTCGCCGACCCCGACCGGCGCGCCATTTTCAACGATACCGGTGTCGACGCGCTCGGTCGACTCGAGTTGCACGACCTGACCGTTCAAGGCGTTGTACAACTGTTGGTGCGCGATCGCGTGCGTAGCGGCCATGTGGAAGCGCACGATATCGACATCCAGGCTGCGGATGCGCGCGGCCTCGAAGAGCGGCCGAAGGGATATGGCGTCGAAGTCATCCCCGGCGCCTTCACGCTCTGGAATCAGCATGAAGACCGCGCCGTGACCATCACAGCCGACCTTACCGGGCTGTCGGCTGGCCGAGCCGGCGCGCCGGTTCGCGGAAGCGGCATTTTCGTCAGCGGTGCGGGAGAGAAGGGGGGGCGTGTCATTGCCCACCGTCTGGAAACCGGTGCCGTCTACAGCGACGGCGGAATCGCACCAGGTACGCCGAATCGCATCACCGGCGGCGTGTTTGTCGTGTCGGGCGCTTTCGTTGCCACTGTGCACAATGAAGGACCGGTCACAACATACGGTCCGAACGACATGGTGCTCGATAACTGGGGAGCCGTCGACCGGTGGATTGCCGAAGGGAAGGTTACGTCCTACGGACCTAGCGGCATCGGCTTCGTCAACTTCGGCACTCTGGACAGGCTCGAGGTCAATGCGTTGATCGAGACTTTCGGCCAGGGATCGCGTGGCTTCAATGTCTACACAGGCACCGTGCGGTCGGCAGACTTCCAGCGTGTCGTCACGCATGCCGACGGTGCAGTAGGTATCCAGATCAGCCAGCCCGTTGGCGATATCACGGTCCGCCGAGGCATCGAAACTTGGGGCGGCGTGGGCGATTCGCTCGTCAAAGGCGTGGTTCTCCGGCTTGCGGCGATTGCGCTCAGCATCAAGCCAGGTGGCTCGGCACGAAAAATCACGATTGCCGGCGGCCTGATCACCCATGGCGAAGGCGTCAATCCACTGGAATTGCACGGTGCGATCGACTCGCTCGAGATTAGCGGCGGATTTGCGGCTACCGGGGGTGGATTCGAAGGGATTTAGAACCGGACGTTAGCGCCATAGTGAGGGATCGCAATGGACCATTCGACGAAAGCTGCGTTGGCAACCGATGGCCACTCGAGGCGGGAGTTCCTTCGGGCTGGCTCGACCTCGGCACTCATGCTGGCCTTGTCCGGCCCGGCGCTGGCCGGGTACGAGAAGCCGGCGGCCGAAGCGGGCGCATCCGCTTCGTCACGGCCAGCCGGTCCCATGCAATCTGCTGGAGTCCTTGAGTTCGGACCAGGCAACGTGCTCTTTGTCGGGGATATCAAGGGTGCCGCGGTCCATGCGTTCGTGCTCAAGGCATCCGATCTGACCTCGCAAGCCGACGTGGAGGTGGGCAATTTTCAGAATTTCGAAGGCCGCGATCTGGTGGTTGGGGTCGATCAGAAACTGGCCGCGCTCTTCGGCACGACGGTGAGCAATATTGTCATCAACGACATGGCGATCCATCAGCCGTCCCGTCAGATCTTCATGTCGGTCGAGCGCGGCCGTGGACCCGATGCCATTCCTGCAATCGTGAAAGTCAATCACGGCAATCTAGAGCTGCTTGAACTCGATGGTGTTGCGCACTCGAAAATCGCGATTCCGAACGAGCCTGACCAGACAGCGATGCTGGAGTTCGAGTCCCAGCAGATCTATGCGATCACGGACGTCAAGTACTACAACGGCGAGATTTTCGTGACCGGGATCTCGAATCAACGATTCGCATCGACGCTGTATCGCATACCGTACCCGTTCAAATCCCGCGTGGCGACGAGCACCGTTGAGATCTGGCACCCGACGCACGGGGAGTTCGAAACGCGCGCTCCGATCATTAGGCAACTGATCCGGGAGATGAAGGGAAAGCCCTATCTTTTTGCCGTGTACGGTTGTACGCCGCTCGTTCGCTTTCATCTGGACGATTTGAAAGATGGTGCACACGTGCGTGGAGACACGATCGGCGAGCTGGGCTATGGGGCCAACCCGCTGGATATGCTCATCTATACCGACCCATTCGATCACAAGGACTACTTGCTGGTCACCATCGACGTACGCAGCGCATCACGTATTGAAGCTGCGGAGCTGGCAACCGCGAAGCCGGAGCCGACCGGCGGGCCAATCGATTTTGGGCCAGGCGGCCTTGGGCGTACTCAGCGCGATCTACCGATCCGGGCGGAACATATTGCAATTCTCGATCCGCGATGGGCGGTCGTAATCTCGCGGCATCCGAAAACATCGTATCGATTGGACATCGGCACGCTGATGGTCCCGTACTTCTTCGATCGCAGATTGGGCATGGCGGAAATGAACTGGCCGAATGGCCCGGATCCGTTCCACTACCGGGACCATCGAAACGAGATCGACCACGCATAGCCGCTTGTCCGTCGGCCGTGCAGGGGGCATTGCGAAGGGACTCTCCGTGAGGATTCAGGTGGCGCTCGAACCAACGTTGCGGGTCGATGACGATACGCAGCAGATCGGGACAACGTGCGTCGGCGTGCACAACCTGGACCCCGATCTTGTCGAGTTCCTCGGCGAGCGCCAGCGGACGGGACACCTGCTACAGTCCGTGCTCCGGGTGGGCGTCATCGAATCAGACATGCCGGGCTGCGACGAACTTCCGGATGTGCTTGGCCGCTATCAAATACTGGAAGCCGGGGTTCGATTCATTCCGCGTTTTGCGTTCGAACCGGGCGTTCGCTATCGCGCGAGCTTTGATCCCCGGCCGCTTGGCTGGGCCGGGCACCCGGACGTGCTGACGCTCGAATTCTCACTTCCGAACCCGACCGGTGCCGAGCCAACTTCCGTGACGGATGTTTTTCCGTCCGCCGATGTGCTGCCGGAAAACCTGCTTCGATTTTACGTGTGCTTTTCCAAGGCGATGCAGCGCGGCCGGGGCGAGGAACAGATCAGCCTGATCGGCCCCGATGGACGGCCTGCACCCGACGTGCTCTATCGGTCTCCGCTCGAACTCTGGGACAGGAGCATGCGGTACTTGACGGTCCTCCTGGATCCCGGCAGATTGAAGCGCTGGGCAGGTCCTAATCGCGAACTGGGCCCACCGCTGAAGCTGGGGCAACGATACGTGCTGGCCATCGGTTCGGAGATGGTCGACTCCTCCGGTCGTCCGTTACGCCAGAACTTCCACAAGCCGTTTGTTGTCGGGAAGGTTGTCCGCCAGCCCATTGCGGTCCTGCACTGGAAGGTCCTGCCCCCCGCGACGAAGAGTCGACAACCTCTGTCGATCCTGTTTCCCAGACCGCTGGATTGGGCGTTGCTCTGGCATGCGATCACGGTTGTAGGGGACGGCGAACTGCCGATACCGGGGCGAATCTCGATCGATCGGGGCGAAAGGCGATGGAGCTTTACGCCAGCGGCTCCCTGGGCGGCAGGGCGGTATTCCATCCGCGTTTCGTCGGACCTTGAAGATGTCTGCGGCAACAGCGTACTTGCAGCGTTTGACAGGCCGCTCCGACCGGGCCGCGATTTGATCGTCGAGACCGCGAACTGCTCGGTTCCATTCGAATTGACAGACTGGGTGAATTGAGCGTCCCGGAAACGAACGCGTCGGCTGCGCATGTCGTCGGTTGTGACGGAGCTTCGGCATGGCGTTTCTGGAAGAGGTGCTGCAATCAGGATGCGACGCGCATTTTCGGCATGCGGGCGGCCGGTAGCGATGACGGAACAGCCGTTTGAATGTCCCAATAACTGCCCCGCCCAATGGCGCTTCATGGCCGACTGTACGCGTTCGGCGCGCTTGTCCGTAAGCCGCCGGTGGAAACCTTTCGTCCGGCACCAGCGGCAGCTTTGCGGCGTCATGGCTCAGCGGGTGCAACCGGCCATCTCCGGTCATTCGCCAACCGGCCCAGTTGGACACTCAGACGTCCGTTCTGCACAGAGCCTGGACCGTCACCGATCGTGCCGCTCGATCGGGCAAAGCTTCAACGTACCTGTTTGCAGCGCGCATGCACCGCAAACGGTCCCGCGTTCAAAGCCAGTGCCGGACGCTAGTGCTGTCGGTCGCGAAGCCGCAAAGGTTCTTGTCTTGAAGGTATGAGACGTGAGCGCTTAGTAACTGGCAACCTCGATCACTGCGTCCGCAAAGGCTTTGGGGGCTTCCTGCGGCAGGTTGTGCCCGAGTCCACCTGCAATGGTGCGGTGCGCGTATTTGCCGTCGAACTTCTTTGCATACGCCGCCGGATCCGGATGGGGTGCGCCGTTCGCGTCGCCTTCGAGGGTGATCGTCGGCACGGTGATGACCGGTGC
This sequence comes from Paraburkholderia sp. GAS448, assembly GCF_050435685.1. Classification (NCBI taxonomy): domain Bacteria; kingdom Pseudomonadati; phylum Pseudomonadota; class Betaproteobacteria; order Burkholderiales; family Burkholderiaceae; genus Paraburkholderia; species Paraburkholderia sp. GAS448. The sequence continues at coordinate 153,181 of NZ_JBNDKT010000007.1, forward strand.
GGCCGCAAGACGCTTTTCCAGGGCGTCGAATTGCGGCTCCCCGCGTGAGAGACTCAATCGCCAGCGGTAGTTATCGATCACGATCGCAACATGATCCGGATTTTCGAAGGCACTTGCGGATCGCTCGAAAGTGCCATCGTCGAAGTTCCATTTCGGTGAAGCGAGTCTCCAGATGAGCTTCGCGAAGTCATGCCGATTGGCTTCATAGCCTTGCCTGCCCCGCTCCGTCGCAAAGTAGAACTGATACCACCATGCGAGCTCCGCCTTCGGCGGCAAGGGGCGCCTTGTTGCCCGCCTGGCTGCCGATCAGATAGCCGCTCACCGAGACCAATGCCTTGCAACGCTCAGGCCATAGCGCGGCGACGACATTGGCAGTGCGCCCGCCCCAGTCGAAGCCGCCGAGGACGGCCTGCTGGATTTTCAGCGCGTCCATCAGCGTAATGACGTCGACGGCGAGCACCGACTGCTGCCCATTGCGGACCGTATCGCCGGAAAGAAAACGCGTCGTGCCATAGCCGCGCAGTTACGGAGCGATCACCCGATAGCCCGCTGACGCGAGCCGAGGCGCGACGTTGGCGAAGCTTTGGATGTCATAAGGCCAGCCATGGAGCAAGATTACGACTGGCCCGTTGCCTAGGCCGACTTCCGCATATCCGACGTTCAGGACGCCGGCATCGATCTGCTTGACCTCGGCAAACGATGCGTTCGACGTTGCGGCGTTTGCATGTGGGTTTGCGTCTGCACCCGCGGACTGCGCGTGCGCCAACCCGCTCAAGGACAGTTCCATCGCGCCGACGCTGACGGCGGCCGTCCTGAGAAAGCGTCGGCGACGGATATTCATCTCATTCGACACCTGTACTCTCCTCTTCATGATCAAGGTTCTCGAATTCAGTTTTTGAACTTGTCGTTGAACTGCGTTACGAACGCCGATTCATTCGGACCGACGTTGTTGCGCATCGGTCGAGCGATCTCCACCAGCGCCTCGATTGCGTCAGTGCTGAGTTCGCGCATTGTCTGCTCGACATAGGGGGCAAGCGGCATGGCTCGCGGTTCATCCTTGCTGTTCAGCAAGTCGGTCCGAACCCAGGGTGGCGCGATTTCGACCACGCGTACCGATGTATCTTTCAGCCTATAACGCAGCGATTGCGTGTAGGAATGAATGGCCGCCTTGGTCGACGAATAGACACTGGCCATTGCCATCGGCACGAAAGCTAGCACCGACGAGACATTGATGATCGTCGCATCGTCCTGCTGCTTCAGGTGTTCGACAAGCGCGCCCGTCATCCGTATTGGGCCCATCAGATTGGTGCTCAGCGTCGACGTCAGCAGCGTTTCGTCAACCGGTGCGTCAAGATTGTCGATATGCATCACACCTGCATTGTTGATCAGCACGTTCAGCGATGGCCATCCGGCGACGAGTTCCTCCGCAACCGAAATGATGTTCTCCGGGTCGGTGATGTCGAGCTCGATCGCCTGCATGCCGGGGTTGGCAGCGATCGTCTCGTCGAGATTCGCGCGGCGCCGTCCGGAAATGATGACCTGATTGCCGAGTCGATGGAATGCTTCGGCGAGACCGCGACCAATGCCAGAGCCGCCGCCGGTAATGAAAATGGTGTTGCCAGTCGTCTTCATCGATTGCTCTTGAGATAAATGGTTTTCATGCGTGAATTGATTCGCGTCATTCAACGCAAGGACTTGAAAGACGCCCTGAGTTCTTCCGAGAAAAGCTGAGGCTGTTCCCAGGCCGCGAAGTGGCCACCCTTGTTCACTTCGTTGAAGTAGATGAGCTTGTGGTAGCTGCGTTCGGTCCAGCTACGAGGCGCCTGATAGATCTCGCCGGGGAAGACCGTCACCGCCGCAGGGATTGAGATATCGACGGCGTTGAAGTTGTTCGCATTGTTTTCCCAGTAGAGCTGCGCCGCGGACGTAGACGTGTTGGTCAGCCAGTACAGCGTGATGTCGTCGAGCATCTCGTCCTTGGTCAGCGAGCGTTCGGGATCGCCGCCGCTGTAGGTCCAGTCCGCAAATTTGTCGTACATCCACGCTGCCTGGCCGACCGGGGAATCCGCGAGCGCGTAACCCACCGTCTGCGGACGCGTGACCATCATCGCTGCGTAACCGCCGCCGCGCGTATAGAGGTTGTCAAGTGACTTGTATGCGGCTTTCTCCTTATCGGAGAGGCCGGCTGGCGGTGGGGCGCCCGCTTTCAGCGATTTCGCAACCTCCGGCGGTACCGTCGCCGGCATGTTGACGTGAATGCCGAGCAGTCCGGGTGGTTTCTGGGCGGCCATTTTGTCGGCGATCACGGAACCCCAGTCGCCGCCCTGCGCGACATAGTGCTGGTAGCCGAGGCGGCGCATCAGTTCCTCCCAGGCGCGGGCGATATGGTCAGGGGTCCACCCAGTGCCCTTGGGTTTGCCTGAGAACCCGTATCCGGGCATCGAAGGCAGGACCAGGTCGAAGGAATCGTCCGCACGCCCGCCATAGGCGACTGGATCGGTGAGAGGCCCGATGACTTTCAGTTCCTCGAATACCGAGCCGGGCCAGCCATGGGTCATGATCATCGGCAGCGCGTTCGGATTGCGTGAGCGTACCCAGATGAAGTGAATATCGACTCCATCGATTGTGGTGACATATTGCGGTAGTGCATTGAGCCTCGCCTCGGCCTTGCGCCAGTCGTAGCCCGTGTCCCAGTAGTTCACGAGGTCCTTCAGCCTGGCGAGTTGCGCGCCTTGAGATCGGTCGTCAACCGTCTCCTTGTCCGGCCAGCGGGTCGCCGCGATGCGTTTGCGCAGATCGGCGAGCTGGGCATCGGAAAATTGGGCGTGGAACGGGCGAATCGCCGTATCGCCAGTCGATGCGGGTGTGGGCAAATCTTCAGCAGCAAGGACGGGTGGCGCAAAAGCGGCCGCAGTGAGAAAGCTCAGGCTAAACACGCGCGCCGTCAACGAGCCGAACGCGAGTCGACGCAGGGATGAAATGGAAAACATATTTACGTATGCCTAATTAAATGGAAGATATAAGTCTGATCAAATGGAAGGCCAGCGAGATCGTGTCGCTACGGACGCGGTGTGCGCACAGCGCGTCCGCGTAACGCAATCCGTGCTCCTTACCGATATTTATACGGTCAATTGTTGATGGCTCAAAGGACGTATAAACTACGTTTTCAGGACGTGCTCGTTTAGGAGGCCGCCATGCCGACAGTTGCGTTTGTGGTGTTCGACGGCTTCTATTCCATGGCGCTCGTTGCGCAATCCGTGTTCGAGTTCGCAAACGTGGCGGTCGGTGAGCCGTTCTATCAAACGCTCAACGTTTCCGAAGCAGGCGGCCTGGTGCGCGCTTCGAGCGGCTTGACGGTCTTGACCGAGGCGATCGACGATCGCGTATTCGACACGGTGATCTTCGCCGGAAGCAACCCTGTCACCGTCGTACCGCCGCCAGGTGTGCTCGCGTACGTGCGTCGCAGCGCCGAGACCGCGCGGCGCACCGCCTCGATGTGCACGGGCGCGTTTGTGCTCGCGGAGGCTGGGTTGCTCGATGGCCGCCGCGCCACCACGCACTGGTACTACGCGCACGATCTACGCACCCGCTTTCCATCTGTCACGGTGGACGAGGATCGGATTTTCATTGCGGACGGGCCGATCTGGACCTCGGCTGGCATGACCGCGGGCATCGATCTCGCACTCGCGCTGGTGGAGAGGGACCTTGGCGCCAAGGTCGCGCGGTCGGTCGCGCGAAACCTTGTTGTCTATCATTGGCGTACAGGCGGACAGTCGCAGCACTCAGCGCTGCTAGAACTAGAGCCGAAGTCCGATCGCATTCAATCCGCGTTGACGTATGCGAAAAAGAATCTCAACGAACCACTTTCGGTTGAGAATTTGGCGGAGGTCGCGCGTTTGAGTCCGCGTCAATTTAGCCGTGCCTTTCGTGCGGAGACAGGACAGACTCCTGCAAAGGCCGTCGAGCGACTGCGTATTGAAACTGCGCGCTTGATGCTGGAGGAAAGCCGACACACGATCGATCAGATCGCCAGTGCGACCGGGTTCTCCGATCCAAGGAGAATGCGGGAGGTATTTCTGCGTGTATTCGGGCAACCGCCGCAAGCATTTCGTCGCAACGCACGCACGGTGACGGGCGCGCCCTGAGGCCGTCACTTCCGTCGGCTGTTCTTCGCAGGTGGAGTGCTGATCCGTGCTTTGGTTTGCTCGTATCGTGTCTGTCCAATGTTACGTAGCCAGCCGCTCTTTGCGATGACCGCAGCCGCCCGCTCGGGGGCCCCCCGTCAAGCCGGAAGACTCAAGGGACGCACCGTCCGAGCAGCGTTGCAACAAACGCAAAAGAGACATAATTGGCCCGACTGTCAGGCCGAAGACGCCACCCAGCCGCGAGACTTGGCGACAATCTCCTCAAAGTGGCTGTCGTACGGACTTGAATGCCGCACGGAGTTCCTCGGCAAAGCGTTGCGGCTGTTCCCAGGCCGCGAAATGCCCGCCTTTGCCGACCTCATGGTAGTAGTACAGCGACGGATACGCCTGCTTGCTCCAGCTTTCCGGCGCACGGTAAATCTCATGTGGAAATACGCTGATCGCCACCGGTACCTTGATTTCGCGCGTCTTCTGCGCGTCGGCGCTGAAGTTGTTGTTGTTTTCCCAATAGAAGCGCGAAGACGATGCGCCCGTGTTCGTGAGCCAGTAGAGCGTGATGTCGTTCAGGATGTCGTCCCTGGACACTACCCGCTCGGGCACGCCTTCACTGTCGCTCCACTGCGCAATCTTTTCGTAGGTCCAGGCGGCCAGGCCCGCAGGAGAATCCGACAGCGAATAGCCAATGGTCTGCGGACGCGTGACCATCATTGCGCCGTAGGCGGCATTGCGGCCGAAGAAGGAACTCAGCGACTGGTAGGCATTGCGCTCGGGAGCCGACAGATCGGAGGGCGCCGGGTCACCACCGAGGATCGATTTCATGAGATCGCCTGGTACGGTGGCAGGCATATTGAGATGGATGGCCAGCAGGCCATTTGGTGCCTGACGCGCGAGCGCGTCGGAAATGACCGAGCCGTGGTCGCCGCCTTGGGACACGTAGTGGGTGTAGCCGAGCCGCTTCATCAGGACATCCCATGCGCGCGCCGTCCTGTCCGGACCCCAGCCGAGGTCCTTTGGCTTGCCGGAGAAGCCATAACCGGGAATCGACGGAATGACGACATCGAACGCGTCCTCCGCGCGGCCGCCATAGGCAGTTGGGTCGGTCAGCGGGCCAATTGTCTTGATGAACTCGAAGATCGAACCTGGCCAGCCGTGAGTCAGAATGACGGGCAAGGCATTGGGATTGTGCAGCGAACATGGATGAACTGGATATCCACTCCATCGATCGTCGTAACAAACTGCGGTAGCGCATTGAGCTGCGCCTCGGCTTTGCGCCAGTCGTATTGGGTATCCCAATACCGGACGAGTTCCTGCACGCGCGACACCTGGATACCTTGCCAATCATCGTTGACGGTTTCCTTGTCGGGCCAACGCGTGGCTGCGATGCGTCGGCGCAGGTCGTCAAGCTGCGCCTGTGGCACGTGAACCCTGAACGGACGAATGCTCTCATCGACGCCGACGCGCTGCGCGATAGCAACCTTCGCAGGGCCGATCAATGGTTCAGTCGTTGTGGAGACGGCCGGGTTATCGGCAGCGAAAGTGGATGGCGCAAACCCGGGCGCGGTAAGCAGGACCAAACAGAATGCACATGCGCTTAGCGCGCCGAACAACTGTCGCCGCGTTGATGATGAGAAAAAGATGAATATGTACTCCTGATGAAATGAAATGTTGAATTGGATCGAAACGAAGGTCGCGAAGTCGTGTCGCGCTGGACGCATTCTGCACCCGCGTGACATCGCCCGTGTTTCTTCCTCACCGTATTTATACGTCATGTGCCGATGGCTCAAAGGACGTATGAAATACGTTTTCAGGACATAAATTATTAGGGGAGAATCGTGCCGACAGTTGCCTTCGTCGTCTTCGATGGTTTCTATGGAATGGCGCTCACTGCCAGTGAACATGGTATTCGCGGATGACGAGGTGAAAATGTCGGAAAAGCAACCAGTTTCCGACACTCGCCGGAGCACGCGCGCGGACGCTCGAACGGCTGCTTCGGCTTGCCAACGGACCTTCGCGGCCGAAGCGGGTCCGATTACGGAATCCGCCCCGGTACGGCCGTATCGGCGGGACGAGAGATATCCGGCGGTTCGCGCCCGCGCCCGACTCGGCAATGATGATGCGCTTGAACAAGGGTCTCCGTTCGTCTTGCTTTTCCCGACAGACCCGCAACGGGCTCCGCGCATTACGAAGAGAAATCACGACGAGCTTCTACATCTCGACTGATTTCCGACGAAATTAATAAGGTTGCTGTGTCACCCAATGTAGTTGAGTTATCCACCGTATTAAGCGAATGCTGGCTCCAGGTGTGACGGACGGTCGCGCTTGTCTGCCCGTTGAATCAATAAAATTACAAACGGTAAGGTATCAGGCTAGAGGCCGGAGGCAAAGATGATTGAAACACTGCGGAAGGAAGGCGACTGGGATTCGCTGGTCACCATCGCCAGCGAGGAACTCGCAATCCGCTCCTTCGCGGAGTCGGGAAAAGCCACAACCGACATCCGGCTCGTCCGGATTTCCAGTGTCGCGAAGGCTCTTGAGCGGGCTTACGATCTTGGCCTTTTGATGGGTCACACCGTCACTCAGGCTTAACACCCGAACACGAAGCGGTCCAAGCTGACGTGTCGCGCGGATCATGATTGGGTGCGTGCTGTGGCGAAGGACATTCTCCGCACGTATTTGCGTTAATGCCAAAAGCAGGAGAGCCATCATGGTCGAGAAAATGAGGAAAGAGGCTTACTGGGCAGCGTTGGTCGCGATAGCCGGCGAACACCTCGAAATCAATTCATTCGAGCAGACCGGACAGAAGCTGGTGGATATCAGGTTGTTGCGGGTCGCGGATATTGCTAACGCGCTTGAGCAGGCCTACAAAATGGGGATTGGAGTGGGTTATAACGTCAACGAGCATCAGGTATGAAACGCCGTCCCAGGGCGCTACGCCGCAGGGTTGCATAGGGTTTGCGCAGCGGTGGGGCGGCCCCTCGAGAAATCCGGCGCCGATTGTAAATCTTGAATTTCTTCCCAGCCACGCCGCGCCACAGCCAGCGACATAGCGCGATCCGGAGAACCGAATATGTTTAGCCAACTGTGTGACATCAAATCGACCCAACGGACTTCCGAGGGGATGCACGTTGATCGTGACCGCGCCGCCAGCGTGGCCTTGATTCGTCGCGCGAGCGACCGCGCCGGAATTTGGGTGATCGACATGCAAGGAGACATGTACATCCGTGAGTCCGGCGGCACCTTTTCGTGGTTCAACCCACTTTTGGTGAACAAGCACGCGCGGACCCTGTTTGATGCCATGCACTTTACTGTGAGCGGCCGCCTGCTCACGCGCAGGCTCGTGTCACCGACGGGCGCAAACGTCAGCGTGGCTCTGGCGTATGGAAAACGGTGGCGCAGGAAGGTCGTCGAATTTGCCGCGTCTCTCCCGGGTTCGCACGATCCCGCTGCGGGCGGCCAGCACGGCTAATCAGCCTAGCCTGGGAATTCCAGTGGCACCCGCGCTCAGACTGTGAAGCCAACCTAGCCGTAGAACAGCTGATACGCCGAGTCCGGGCCGCCGTGGGCGCCGCTCTTTCTGAGCGGATTCCAGCAGGAAAGATTTGTAATCCACGGTTGCGCCGCCCATTCCCCGCGACCGTCCGATGCTGGAATCGCTGGCGACGCTGAATCGGTTTGCTTAGAAGGAAATCGCCGGTCGACCCCGTTCCTCCACCACAAAGCGAGCGGAGAGACCGCCAACGTCTGCGAACGTTCGTCATTTCTTTTACACTCGACGGGACGAGATCGGCGAGGCGGAGTCCACAGGTACAACTTTTACCGACCGACAAAACCAGACCCGTTGACGCTCTAACGCGTCGAACGCAGACTGGCAGAACGTCACGCTCGACGTTTGGAGGTCCTAGTCGTTTCGGCGACTGCTTCGCCTCACCGTGCCGTCGCAGCCGCGCGCATGGCCGTTGGACCTCCGAAGCGGCCATTAGCCTGGTGTCGGTCTAAATGGCGGCAGAGGGTCGACTTCTGCCGATCGCAGCCTTGCGAGGTTCAAGCTGCGTATGCCAATTGCGTGAGACAGCAACCGGCCAGGAGCCGCCGCTGACCAATCTGCTCCCAACGACCCATTGAAAGCCGCAAGCGGTCGTTCGGAACGTCGTCGCAGCCAACTCGATCTGTCGCGCACTGCTCTCGCAGCAGTTCTTCGAGCGAAATCCGGTAGTACGTGGCGATTCGCCCTCGACAATGGTCCACGCCCATTGACTTGATGGATCGTGCCTGCCTATCGCACCTGAATCTCGAAATCGACAAGATATCCCGATACTTCTGTACCGTGCGCGTGAATCAGTGCGATAAGCTCTTCCGGCGTAATTTCGACACGCCATTCCCGCTGGCTGCCAGGCTTGCGAATATCTAGTGCGACCAGGAGCACGCTGCGACCATCCGGTGAAGCTTCGAGGCGCATCGTACGGTTAATCGTCTCTGTCTGCGGATCAATCTCCGTCAGTAACGACAACGTGCCATGAGCGCCAGAAAAGTGCGGGGAGTTCATGAATGAAAGTTTCCTGATTCCTTCGAACTGCTACGTTCGTCGGCTGTTATGGGGGAGGCATCCGCTCTATTTCCGGTTGCTTTCGGCCACTGTCGACGTTTCAACTCCTGGTGGTGGCGTAAGTAGCCAGTCTCCCTGAGAAATGAAGAACAAACCCGAGCAATGCCAATGCGCCGCCGAATACGCACGCTGCGTGCCATCCACCTAGCCGCCAACTGAGACTTGCTCCCCAGGAACCCGCGGCGCCGCCTACGAACATGCCGCTCATAAATAGCGTGTTGAGTCGGCTTCTTGCCTCGGGGCGAAGTGCGTACACCACATGTTGGTTGGAGATGAGGGCCGACTGTTCACCGAAGTCCAGCAGGATGATGCCGACGACCAGGCCAACGAGGCTGCCCCACAGGCCGAGAACCGCGTATGACAGCAGCATGATCAGACAACCAAGCCCGATAACGGCATGGGGTCCACGACGATCGGCGACACGGCCGGCAAGTGGCGCAATCAGAATACCGGCCGCACCAACGATCCCCATGAGGCCTGCCACATCAGCCCCCAAGCCGAAGGCCTCATGCAGACGCAATGCCAGAATCGTCCATAGCCCAATAAAGGAACCGAACATTGCGGCTTGAATACACGTTGCACGGCGCAGTGACGGTTCTTCTCGCCACAACTCGATGAGTGACTTCATCAGACCAAAGTAGCTGTGGTTCGTCTTGGGTTCACTGTGTGGGAGTTTGACTAGCAACATGACCCAGATAATGGCGGTCATCGCGGCCCCTAGCCAGAACGTGGCACGCCAGCCCCAATGATCGGCAGTAAACCCGCCGACGGCCCGTCCCAGCAGAATGCCGCAAAGCAGGCCGCTCATCACAGTACCGACGACCTGGCCACGGCGATTGGATCCGGCTAGTTCTGCCGCGAACGGTACGACTTGTTGGGCAACAGATCCTGAAATACCGACTACTGCTGAAGCGGCTGCCAGCAACCAGGCATTCGGGGCTGCAGCAAGGCATACCAATGCCACGACTAACACTGCCGTTTGCCCGAGAATCAATTTTCTCCGATCAATCCGGTCTCCCAGAGGAACCAGAAAAAACAGACCACAGGCGAAACCCAGTTGTGTCGCCGTCGGAACCAGATTGACGAGGCCAAGCGATCGTGGGAAAGCCTGCTGCAACAGTTCCAGGATCGGCTGGTTGTAGTAAATATTAGCGACGAAGACACCGCAGGCAACCGCCATCACCATCAGCAATGAACTGTCCAGGTGATGTGTTAACCTGGGCTCTTCAGGGGCGGCGGACTGCGCCGGAGATTCGCTACCAACTGTATTGGGTGACATGTCCAGACTCACGACGTAGTACAGGGACCTTCATCGTGATGCAGCGCACACAAGAAGTCTTTGGCCTACAATTTCAGACGTCTGAAATTCCTGTTGATCCCTACAATCTTGCTGTGTGACATTGACAAATGCCTACAGGTACAAAGACTCGCCATGAAAGGCCGTCGAAGGGCCCTGGTGCCCGCGACGACGATATGGTTGCTTTCGGCCGCTACCAGTTGTTCCCAGGTTTGCGGCTGCTGTTGAGAGATGGTGTACGACTGGACGTAGGTGAGCGTGCGCTGGACGTGCTAGTCCAGCTTGTCAGTACGGCAGGCCAGGTCGTATCCAAAGATTCGCTTCTCTCCCGGATATGGTCGAAGGAGGTCATCGAGGAAAACAGCTTGCAGGCGCAGATTTCGTCGTTGCGAAAAATACTGGGGGATGATCGGGACCTTATCGCGACGGAATTCGGTCGGGGCTATCGTTTTACAGGTTCAGTGCAGGCGCATCGGGCTGTCACGTCATCCCTAGGCGCACCTCAAGCACGAGTTGGCCTGCCGAGCCCACGGTCTCCTTTGATCGGCCGCGTTGAGGAGCTATTGGAATTAAACCGGCTGCTGGCTACCCAAACGTTATGCACGCTCACAGGCCCTGCCGGCATAGGTAAGACCCGCCTGGCGATAGAGGCCGCGTCAGAATCCAGCCCCTGTTTTCCCGACGGGGTTTACTTCGCCGACTTGTCGCAACTAAGCGCAGCCTCAGTATCGCCAGCTATTTCGAGTGCGTTGGCGGGCCTTGCTGGAACAGGCGCACAGCTAGCGTCTCACCCGGGAAGGGCACTACTGGTCGTTGATAACTGTGAACACGTTACGTCGGCCTGTGCAGCGGCCCTTGAGCGGCTTCTGGAATCTGATCCGCAACTGAGCGTGCTGCTCACCAGCCAGACCCCATTGGGGCTGGACGGTGAGCAGGTCTACCGGCTCCGTCCTCTCACGTTACCTCCGCGCACCATCAACGCAGCAAACGCAAGAAGCTATAGTGCGGTTGAACTGTTTGTCCGCCGTGTAACTTCCGCGGACTATCACTTCGAGCTTACGGAGACGAACGTAGAGCAGGTGACGGCGTTATGCAGGGCGCTCGACGGGGTTCCGCTGGCATTGGAAATCGCTGCAGCTCGCGTGCCATCGCTGGGTCTCGCAGCGGTCACCGAGGATTTAGCCCTTTCGTCCGGATTGCTTGCCGCTCAGAAACGCCAGACCTCGGCTCGCCATCGGACGCTTGGTGACGCGATGCAGTGGAGTTACCAATTACTCGACTCCATGGAACAAGCGGTGTTCCAGGAGCTGGCCATTTTCCCTGCCGATTTCACCGTCGCTGCCGCAGAACGTATCGTATCCACCAAGCTGGAAAGGCCCACCCGACTGGTTGATGTGCTTTGCAGCCTCGTTGAAAAGTCGCTGATCACGTTGCAGGCCGGAACCCAGCCGATTCGCTATCGCTATCTAAGCATGCTGCGGGCATACGCCCTGGAGCAGCTTGCGAACCGCACGGCGGCCGTGACTGAAAAGCATGCTCGATTCGTTGAGCAATTGACTTCTCAAGCCCAACAGGATTGGACGTCGCTACCCACGACGCAATGGAAGCGACAATACGAACACCACATTGACGATATCAGGGCCGCTCTTGACTGGTCATTGTCAGATAGTAAGCGCCGTGCCTCGGGTCTGCTCATTCTCGCGAACTCCGCCCCATTCTGGATACAACTATCACTCTACGACGAGTGTCGCCAGCGGATTACGAACGTACTGGAAGAAACGAAAATTCCTCCCGTTGAAGAGCGCCAGGAGATGATGATCCAGACCGCACTGGCCACTTCGCTGACCTGGTCACGTGGACCCGTTCCGGCTAATGGGCGGGCCTGGAGCAGGGCCAGCGATCTCGCGCTCCGGCTGGACGACGCGGAAACGCAACTGCAGGCTGAATACGGTCTATGGCTTTATCATCTCCGCAGCGGCTACTACGCACAGGCCCTACAGCACGGGAAAAACATGGCAGATCTAGCCGTGAGACATCGCGATCAAGCGGCACTTCTGACCGCACGTCGTTTGATTGGGACATCTCGTCATTTTCTGGGGAATCACACTGAAGCTTTGTCTGAAATTGAGTGCATGCTCGACAGTTATACGCGCGACGAACGTCATGGTTCCCATTTCAGGTTTGGAATGGACCAGCGCGTGGCAGGTTGGGCCTTTCTTTCGCGCATTCTGTGGTTAATGGGGAACACGGCAAAAGCGCGACGGGCTGCCCAGATAGCGATTGACGAGGCGACGGCGCTGGATCACGCCTGCACCCTATGCTGCGCCCTTGCGGAGGGAAGTTGCAACGTGGGAGCTCTTTCAGGAGACGTAGAAAGCGTCAAGCGTGCGTCCCAGCAGCTTATCCAGGTGGCAGGAACTCACGGTCTGGACTTTTGGGCACTCTATGGTTCGGCTTTTTCACTTTGGGCGAAAGTATTCCAGGACCCGAACGCTGTCTCTTTCGTCGAGCTTCGATCGACACTGGAGACGCTGCAAGCCCGCGGAATTGATCCGGCTTATTCCGTATTCTTAACCGACTTTGCGAGCGCAATGCTGGAACAGGGCCGTGTGCGAGAAGCAGTCGGCCTCATTAATGCCCGGCTGGCCGGCGACGCTACTGGACAGTTTTGGAACGCCCCTGAACTGATGAGAGTCAAGGCTCGGACGCTATCGGAGAAGACGTCATCCCGGCGAGCGACACGGGCGTTGGTTTTGCAGCAAGCGTTGACGCTGGCGCGCGCTCAGGGCGCCAAGGCGTGGGAGCTAAGACTCACAAACGGACATGTCGCATAGGCGCCCGGCGTAATGCGGTATCACCCGTTTGCCGCGCCGAGCGCTTCGCCGAAGCGGGACATGCCCGCGAGCGGGCCCGTTTCCGTCGATTCGACCAGGTAGTCGAGGAAAGCCCGCACAGAGGGCGACGTGCGCCGCGCGCGTTCGAAGAGCACATTCACGGGCGCAGGCATTGTCTCGTAATCCTGAAGGATACGCCGCAGCCGGCCGCACTCGATGTCGGCCGCTACTTGCCACGACGGTGCGCGCACGATGCCCGCACCGTCGATCGCCGCGGCCGCGAGCACGTCGAGCGCGTTGGCCCAGAGGCGGCCTGTAATGCGGGCGGAATGACGGGTGCCTGCGGACTTGAAGCGCCAATCAACGGGGCCAGGCTGGTCGGAGAAAACGAGGCAGTCGTGCCGGCGCAGCTCGTCAGGCGAGCAAGGCGCGCCGCGGCGCTCGATATAAGACGGTGCGGCGCAAACGATCATGCGCACGTCACCTAGCTTGCGTGCTACGAGCGCCGAATCGGGCAGGCGGCCCACGCGAATCGCGAGGTGGATGTCCTCCTCGACGAGATTCACGGCGCGGTCGATTAGCAGCAGCTCAACCGAAACAGCGGTGTGGCGCGCAAGAAAGCACGGTAGGAGCGGCGCGATGACGGTTCGGCCGAGCAGCGTGGGCGCGGCGATGCGTAAACGGCCCGCCGGCTCGTTGCGGCCCGCGCTGAGCAACGTGCCCACTTCGTCCAGCTCCGCGAGGATCGACTTCGCGCGCTCAAAAAATAGGCGCCCCTCGTTCGTCAGCGCAATGTGCCGTGTCGTGCGGCGCAGCAGCTGCATGCCGAATTGCGTCTCCAGCGCCGACAAGTGGCGACTCACCGAAGTCAGCGACATCGGAATCGCACGGGCCGCGGCAGACAGACTGCCGGCTTCCACCACCCGGACAAACACATTCATCGCGTCGAATCGGTCCATCGGTCACCTTTCCTTAAATCGCAAGAATCATTACCGTTGTACGACCGTACTCCCGAGATGAGGAATAGTCTACATTCCCCTTTGAGCAAACCGCAAAAGCCCGCACGCCACGTCTCGGATCGAGCGCGTGAGCGCTTCGAACATTTCCGGCAAAGGATGGACGCAGATGAAACAGTCGATTTATTGGGTCATGGCACTCGCAGCCGGACTCGTCGTCGCCAACAACTATTACAACCAGCCGCTGCTGGTCGATTTCGCGCATACGTTCAGCGCTACCGAAGGTCAGGCCGGCGCGGTTTCCATCGCTGCGCAGGCTGGTTATGCGCTGGGCTTGCTCCTGTTCATTCCGCTCGGGGACAAGGTCGAGCTTCGCAAGCTCTTCGCGCTCACGTTGGCGGCGGCGGTCGTCGCGCTCGTCGCGATGGCGGCGGCGCCCACGCTGCCTTGGGCCGTCGCGGCGAGCTTTGCCGCGGGCATGGCGAGTGTTGCACCGCAACTGCTTACGCCTTACGCGGCGCAGATTGCGGGCCCCAAAAACCGCGGCAAGGCCGTCGGAATCGTGATGTTCGGTCTGCTTTGCGGCATCCTCGTCTCTCGCACGGTATCGGGCACGATCGCTGCGCATTTCGGATGGCGCTCTGTCTACGCGTTCGCGGCAGTCGCGATGGTGGGCGTTGCCGTCATGCTTGCGCGCGTGCTCCCGCGTATCGAGCCGCCCTTCTCGGGCAGCTATGGTGCGTTGATGCGTTCGCTGTTTGCGTTGCTGCGCGAGGAACCCGTTGTACGGCAGACCGCTTTGATCGCGGCGTTGCAATTCGCTGTATTCAGCGCCTTCTGGACGACGCTCGCGTTTCATCTGCACGCCCTCGACCCCCGTTACGGCAGCGAGACGGCGGGGTTGTTCGGGCTTGTCGGCGTCGCCGGCGCGAGCGCGTCCTATGCTGCGGGAAAGCTGACCGATACGCGCGATCCGCGTCGTATCATCTTAGCCGCCAGCATTGTCCTCATTGCCTCGTACGTGGTGCTTGCGTGGAAAGGCTCGAGCATCGGCGGGCTAATCGTCGGGGTGATCCTGCTCGACCTCGGCATGCAAAGCTCCCATGTCTCGAACATGGCGCGCAGCCTGGCGGTTAAGAGCACTGCGATGAGCCGTGCCAACACGCTTTACATGACATGCCGCTTCGCAGGCGGGGCGATCGGCGCGGCGCTTGGCAACTATGCGTGGAGCGTGTGGCATTGGGCTGGCGTGTGCGGCGTTGGGCTCGTCTTTGCCAGCGCTTCGATGCTGCCGCAGATCATTCCCGCGTCCGGTTGGCGACGGCTTGCGGAGGAACGCGAGAAAAGCGCCGACCATGAGGTGCGTGAAGCGCGATAGGCGATCGGGCGGTCGCATCAAACGGATCGCACTTCCTTAAGGCGTATGGATGGATCGACCGCTTTTGATCGCTGTTGGGACATCCGAAGAAACGAACTGAAGGACCGCTCCGGGTCGATATGACCCATTCACTTTCGCACCGAGCCGCCCTTCTTTCGTCTCGGCGGTACGTGGCTGGTTGCGCGGCCAGTGGCGCGTTTGCTGTTGATACAATTTGGGCTGGCGCTGGCGGCAGTGCTGCTCATCGGTGTCTCGTAGTACAGCTTGCCGGCGCGGCGCAATCAGGCGGTAACCGCTAGAATTTGCGGTTTTAGCCCGGAATACGCCAATGTCTTTTGCCTCGCTTGGCCTGATCGATCCCTTGCTGCGTAATGTGCGGGACCTCAATTACCAGACACCTACGCCGGTGCAGGCCAAGGCGATTCCTGCTGTGCTCAGCGGCAAGGACGTCATGGCTGCGGCACAAACCGGTACTGGAAAAACGGCGGGTTTTGCGCTGCCGCTGTTGCAACGGCTGGTGCAACACGGCCCGGCGGTGTCCAGCAACCGCGCGCGTGTTCTGGTGCTGGTGCCCACGCGTGAACTGGCTGAACAAGTGCTGCAAAGCTTTATCGATTACGGTAAAGGCCTCGATTTACGATTTCTGGCCGCCTACGGCGGTGTGAGTATCAACCCGCAGATGATGAAGTTGCGCAAAGGCGTGGATGTGCTCGTTGCCACGCCGGGCCGTTTGCTAGATCTCAATCGCCAGAACGCAGTTCAGTTTGATCAAGTACAAACGCTGGTGCTGGACGAAGCCGACCGCATGCTGGATCTGGGCTTTGCGCGCGAACTCAACGCCGTCTTTGCTGCGTTGCCTGCGCAGCGCCAGACCCTGCTGTTCTCTGCCACGTTTACCGATGATATCCGCGCCATGGCGGCGGGCATTCTGCGCGGCCCGGTCAATATCAGCGTCAGCCCGCCCAATGCCACGGCCAGCAAGATCAGGCAGTGGGTGGTGCCGGTGGATAAAAGGAACAAGCCAGACCTCTTCATGCACCTTGTGGCTGAGAACAACTGGGAGCACGCGCTGGTGTTCGTCAAAACCCGCAATGGCGTGGATTACCTGGCGGCCATGCTGGATGAAGCGGGCTACGCGGTCGACACCATCCACGGCGACAAACCGCAACCCGCGCGCCTGCGTGCGCTGGAGCGCTTCAAGACGGGCGAGGTAAATATGCTGGTAGCCACCGATGTGGCTGCGCGCGGGCTGGATATCGACGACCTGCCGCTGGTGATCAACGTTGATCTGCCGATCGTGGCGCAAGACTATGTGCACCGTATTGGCCGTACCGGCCGCGCGGGCGCCAGCGGCGTGGCGGTGTCCCTTGTGTGTGCTGACGAAGCGCCGCAACTGGCCGCGATTGAAGCGCTGATCCGGCAAACGCTGCCCCGTGAAGAGGAGCCGGGTTTTGAAGCCGAACACCGCGTGCCGCAAACCAGCGCGACGGGCCAGATCATCAAGAAACCCAAAAAGCCCAAGAAGCCCAAAGCGCCGCAGGCTGCGTCGGGCGCCATGCAGGTGCTCAGCAAAAAGCCGCGCCCGCACAGTGGCGAAAACAAACGCAAGCCTGCGGCGCAGCGCGCAATGGCCGCGGGTAAAGGCACAAGCTTGTCCAGCGGTAACCCATTCAGCGTGCAAAAGCCACGCAGCAAACCCGCCAGCAAACCCGCTGCGGGTTCAGGTAAGCCGGCTGGCAAACCCGCTGGTGGCCGCGGCAAACGCCAACCCTGATCCGTGGGGATGAGTAACGCCAGCCCTGGAACAGGGTGGCGGTTTGCGGCCAGCTGGCAGGCAGCGGGAAAGTCCGGCTCTGGGTCGACTTAGGTCTTTGCATGCCGTGCCGAGGCCATCGCCGTGGCCGGGGTGTGGGACCCTGTGCGGCCAGGAACGGCCGGTCGACGTCAGCATGCAAATCGTTTCAATCTGCGCGTTAAGGAAGTTGTCAAAGCCCGCGAAGCCAGGTCAACAAGTGATCATTTACCGCCTGAGGCCGCTCCTGCTGAGTCCAGTGGCCGCAGCCTGGAAGCAGGTAAAGCCCCCGCAGGTCCGGCAATACGCTTCGCATGACGGGCAGGCGGTCTCCGAACATCTGGAGAACCCTGTCGCGCTCGCCGCCGATGTAGAGCGCCGGCTGTTCGATGCGGCGTCCCTCGTAACCCCGTAGGAAGGCGAAGTCCCGATCGCTATTGCGGTAGCGGTTGAGCGGCCCCCGAAAGCCGGACTGCTCAAGCTCGCTGACGTAGTAGTCGATGTCAGCGTCGGTGAGCCATGTCGGGAAGGGGTCCGGATCGGGGACGCGCAGCAGGACTGGGTCGCCGGCCCGCTTGTCCGAGGGCCAGGCCTCGGCCGGCGCGTCGCCGCTCCAGGCGTAAAAGAAGCGTCGAAGCCCCCCGCGCACATCGGCATCGAATTCGGCCTCCGCGACACCTTCTGCCTCGAAAGAGTGCATGTGGAAGAACCGATCCTGGCTCGTGTAGACGGCCTCAACGATCTCCCGCACCGACCGCTGAGGGGTGCCGGTGTAGGGCACCGACAGGCCAGCGACTGCCCGCACCTGGTCGGGATGAACGAGGGCCGTGGTCCAGGCAATGGGCGCGCCCCAGTCGTGGCCGATGACCACCGCCGGCTTGTCCGGGCTCAGGGCGGCGATCAGGCCAGCCAGATCTCCGGACAGATATTCGAGACTATAGGCCTTGATCTCGTGGGGCTTGTCGGAGCCGCCGTAGCCGCGAACGTCGATCGCGCAAGCCGTAAAGCCGGCGGCCGCGATCGGACCCATCTGATGGCGCCAGGAATACCACGACTCCGGAAAGCCGTGGACCATGACAACCAACGGGCCCTCACCCTGGAGGGCGACCCGCAATGTGACCTCGCCCACTTGAACCTGACGAAAACTGGACATGATGCTTCCTCTCTGGACCGCCGCGACCCAAGGGCGGCTCGTTCATATTGCAGCGGTGACGCCGCCGTCGACTGCGAGGATCCGGCCTGCGCCGCGCACGACGGGCCGGATTATGCGAGCGCCCTTAGAGGCCCTCCGTCAGAATGATGCGGAAGTCAGCGCCCTTTAACCGATGCTGCTTCGCATCCTGGTACGCGGGGCTGTCGTACCAGGCCTTGGCGGCCGCCATGTCCGGGAACTGGGCGATGGCGACGCTCTCGGCGGGAGCTCCCTCAAGGACCTCGTATTTTCCGCTGACGGCGAGGAGCGTCACCGGGTGGCCGGCGCGCGCCGCGACCGCCTTCGGCCGGTAGCAGCCGAGCTCCGTGGCGTCGGTCGTCTTGTTGTTGATGAGGATCACATAGGCTGGCATCGGGGACTCCTGTTTGGAAAAGGCAGTGAGGTGTGCAGGGTGGACGCAAGAGGATGCTTCCTCGATTCACTCGAACTTGCCAGGGAGAAACTGATTCCTCACTGAATTCCCTTCCTTAATTCGCTTCGCCGACTACCTGTCAGGTCCGGCGCAGGCTAATACAGTTCATGGCGTCCACAAAACGGGTACTGAAGGGCACCCCTGATCCTGTGAAAGGGGTAGCAGATTCCTTTACCAACGATAAGTCGTCACGCCGGAAACGCGTCACCGAACATCGGAAGTCCACTCAAAGACGCTTCCTTCGTCGCCTCGTCCTGAATGACATCCCAGTGCTCAGCTAACACCCCGTTCTCCATGCGCACGATGTCCACCACGATCCAGTTCGCCGGCATGCCCATCCCGGTAAAGCGACCATGCAGGAACACATAGTCACCGTCGGCTACAGTGAGTCCATTCTCGTAATGGAAGTCGGCCGGCACTCCTTTCACCAGTGAGAAGAGACCCTCCCGCCCTGGTGGAATGTGCGCACCATGCTGGATGTAATTCGAAGACCAGAAACGCTCGGCCGCAGCGTAGTCCCGCTTGTTGAAAAGCGTCTCGAATGCCTTCAGCACGATTGCCTTGTTTCGTTCCTCAGTCGGATGCGTCATTTTCAGCTCCTTGCGATAAACCCCGAACGCCAATTCGCAGCAAGAGCCGCGAGATAGGCACCTAAACACAATTTCGAAACCGAACGGCGGCACCTTCTGCCAGAGCCGGTGGCGAAAGGAGGGTCGGCGGATGGGACGTCTCGCTGCCCCCTGTCCAGCGGTCTCGAGCCGACGCCCCACACCTTTGGACAGATTCGGAAATCAGCAAAGACGTGTCTTATGCCCCGACTCGGTTTTGGCGCGCAGATGATTGCCCCAAAGAGGGTGATCATCCAGGATGCCGTACCACTCAACCCAGCCGGAGCATCGATTTCGTCACTACGCCAGGTGCGCCTTGATAAACGCCGCACTCTCCTCAATTGAAGCCGTGGCCTCATCAAGCATCGGAGCGTAGAGCTGCCAGGTGTGGCACATGTCATCGAAAATCTTCAGACCGGCAGCAACACCCGCGACCCTCATCCGTTCAACGACGGTGATCGAATCATCACGCAATCGCTCCCTGCTTCCCACATGCACCATCGTCGGAGGCAGACCTTTAAAGTCCGAATAGAACGGCGTTACAGTGGGCGACTTACGGTCACCATCACCCAGATAGCAAGACATAAACATGCCAAGCAATTCTGTAGTAACGATTGGATCATCGGTCACCGCCTGGTGGGATGCCCCTTCCAATGTGTAATCTAACCACGGCGACGCCAACGTCACCGCCCCCGGCAGCGGAAGGCCGGCCTCCCTGGCGCGCACCGCTGTAGCAAGCGCCAGATTGCCGCCCGCCGAGTCCCCGCTCAAGGCCACACTGCCTGGGGTATAGCCTTGGCCCAGCGCCCATTGATACACGCCGAAAGAGTCATCATGGGCAGCAGGCGCTGGATTTTCGGGGGCAAGACGGTAGTCCGGCACCAGTACAGCGCAGCCCGCTGCCCGCGCGAGGTTGGAAGCGATGCCGCGGTGCGTCCGGCTCGAACAGAAGAAGAAACCACCGCCGTGATAGTGAATAACGAGACGTGAATCATCCCCACTTTCCGGCAGGATCAGATCACCCTCACAAGGTCCGCACTTCACGCGCTTGATCCTGATGTTATCAGCCACAGGCAGCTGACTTGTAGCCTCCTCGATCCATGCGCGCATCATGTCAGGAGTCGCGTTCTCCGGAGGGGGATTCTTCGCGTTAGCCTCAAGAATCTGGGCCAGCTGTTGAGTAGACATATTCGTACTCCTATTGATTGAGGGGCGACTCGCCCGCGATTGATCCCCGATTTTTCCTCGAACCTTGTGTTTTACCTCGAGCCACTTGCGAACGGTAATCCAGCGCGGCGACCAGTGTCACAACACTGTCCAACCTGCGAAATCATAATTTCGGTCGTAATCGTCGTTTTACGCCATCACGACACCATCGTCAAGCAGACGCCAGTTTTCTGCCGTTTTTTCTGGTCTTCTGCGATAGAACTCCGATTTTTTGCGGGGCGGCAATTTTTATGTACCATCAATTAACAATTGCGGATGAAATTGTCATGATCTACACTGCAAGCGGAATGAATTCAATGGAGGCGTGTCTTGGGAGTATCGAAAGAAGAGGCTGCCGAAAATCGCCTCGCAATCATTGCTGCTGCGACGCAACTCTTCAGGGAACGCGGAGTAGACGGCGTAGGACTGAGCGAATTGATGAGGCACGCCGGCTTTACGGTGGGAGGCTTTTACAATCACTTCAAGTCAAAGTCCGCGTTGGTCGCTGAAGTAGTCGCATCAGCAATGGCCGAAGGTGCGACGGAATTTGCACAGGCCGCCAGGGAACCGGTTGATGATTCGACTACTGCGCTTCGACGCTATGTAGCCTATTACCTTTCCCCGGCTCACCGTGACAACATCGATCGGGGCTGTCCAGTAGCAGGCTTCGCTGGCGACGCGCCTCGTGTTGGCGCCCAGGCTCAGTCGAACTTCGCCGCCGGCCTTGATGACCTGATAACGATATTGGCGGGGCTAATCGCGGAGCACGGGTCGATTGCGACGGCGGGGGAACATAGAACATTACGTGAACGGGCAATGAGCATGCATTGCGAAATGGTGGGTGCGCTGGTCCTGGCACGATCGGTCGCGCAGACCGCTCCAGAGTTTTCAAACGAGATTTTGGCGAACGCTCAACGAGACATCACCGCGTCTCTCGATGAGCGTTCGACCCAAGCCCCCAAATCACGAAAGAAACACTAGGCAAACCTCCAGTTCCGAAAGGCCTTCACAATGAAAGACGCCAAGACCCTGCTGCTCGAATTCCTCGCCGCCGTCACGCGCGGCCAAAACGCCGCCGCCTTGTTCGCCGAAGATGGGGCGGTCGAACTGCCGTTCCTGCATTCGCTGGGCGTCCCCTGGCGCCACCGGGGTCGCCAGGCGATCAGCGAGCTCCAAGACTCTCTCGCCGGGCTCTATCTGAATTTCGCCTTCGAGCCCGAGGACACCCACGTCCTGATCGACACACCGGAGCAGGTGTTCGCCGAATACATGGCCCACCCGACGGCGAGGGCGACTGGGCGCACCGTCCATCACCTGTTTACTGGCCGTCTCGTGGCCGAGAACGGTCAAATCAAGCTGCTGCGGGAGTCTCTGAACCCGGTCGCCGTGGCCCAGGCGCTCCTGGCCGGCGGCGTCAAGGACCTGCCCGATCCGGAGAAAGTGATCTTCTCGGTCCCCCCAGACTACCGGAACTGAGGCCGTCGAGAGTTCGCTTCCAGCATCGTCAATCAGTCTTAGTCGCTTCATGGCGGTCCAAGCGGGTGTCGGTTTATGGTTTGGCACGGATATTCATCGCGCGGATTCCCAAGCCATTAATCCTATTGCTCGGTAGTGTTGAACGGCCGGTGTTGGGCAATCTGAAGGACCGTTTCACGCCCTGAGGTAGTCCGTCAAGGTTTTTCAGCGGGAAGTTGGTTTCCGGTACCCCCCGGTTCGTAAGGAACGGGCAGGCCAGCCCATGTTGAAGTAGACGTCATGCGCCCCCGCCTGGCGAGTTGCCCATCCGCCGGCCAGCGTCATGGTCGTAACAGGCGACCCGCCGGCCGGCCGTGGACAACTCGCGACAAGACGTCAAATGGAGGAAAGCCACCGACCCGGAACCAGCTACGTAACCGCCGACCGGAACGGGTTACCCCGGAAATTCGAGGTTCCTGAGGAGTGGGGAACCACGCTTCCTGAGGGCGTTGAGGTAGATGCTCTCGTCGTACCGCGTGCCTGTCTGCCAGCAGCGGTAAAGGATCCGTATCCACTTGAACGCCAGTGCCCTGACGGCGGCCTGATACGAGCTGCCCTTCGCCCGCTGTTGCCGGTAGTAGGCGCCCGCCCAGAACGATTTGTTGATGGTCTGGCCCGCCCATTCGACGAAGGTCTGGCGCAGGAATTTCGGGCATTGCCAGCGCCAGTGCACCCAGCACTTCTTGCCGCTGCGCTCGGTGACCGGCGCGATGCCGGAGTACTTCTGCAGTTCATCAGCGCCCTTGAAGCGCTCACGTTGCTCGCCGAATGCAGCCAGCAGGCGCGGCGTCAGATGCGGACCTGCTCCGGGCAGGCTGTCAAACAGGTCGAAATCGGGCAGCGTCCGTGCGACTGCCGCGATCTCCCTGTCGAACATGTCGATCGCAGCGAGCGCTGTGCGCAGTTGCGCCACCAGCATCAGCACGAGCAACCGGTGAGGTGCAACGATACCTGGATCGTCAGTAAGCGGCATAGCGCGGCGGATCGACTCCAGACGTCCCTCAACCAATTTGGCCCGGCGACAGTTGTGCACATGGCATGCGGCGTTTGGGGCGCCGCACGGCGATGATCAATCACCTGGAAGCTGCGTTCCCGACGATCACTTGGCACTACCTGAATGACGTCTTCGGGACGGATGCCGTCGGGTTCCAGGAGTTCCTCCGAAAGAACTTTGATATGAAAGGTCTGGTGCCAGTCATTCGCGGTAGCTATGTCGGAGCGGATGTCACCGACTATTGCCGCAGTCCATTCGAGCTTGGTTGGGGAAAGAGTGTCAAGTTCGACCACGAATTCACGGGACGTGCTGCACTCGAGGCGGAGTTAGCGGCCGGACCAAAGCTCGCGCGCGTCACGCTGGAATTCAATGCAGATGATGTGATTGATATCTACGCATCGCTGTTCCGCGGTGGCGAGCCATATGACTATATGGACATCCCACATCCGCAGCGGTGGATGGTCTGGGCGGACTCCATTCAAATGCAGGGAAGTAACGTCGGTATCTCGACCTCACCTGGATACAGCTACTACTTCCGCAAAGTGCTGTCGCTTGGGTATGTCGATCCGACGCTTGCCACTCCAGGTACGGCCGTGCAGGTCTTGTGGGGTGCACCCGGCAAGCGTCAGAAGATCATTCGCGCGAGGATAGCTCCGGCTCCCTATAAAGCGGACCACCGCCGCGACGCGATTTAACGATTTGAATTTCTCAGCCAATCGCCCCTATGAAGCTCCCAGACTATGTGATGCTGCTTTCCTGCAGGAATCAGCCAGGTATCGTGGCGGCAGTCACGACGCGGCTGTTCGAAGCGGGATTCGATATCCTCGACTCACAGCAATTCGACGATATCGATAGTGACTCGTTCTTCATTCGAATGCACTTCAAAGCCACGGATGCAAAGGTAAGTACGGACATTGAGATGCTAATGGCACCGACTGTGAAGAGATTCGAAATGAACATCACTGTTCAGCGGTGCGACCAGCGGCGGCGCGTCGTGATCATGGCCTCTAAGGCGGATCATTGCCTGGCCGATTTGCTTTATCGATGGCGAACGGCCGAACTGCAAATGGATGTGGTCGCCATCGTGTCCAATCACCCGGGCGATGCGTTCAGCCATCTCGACTTGAGTGATACAGCGTTTCACTGGTTACCTCTGGATGAACGTGGCAAGGGCCACCAAGAGGCGGAGGTACTTAGGATCGTGCGGGAGTCTGAGGCCGATCTCGTCATTTTAGCCAGATATATGCAGATTCTCTCGGACAGCTTGGTCACGGCGCTCAAGGGGAAATGCATAAACATCCATCACTCTTTCCTACCGGGATTCAAAGGCGCAAGACCGTATCATCAGGCCTTCGAGCGAGGCGTGAAGCTTATAGGAGCGACGGCCCACTATGTCACGGAAGCGCTCGACGAAGGAGCGATTATCGAGCAGGATGTCGAACGCATTAGCCATCGGGATAGGCCGGAGCAGTTGATTCGGAAAGGCAGGGATATCGAACGCCGGGTTCTCGCCCGAGCCGTCCGGTACCATCTGGAAGACCGCGTACTTCTAAACGGCAACAAGACAATTGTCTTTCCTGGGTGAGTTTCTTGCCGCAGACCGGGCAAGCACCATTGCTTCCCGGTTTGTGTTCAGGGACTGGGCGGACGGAACCGGCGCATCATTTTGCGGAGCCGCCAGTAAACGGTTTGCCATGGCGGGAAGTCCTTCGGCAGCATCCGCCAGCCGCAGTCCGCGCGCACCTGACAGCAACGCGTTGACCACTTCGCGAAAATTGCACTGGCGAGGTCGCCCGCAGCGACAATCCGTTGAGGGCGGCACACACGAAATCGGCCATGTCACGCGGGTGCGTTTTGTCCTGCGTGTCAGCTTTGCCTTGCACTCCTGATGTTCTTCTTACGACATTCCATCTTTCGACCACATCTCGGCTCGATTTTCAAGCGCGCTCTTGGATGATGATGCGTCATCTTCCTTTGGAATAACCTTCGGCGCTCGCGTCCAACATTGCACATAGACTTGGATGCCGGTGCGGCGCATGGTGACTGCCGATTCGACGGCGTGTCATCTTGTGTTGCGTGCAATTGGGGCTGTCTGGCGACAATTACCCGGGAGTAACATCATCCCGTGAGGCAACACGACGGTAGTTCTAGTTGACGCCAGACATGGGGCGGCGTCCAGTGCAAAGGATCGCGAAAACAGACGTTGCTCTCGCCATTTCGGCATAGCGCGAGCGAACGAGCCTTCATATCATCTGCATCTCATCAAAGGGCTCGGAGTCATTCAGATGTCAAATTTTTCCACAACGGACCTGCGTCGCGCATTCGGCTGCTTTCCCACGGGCGTGACTGTAGTCACGACACGCACCGCGGACGGGAGAAACGTTGGGTTCACAGCCAATTCGTTTACCTCAGTATCCATGTCGCCTCCGCTCGTCCTCGCCTGTCTCGACAAACGTGCTACGGTGCATCAAGCTTTTGTGAGCGCGACTGGCTTCGTCGTTAACATTCTTGCACATGACCAGAAAGAGACTGCTGTACGGTTCGCATCGAGGGTCACCGATCGCTTCGAAGGCGTCGCATGGGGAGAAAGCAGGACTGGTCTCCCCATACTTCGTGGCCATGCCGCTTTCTTCGAGTGTCTGCTCGATCAAGCAATCCCGGCAGGTGATCACACCATTTTCATCGGACAAGTCGTTGAGATGGGAGACACGGATGTATCGCCGCTCGGCTTTCACGGCGGATCGTTCAACCAGCTTGCTCGGGCTGAACGCGCGGACAGGGCGTAATAGCTGGAGTAATGGAATAGACGCCATGTCTGCGCAATGGGCCGACGTGTAGTCAATGTACTCCGGTCAGAATCACGCGGGCGATGCGTTGTGATTCCGGGATGACGCTATCCCGTAGCAGCTCGTAGTTTTCATTCCGGTGACAGTGGTCTAACTGATTTGACAAGGCAAAGGAGTACTTGGGAAGGTGGTGACCGAAACTGGTCTGCGGCGATGCAAGGGGAGGCCGTCCGGTTTCGGCAAAGCCTTGAAACGACGCGAGCAGGATATTCACGCGCGGCGGACGTCGGTTCGCAAAGAGCGGGCGCTGGCACCGCGCGTCGAGACGATGAAGCCCGCGCCATCGCACCCAACTGCCATTTCTCCAGGCGATTGGGTCGTGGCAGTTCGGCCTAATTTCCAGATGATTCGGGGCATCTGTCACTGAAAGACGTTCATGGCGGCGGTCTGCCGCTAAAAGACGGAGTTCAAAGTCTGCTTGCTTTCTGTCGCGTTCAGGACCGCGTTTACGAAATGTTCAGCTGGACGTGTCAGCTCACTCTCCGGAGGGGATATCAGATATAGCGTCAAAGGTGGCGGCCGTTCTGCTAAGGCGAGCTCAACATACGTGCAGCCCATTTCCGCCTCTTTCATGGAATGGCGAGTCAACGTGAATACAGCGCTTTTATCCTGCACCAAGCGGTAGAACAGTGCGAACGACGTACACCGAGTGATACGTTGAGGAGCCGATAGGCCCTTGCGCGAGTACGTGTTGCGAAGAAAATCCGGGAATCGGTTGGTGACGTCAGTGTGAATCCATTCAGCTTCCCCCAATTCTTCGAGGGATGTCGCTTGCGCAAACGTTCCCGCCTCGCGTGTAACAAAGACGGTTTCAAACGAGAATACGGTCTGCACTTGCCCGAGATCGTCTGTCGGAGCGAGCGGAAGGGCGGCGAACGCAAAATTCAGCGTTCGGTTTCGTAATTGCTCGCATAGCTGACTAACCCCCAACTCAAGGAACTCGACCGACACTCCGGGCCAAGTCTTCCTAAATTCGGCGAACGCTTCTACAAGTCCTGCCGTGCCGGTGATGGAATTGACGCCGATTGTCAGTTTGCCACTTCGCTGACCTTTTAAGTGCCGGACGTCTTCCTCGACCCGCTCGATCTCCCGTAGCACCGCGCGGGCACGTTGTAACACTGCTGTGCCTTCCAGCGTCAGAGCGACTCCCCACGGTTTGCGCTCAAGAAGAGGCGAACCCAGTTCGTCCTCCAAGTCGCGGATTTCCACTTCAGCGGCGGACAGCCAGGCAGTCCGAATGGATCGGGTGACCGTGGCTCACGCCACTCGTCTGGTATCTGCTTGGCTAGGATACGTCCAGCAGGAAGTGCCGGCTGCACTACGCCAGCCGGCAGAATCGCAAGAAAGACGAGGCAACCATGAAACAGATTCGACGCGATGTCCGAACACTTGGGTAACCGGCGGCCGCCGCGGCATTGGGCCGTTCGATCTCAATCGAACTGGCTCACCACGGTTGCGACATCGTGTTCACCGACCTTGTTGACGACGATGAAACGGCTAAGGCCCGCAAGATGATCAAGGAGTCAGGTCGGGAGGTTCGCAAAAAGGCGAACTGAGCGAAGTTGGATCTCACGCCCGAGTGATTGGAGATGCCATCTGTTTCAAAGGCAGCAACCAATGCCTGATGAACTGCGCCGGAAGTGGCTCACCGAGTCGCGGCCACCTTCTTGGCATTTCGCCTGAAGCTTTCGACACGGTAGTCGACGTCAATATACGAGGTACCTTTTCCAT
This sequence comes from Paraburkholderia sp. GAS448, assembly GCF_050435685.1. Lineage (NCBI taxonomy): Bacteria > Pseudomonadati > Pseudomonadota > Betaproteobacteria > Burkholderiales > Burkholderiaceae > Paraburkholderia > Paraburkholderia sp. GAS448. Next base: position 180,711 of record NZ_JBNDKT010000007.1, read on the forward strand.
GTCGCAGGCGGTTGCGCGTCATATGGCCACAACGCATTCAGACCACCCACTGGGGAAGGGAAGCCTATTGCCGCGGACCCGCAGCGCGACGTTCCGTGCGAGTGGGTTCAATCGAGAGATGCGGCTGGCGCGCCGTAGCCCCCACACTTGACTCCCTGACGACCAGCTGCGGAATCGCAAAGTACTGCACGGGTGGCTGGTTCCCGTCCGCCGCTGGATCGAGCCGGGCCAGAAGCGCCTCACTCGCCATGGTGCCCAGTTTGTCCGCGCCGGCGGAAAGGGTAGTGAGCGGTGGGTTGGTGTGTTCCGCCGCCACCACATTGTCGCAGCCTACGACCGCGAGTGCCTTGCCCGCACGTTTGCCCATTCTGTCGAGCTCGTGGAGTACGCCAAACGCAACCTGATCGTTGTAGCAAACCACCGCCGTCGGACGAGGCCGCATCTCGAAGATTGAACGGACTGCCTTGCGGCCACCTTCCGGCGTCAGTTCGACGTCGATGATCCACTCGTCGGCGACAGGCAGCGCATGATTTGCCATCGCCGCGAGGTAGCCCTGTCTGCGCTGGCTCGCAACGGCGTACCCGACTCGATGGCCCGCGAATGCGATACGCGTATGGCACTGCGCGATCAGATGTTCCGTCGCGAGAGTGAACCCAACTCTGTTGTCGATACCGACTGTGTCGACATCCGCGCCCATCGGCCGCATGACCAGGACAAGCGGAATGCCCCAGGACCTGATCTCGGCCGGCAACTGCTCGGGGGTTCCCAGCGCAGGAGACATGATCAACCCGGCCACATTCTGTTCGCGCATCGATTGCAGAACCCGCGTTTGAGTCGCGACGCTTTCCGCCGTGTGTGCCATCAGGGTTGTATAGCCAGACTGCGCGAGTACCCGTTCAATGGCGACCAGTAGTTCGACAAAGAACGGGTTAGTGAGGTCGTTAATGACCATGCCCACGGTGGTACTGCGCCTGCCACGCAGGTTTGCTGCACCGCGGTTGTACACATAGCCGAGGCGTTGCGCTGCTTCCCGCACCTTGTCCGCGGTCTCCGCCTTGATTTTCGGGCTCTGCTGAAGGACGAGCGACACCGTCGACTTGGACACGCCAGCGGCGGCGGCGATATCCTGGATGGTCGGGCCTGCTTTTATGTTGCTTTGCACAATTGGAACGTTCCAAAAAGTCTTTGACATCGTGAAATCAGTCTACTACAGTTTGTTGGAACGATCCAACGAACGCAAGTTGGAACGTTCCAATGGAGTGAGACGATGCCTACTAAAATTCGCTGGGCGCTGGTTGGCGCCAGCACCATAGCCGACGAGTGGATGGTCAACGCGATCCGGACGCAGCCCGACGGCACGATCGAAGCGGTCGTCAGCGGCAGCGCAGAGCGTGCCCGCGAGTTTGCGGACAAACACGGGATCGCAAGGCTCAGCACAAATCTCGATGAGATCCTCGCAGATCGCGATATCGTCGCCGTCTACATCAGCAGCACAAACGAAAAACACCTGCCTCAGGTATTGGCCGCTGCCGCCGCCGGCAAACACGTGCTCTGTGAAAAGCCGCTCGCTCTCTCAGAGACTGACGCCAGCCAGATGATCGAGGCGTGCGCCGCACATCAGGTCGTCCTCGCCACCAACCATCACCTGCGCTGTGCGGCGACACACCGCCGTATGCGCGACCTCATCCGTTCAGGGGCAGTCGGCACGCCGCTTTATGTGCGCGTCTTTCACGCGGTCTCGCTACCTCCCCATCTCCGTGGCTGGCGAATCGAGCGCCCGGATGCGGGCGGCGGGGTCATCTTCGACATCTCCGTGCACGATGCGGACACCCTTCGTTTCCTTCTGGACGCAGAACCCGTTGAGGTGAGTGCGATGACCTCGTCCGGAAGCATGGGGTCAGCGGGGCTTGCCGACGGTGTCATGGGAATCATCCGCTTCAGTAACGGTGTGCTTGCGCAGATTCACGATGCGTTCAATGTGCCGTACGCGTCGACCGGCCTCGAGATCCATGGGACCGAAGGCTCGCTGATCGCGCGTGACGTAATGACCCAGCGCCCCGTCGGAGCAATCGAGCTGCGTTCGGCAAAAGGTCTCGAAATCGTCGAGGTCGTCCATCAGGACCTCTATATCACGGCGGTCGCCCAGTTCCATCGCGCGGTTGTCCTCGGTGAGGATCCCGCCGCGACCGGTCCCGATGGCTACCGGTCACTCGCCACCGCGCTGGCGCTTCAGGAGTCAGCTTCCACCGGTGCGCACGTCACGGTGTCGCCGCAATTCACGCGCTGAGTCAGTTTCAGGAGATCCATTGTGGGTTCTAGCAAAGTAGTTTCGATGGCGACCGCCGCAAGCCTCATCAACGACGGTGATGTCGTCACCGTCAGTTCGTCGAGCGGCCTGGGTTGTCCTGACGCCATGCTGGCGGCGATCGGGGCGCGCTTTGAGACGGAAGGCCATCCTCGGCAGCTTACGCTGCTGCATCCGATTGCGGCTGGCGACATGTACGGGGTCAAGGGCGTTGATCATCTGGCGAAACACGGTCTGATCAAGTCGATCATCGCGGGCTCGTTTCCGAGCGGTCCGTCGAGTCTTCCGATGCCCGACATCTGGCGGATGGTGGTCGACAACAAAATCCGTGCTTACAACCTGCCAAGCGGTGTGATGTTCGACATGCATCGCGACGCGGCAGCGAAGCGTCCGGGTGTCCTCACCAAGGTGGGGCTCGACACCTTCGTCGACCCGGACCGGCAGGGCGGGGCAATGAATCGTCTCTCCGAATCCGAACCGGTCGTGGAAAAGGTCACGTTCGCGGGCGAGGAGTGGCTCTTCTTTCCGAATATCGTGCCGCGCGTCGCCATCGTGCGTGCAACAACGGCTGACGAAAAGGGCAACCTGTCGTACGAGCACGAAGGTGCGCTTCTGGGCGGCCGGGACCAGGCGCTTGCCGTGCGCAACAACGGCGGCATTGTCATCGCGCAGGTCAAACGGGTCGTGAAGGCCGGCTCGCTCGGTACGCAGCAGGTCCATATTCCGTGCAATCTTGTTGACTACGTGGTCGTGGATCCCGAGCAGAAACAGACGACGCAGATTGAATACGACCCGGAGATCAGCGGCGAAATCAAGGTCCCGGACAGCGAATTTGAGTTCGCCGGGTGGAACGCGGAAAAGGTGATTGCCCGCCGCGCGTCCATGGAACTCGCGGACGGAGACGCGGTGAATCTCGGCTTTGGCATCTCCGCCAACGTTCCGCGCATTCTCCTTGAAGAAGGACTGAACGGCAGGGTGACCTGGGTCATCGAGCAGGGCGCGGTCGGCGGGATGCCGTTGCTTGGCTTTGCGTTTGGTTGTTCCGCAAACGCCGACGCGATCATGCCATCGCCGTCGCAGTTCATCTACTTCCAGGGTGGCGGCTTCGATGTCTCGTTGCTGTCGTTCCTGCAGATCGATCGTTTTGGCAATGTGAATGTATCCAGGCTGCCGAGCAAGCCGTACCTGACTGCCGGATGCGGCGGCTTCATCGACATCACGACCCATGCGAAAAAACTGGTGTTCTCGGGTTTCTTCACAGCGGGCGCAAAACTTCAGGTCGGCGACGGACGGCTGACGATTCTCCAGGAAGGCAAATCGAAGAAGTTCATCACTGACGTCGACCACGTTACTTTCAGCGGGCGCATGGCGCAGCAGCGTGGTCAGCAGGTGCTGTATGTGACTGAACGCTGCGTCCTGCGGCTCACGAGTGAAGGTCTCGAGGTCATCGAGATCGCACCCGGTATCGACCTGACGAAGGACGTGCTTGAGCAGGCCGATTTCCCCTTGATCGTGTCACCGGATCTGAAAACCATGGATGCCGCGATTTTTAGCGAAACGCCGTTCGGACTGCAACTCAAGGAGGCTCATCGTGGCTGATATCGATGGAATCCAGGTTGAGCGCAGAGGCGCAGTCGCGGTGGTCACGTTGAACCGTCCGGACAAGCTCAATGCCTTGACGCCAGCCATGCTTGAGCGCCTGGATGCGGTCGCTGCGGAGCTCGACGCGTTGACCGATGTGCGCGCGGTGGTCCTGACAGGTGCGGGACCGAAGGCCTTCTGCGTTGGGGCAGACATCAATGAATGGTCCGCGCTTGCGCCGCTCGATATGTGGCGTCAGTGGGTGCCGCGTGGACACAGGATCTTCGACCGTTGGGCCGCGCTTCGTGCACCGGTCATCGCAGCAATCAATGGACACGCACTCGGCGGTGGCCTGGAACTGGCCGCAGTCGCGGACATCCGGATCGCTGACCCTGCCGCGACCTTCGCGCTCCCGGAAGCGGGGATTGCCACGTGTCCGGGCTGGTCCGGCACCCAACGGCTCGTCTCGATCATCGGCGCAAGCAAGGTGAAGTTGCTGGCGCTCACCGGCCGGCGAATTGACGCAATGCGTGCGCGTGAAATCGGTCTTGTCGAAGAAATTGCGGAACCGGGCGGTGCGTTGAAGGCGGCAATCGAGATGGCTGAGCAGGTCGTCCGTCTCGCGCCTGTATCGGTTCAGCTTACGAAGCAACTGGTGAACGCTGCCAGCGGAGAAGGCGTTGCCGTCACCCTTGAAGCGATGGCGGGGGCACTGGCGGCAACCACCGCGGATGCGCGTGAGGGAATGCTGAGTTTCCGCGAGAAGCGCACTGCGAATTTTGAGGGTAACTGAGATGACGACTGCAAATACGAATCCGGAACTGGCGCCCCTGCTTGTGGCGTCGCAGAAGCCTGACTTTGACGTGTATCACGGTCGCCTGTACATCGATGGGCAGTGGCGCGATGCGGCTGACGGCGAACGCAGCGAGCGGCGCAGTCCGGCGCACGGCGACGTTGTCAGCACCTATGCCGTTGCGACGCCCGAAGACGTCCAGGCGGCGATCGACGCAGCTCATAACGCATTTCACAAAGGCCCGTGGTCCAAAATGAAGGGAGCGGAGCGTGCCCGCGTCCTGCTGGCGATCGCGGATGGCATTCAGGCTCAAGTTGAGCGTCTCGCGCTGATCGAGTCGCTGGAGAACGGCAAGCCGCTCACCCAGGCGCGAGCCGAAGTCGCCGGCTGCGTCGATCTGTGGCAATACGCAGCAAGCCTTGCCCGTACCACAAGCGGGGATGCCTACAACACCCTCGGTGAGGACATGCTCGGTCTGGTGTTGCGCCAGCCGATCGGGGTGGTCGGCATCATCACGCCGTGGAACTTTCCGCTGTGGATCCTGTGCCAGAAACTGCCGTTCGCAATGGCGGCGGGATGCACATGCGTGATCAAGCCCAGCGAACTGACGTCCGGCACGACCGTCATGCTGATGGAGATCCTCGCAAAGGCGGGCGTGCCAGCCGGCGTCGCCAACGTCGTGACAGGCACGGGCCCGAGCGTCGGCCAGCCGCTTGCTGAAAGCCCGCTAGTCGACATGCTGTCCTTCACGGGTTCGACCCGCGTGGGATCAATGCTCGCCGGGGTTGCTTCAAAGAAGCTCAAGAAAGTCGCCCTGGAACTGGGCGGCAAGAATCCCCAGATCATTTTCCCGGACTGCGACTGGGACGCCATGGTCGATGCGGTCGTGTTCGGCGTGTACTTCAACGCTGGCGAATGCTGCAACAGCGGCAGCCGGGTGCTCGTGCATGAATCCATTGTCGAGCGGTTCGCCGCTGCGGTCATCGAGCGTGCCCGTCAAGTGCCTGTCGGCGACCCGCTTCATCCCGATGCGAAGGTCGGCGCGATCGTCAGCGAGCAGCAGATGAAAGACATCCTGGGTCATATCGAGAGCGGTGTCGCGGCGGGGGCGAAGGTGCGTCTCGGCGGCGCACGTTACGCCGGTGCCGACGGCCTTTATCTGCAGCCGACGGTCCTCACTGAAGTCACGGCTGACATGAGCGCCGCAAGAGAAGAAATCTTCGGACCGGTGTTGAGCGTCATCGCTTTCCGCGACCTGGATCACGCCATCGAAATCGCCAACGACACCGCATACGGCTTGTCGGCGGCGGTGTGGAGCAGCGACATCGATACCTGTCTGAAGGTCGCACGCGGTGTCGACGCAGGGACGATCTGGGTGAACACCTTCCTTGATGGCTACCCGGAGCTCCCGTTTGGCGGCTTCAAGGCGAGCGGCGTCGGCCGCGAACTCGGCAGGCAGGCGGTGGAGGACTACACGGAGACGAAGACGATTCAACTGCACATCGGCGAACGCAAGAACCTGTGGATGCCGGCGAAGAAGTAGCTGTCACGCAACAAGCCTCAGGCGGAATGATCCGCCGGGGGAAACCTGGAAAATCCTCTCCGTAAGAGAGAGCAACCCATCTGGAGTGAGACATGTTGAGGAAGACACTTTTTGCGCTCGTTGCAGCGCTCGCCGTCAGTAGTAGCGGGACGGTATCGGCGGCCGACACAAAAACCGTCGAAGTGATGCATTGGTGGACCTCGGGCGGCGAAGCCAAGGCCCTGGAGGTGTTAAAGGACGGCTTGAAGCAGCGCGGCTATGCGTGGAAGGACGCGCCGATTGCCGGGGGCGGGGGCGAAGCAGCGCGCACGGTACTAAAAGCGCGGGTTGCATCCGGTAACCCCCCTGACGCCATCCAGATGCTCGGCTTTACGATTCCCGAGTACGCATCGCAGGATTTTCTGGCCAACCTCGATCCTGTTGCGACGAAAGAGGGTTGGGACAAGCTCGTGCCGGGTCCGATCCAGCGTTTCTCGAAGGTCGACGGTCATTGGGTCGCGGTGCCCGTCAACATCCATCGGACCAACTGGATCTGGGCGAACAAGAAGATCTTCGATGAGTTGCATCTCACGCCGCCGCAGACGTTCGACCAGCTGGTGGCCGATGCCGCTGTGATTCGCAAGGCTGGCTACATTCCGCTTGCCCATGGTGGGCAGCCCTGGCAGGAAGCAACGATCTTCGACAGCGCGGTCATGTCTGCCGGCGGCCCGAAATTCTATACCCAGGCCCTCGTCAATCTCGATGCGAATGCGCTTGGATCGAAGACGATGGAAAAGGCGTTTGACCAGATGCGCACGCTTCGTGGCATGGTCGATCCGAACTTCCCGGGTCGTGACTGGAATCTCGCGACGTCGATGGTCATCAATGGCAAGGCTGCCATGCAGATCATGGGCGACTGGGCGAAGGGCGAGTTCGCGAGCGCAGGCAAGAAGGGCAATGTCGACTACCTGTGCTTCCAGTACCCCGGCACCCAGGGCGACTTCATCTTCAACACGGACCAGTTCGCGACGTTCAAGAAGGGTGATGCCAGCCTGCCGGGCGAACGCTCGTTTGCCTCGACGGTGATGGACAAGTCGGTCCAGGCGAAATTCAACCAGATCAAGGGAGCGATACCGGCGCGTCTTGATGTGCCGCCCGACGGCTTCGACGAGTGCGGCCAGAAATCGATGGCTGACCTTCGGACAGCGCTGAAGAACGGCACGATGGTGGGCAGCTTCGCACATGGGCACGCGATGCCCGATGGTCCGAAGAACGCCGTCTATGACGTCGTCACGCATTTCTTCAATTCTAACCAGTCATCTGCCGATGCGGTGAAGCAACTGGTCGACGCTGTCAACAACGCAAAGTAGGCACTGAACCGTCTCAGAGCTCACAGCGGTGCGATGGTGCGCCGCTGTGAGGACCGATGCTCCTGAAGTAAAGGTGGTTGCCATGCACACTACACACCGGACCGCTCACGCCTCGACACAAGGCACTGTGGACGAATCCCATCTTGACGACAAACGCCGGTCGAGTCTACGAAACCGGTTTGAGCAGGCTTTGCCGAAGCTTGTGTTGTCGCCCACGTTGATCACGACGCTGATTTTCGTCTACGGCTTTATCGTCTGGACAACCTTCCTGTCGTTCACGCGCTCACGCGCCTTTGCCAATCTGCACTGGGCCGGTCTGTTGCAGTACGGACGAGTCTGGGAACATCCACGCTGGCACGTCGCCGTCACCAACCTGGGTATCTATGCGTCGTTGTACGTTGTCCTGTGCATGGCAATCGGGCTGACCCTCGCCATCCTGCTCGACCAGCGCATCAGGGCGGAAGGCGGTCTTCGGGCGATCTTCCTGTATCCGATGGCGATTTCCTTCATCGTCACCGGGACGGCCTGGAAATGGATACTGAATCCGGGTCTCGGGCTGGCGAAGCTCTTCCACGACTGGGGTTGGACCAGTTTCAGGTTCGACTGGATCATCGATAGCAGGATGGCGATTTACACCGTCGTCATCGCCGCGGTGTGGCAGGCGTCTGGCTTTGTCATGGCAATGTTCCTCGCCGGTCTGCGGGGTATCGATCAGGATATGGTCAAGGCCGCTTCGATCGACGGGGCGAGAATGCCTGCTATCTATCGACGCATCATCATTCCGCAACTCCGACCGGCTTTCGTTTCTGCATTCGTCATCCTGGTTCACCTCGCGGTCAAGAGCTATGAACTGGTCGTGGCATTGACAGGCGCAGGTCCCGGTTATTCCACCGAGTTGCCATCGACCTTCATGTACTCGTTCACCTTCACGCGAAACGAACTGGGAATGGGGGCGGCGAGTGCGGTCATGATGCTCTGCACGGTCGCGGCGATCATGGTTCCGTACCTGTATTCAGAGCTCCGTCCGCGTAGCGGCAGCGACTCGCACTAATCCGGTCAGGAGATCGTCATGTTGAAGAAAGGCTGGGACTCACCTCAAATGGTGATGGGTAAGCACAACTACGTATCGAGGATCGTGATATACGGCCTGCTGGCAATCTTTGCAGTGGTCTATCTGGTCCCGCTCGCGGTGATGATGCTGACTTCGTTCAAACCTCTTTCGGAGGTGTACAGCGGAAACATTCTCGCGCTGCCGCGAGCCTGGACGCTGGAGCCGTGGCTTAAGGCATGGGGGGAAGCCTGTGTCGGGCTCGACTGTTCGGGCGTAAAGGGCTTTTTCTGGAACTCGACGAGGATGGTGGTTTCGGCGGTTGCGATTTCCACATTCCTGGGTGCACTGAACGGATATGTGCTGACCAAATGGAGGTTCAAGGGCGACAACATCCTGTTCGGTCTCGTGCTCTTCGGGTGTTTCATACCCTTCCAGATCGTGCTTATTCCGATGGCCACGTTCCTCGGGAAGATCGGACTGGCACAGTCAATCACCGGGCTGGTTTTCGTACACGTTGTCTATGGTCTGTGTTTCACGACCCTGTATTTCCGCAACTTTTACAGTGCATTTCCCGATGAACTGGTGAAGGCCGCGATGATCGACGGCGCGCGATTCTTCAGGATCTTCCTGCGAATCCTGTTGCCGTGCTCCGGCGCCATCATCACCGTGACTGTCATCTGGCAGTTCACCAACATCTGGAATGACTTCCTCTTCGGGGCTTCCTTCACGACCGGTGGCACAGCGCCTATTACGGTAGCGCTGAACAACATCGTGAATACGTCGACGGGAGTCCGTGAGTACAACGTTCAGATGGCAGCGGCCGTGATTACTGCGCTGCCCACTCTTCTGGTCTATGTGATCGGCGGCCGCTACTTCGTGCGCGGCATGATGGCCGGTTCTGTCAAGGGGTAAGGAAATGGCTGCTCTGCATATTTCAAATGTCCGCAAGGCCTATGGCGCAACGGAAATCCTGAAGGACATCAACATCGACGTAACCGATGGCGATTTTCTTGTACTCGTGGGACCGTCTGGTTGCGGAAAATCAACGTTGCTGTCGCTTATCGCTGGACTTGACACGATCTCCGGTGGGGAAATCCGGATCGACAACGACCGTGTGAACGACCTGCATCCCAGTGAGCGGGATATCGCGATGGTGTTTCAGAGCTACGCGCTGTATCCCAACATGACGGTGGGGCAGAACATCAGCTTCGGCCTCGAGATGCGCAAGGTGCCGAAAGCGGATCGTGACAGGTCAGTCGCAGACGCTGCAAAGCTCCTGCAGATCGAGCATCTGATGAAGCGGCGCCCCGGCCAGCTGTCGGGCGGTCAGCGTCAGCGCGTCGCGATGGGCCGGGCGCTGGTGCGCGACCCAAAAATCTTCCTGTTCGACGAACCCCTGTCCAATCTGGATGCAAAGCTGCGCGTCGACATGCGCACGGAAATCAAGAAGCTGCATCAACGGCTCGGCGCCACGATTGTGTACGTGACTCACGACCAGATCGAAGCAATGACTCTCGCGACACGTATCGCGGTCATGAAAGGCGGGGTGATCCAGCAGTTCGGCACGCCAGCGGAAATTTACGGCACGCCAGCCAATACCTTTGTTGCGACGTTCATGGGCTCTCCGTCGATGAACCTGATTCCGGCCGCGCTCTCGGCCCGGAACGACACACTCGTTGTGACGATGGGGGAAGGCGGTGCCGCGATCAGTCTCGATCTTCCGCCCCAGCCAGCCGCGGTTGCCCGATACGTGGGGAAGAAGGTCATCGCCGGCCTTCGGCCCGAAGCAATCGGTGTGGAAAGCTCGCGGATCCCCGCTGCGGTGCGCGAGGTAGCCGTGAAGGTGCTGGTCATGGAGCCGACCGGACCGGACACGCTGGCTGCCCTCGAAATGGGCGGCTTCGAGGTTGCAGCCAGACTTGGCGCGGACATACCGCACAGTCCTGGCGAGCATTGCAACCTGCAGGTCGACCTGTCGAAGCTGGTCCTGTTCGACGCGCAAACGGAAGAGAGGATAGCGTGATGCACGCAGATGTCGTCGTCATCGGCTCGGGCGTAGGCGGGAGCGCCATAGCGCTCCAGCTCGCCGGAACCGGCGCCCGTGTCCTGGTGATCGAGCGGGGAGACAATCTTCCCCGCGAACTGCAGAACTGGGACGCGGAAGCCGTGTTCGGCCAGCTTCGGTATCGCACGCGCGACACGTGGCTCAATGGCGAGGGCAAGCGCTATCGTCCCGGGCAGTACTACTTTGTGGGCGGGCATACGAAGTTCTTCGGCACCGCGATGTTCCGGCTGCGTGAAAAGGACTTCGAAGAACTGGCGCATGAGGAAGGCGTGTCACCTGCATGGCCCATCACTTACCAGGACCTCGAAAAATACTACGACCTGGCCGAGAAACTCTTCGGCGTCAGAGGCGCCGCTGGTCAGGATCCCACCGAGCCTCCGAGGTCAGGTAACTATCGTCACGGGCCGGTACCTGACGAGCCTGTGATTGCCCGGCTTCGGGAGAGACTTCGCGAGCAGGGTCTGCATCCGTTCTTTATGCCGGCTTCAGTCGACTTCGGCGACGACGGCAAGTGCGTGCGCTGTGGCACGTGTGACGCGTTCCCTTGCCGCGTTGACGCAAAAGGAGACGCCGAAATCTGCCTTCTATGCCCCGCCCTGAATAAAGGAGGCGTATCCCTGCTGACTGGCGCACGGGCGACGCGACTGGTGACCGACCCGACGGGACGAAAGATTTGCAGCGTCGAGGTTGAAACACGGGATGGCCCGCTGACCGTGACTGGCGACACATTTGTCGTGGCGGCAGGGGCGATCAATAGTGCCGCGCTGTTGCTTGCATCAGCCAACGACAAGTTTCCGAACGGGCTCGCGAACACGTCGGGAGCGGTAGGCCGGTACTACATGAACCATAACTGCACCGCGATTCTGGCGATCGACCCGAGGACCGTCAACGACACGCGATTTCCGAAAACGCTGTCGGTCAACGACTTTTACTTTGGCGGCGCGCATGACCGGTGGCCGCTGGGCAATCTGCAGATGCTGGGGAAAATCCGCGAACCGATGCTTCGTGGCGCGCTCCCCTATGTTCCGCGGACGGTTCTGGAATACATCAGCCGTCACAGTGTCGATCTTTACGCGATGTCGGAAGACTTGCCGAGCGCGGACAGTCGCGTCGAACTGACGTCGTCCGGCGACATCCAACTGACGTGGCGACGCACCAATCTCAAACCGCATGAGCGCCTCGTGCGAAAGACGAAGCGTCTGCTCAAGGATGCGGGGTATCCGCTGGTCGTCAGCAGACGGTTTGGCGACGACACGCCTTCCCATCAGTGTGGGACGGTCCGGTTCGGCCATGACGACGGGTCTGCGCCGCTCGATCCGTTCTGCAAGGCTTATGACCACCAGAACCTGTACGTCGTCGATGCGAGCTTTTTTCCTTCCTCTGCCGCGGTCAATCCCGCGCTGACGGTCGGAGCACAGGCTCTGCGGGTCGGCGAACACCTTCGCTCCAGGCTCACCGGCAACGGGGCAGCCAGTGGAACCCACGCTTTTGAAGGAGGCAGTCATGCCTGACGATGCAATGCAGTCTCCCACAGCGCTCGTTACAGGCGGGCGCCGAGGAATAGGGCGAGCGATCTCAGTAGAACTGGCGTCACGTGGCTACGACGTAGCCATCACGGACGTGATCGACGACGACGATACGGCTCTGACGCTTCGCGCGATTGAGGACCAGGGACAGCGGTCCCTGTTTGTCCAGTCGAACCTGCAGGAAGTCGAATCACACGTGGAAGTGCTTGAACGTGTGCTGGCGTGGTGCGGCAATCTGGATTGTCTGGTGAACAACGCGGGAATCGGCTCGCCTGCGCGCGGGGATCTGCTGGATGTCGCCTCGGAGGCGTTCGACACCGTGCTGGGAGTGAATCTGCGCGGCACCTTCTTCATGACGCAGGCGGTGGCGCGGCATATGTTGAGCGCCGAAACGGATCGCCCCCGCTCTATTGTCACGGTCTCTTCGGTATCAGCCACGATGGCGTCGCCCGAGCGGGCTGAGTATTGCCTCTCGAAGTCCGCGTTGCCAATGATGACAAAGCTGTTCGCGCTACGTCTTGCCAAAGCAGGCATCCCTGTTTTTGAAGTGAGGCCCGGCATTATCAGAACCCCGATGACCGGTCCCGTGGCGCAGAAGTACGAAGCGCGCTTCAAGGATGGGCTCGTTCCAATGAACCGCTGGGGGGAAGCTGAGGATGTCGCGAAGGCGGTCGGCCAGCTTGCGGGCGGGGCGTTGCAGTTTGCCACAGGCAGCGTACTGCACGTTGACGGTGGTCTCTCGATTTCTGCCTTTTGAAGGTGAGCAGCATGAAAACGGACAGCTACGACTACATCATTACGGGCGGTGGCTCGGCCGGTTGCGTACTGGCGAATCGCCTGAGCGCCGATCCTTCCGTGACGGTTCTGCTGCTTGAGGCAGGCGGCGGCGACCGGAACCCCCTGTTTCACATGCCCGCAGGTTTCGCGAAGATGACTAAAGGCATTGGTTCGTGGGGCTGGTATACCGTGCCGCAAAAGCATCTGAAAGACCGTGTCTTGCGCTTCACGCAGGCGAAGGTGATCGGTGGCGGCTCATCGATCAACGCGCAGATCTATACGCGCGGCGTTCCAGCAGATTACGACGAGTGGGAAAGCCTCGGCAGCGCGACGGGTTGGAGCTACCGCGACGTGCTGCCTTATTTCAAACGATCGGAGAACAATCAGCGCTTTGCGAATGAGTACCACGCCTATGGTGGCCCACTTGGGGTGTCGAACCCGATCAGCCCTCTGCCGATTTGCGAAGCGTTCTTCCAGTCCGGTCAGGAGATGGGCATACCATTCAACGCCGACTTCAACGGCGCGCAACAGGAAGGACTCGGCTACTACCAGTTGACACAGCTCGACGCCCGGCGTGCATCGGCATCCGTCGGCTTCCTGGATCCGATCCGCGGGCGGCCTAACCTCACGGTCAGGCTACAGTCCAAGGCACTGCGTGTGATCGTCGAAGGGAGGCGCGCCGTCGGGGTCGAACTGGTGAGTGGAACCGATCGCACGCCAGTGGTCGCGCGAGCCAAACGCGAAGTGATCGTGTCGTCTGGGGCCATCGGGTCCCCCAAGCTGCTCATGCAATCGGGCATCGGCCCGGCCGATCATCTGACTTCGGCCGGTGTTCGTGTCGTGCACGAAATGCCTGGAGTCGGCTCCAATCTGCAGGATCATCTCGACCTGTTCGTCATCGCCGAGTGTACGGGCGATCACACTTACGACAGGTACAACAAGCCGCACCATGCGGCGTGGGCGGGGCTGCAGTACCTGCTTCTCAAGAAGGGTCCGGTCGCGTCCAGCCTGTTCGAGACTGGCGGCTTCTGGTACGCCGACGGAATCGCTTCAACACATGCCCGGTCGCCCGACATCCAGTTCCATCTGGGCCTCGGCTCGGGAATTGAAGCAGGCATGGCGAAGCTTCCCCATGGCGGAGTTACTTTGAATACCGCATACCTTCGTCCTAAATCGCGTGGAAGCGTACGTCTGGCCAGTGCCGATCCGGCGGCAGCGCCGCTGATCGATCCGAACTACTGGTCTGAGCCCGAAGACCGCGATGCAGCCATCAAGGGCTTGCGCCTCGCGCGTGAGTTGATGAATCAGCCGGCGCTGAAGCGCTTTGTGAAGAAGGAAATCCTGCCGGGTGTGAAGGTCAACACGGACGAAGAGCTGTTTGACTACGCCTGTGCCAATGCAAAGACCGATCACCATCCCGTCGGCACGTGCCGGATAGGACCGCCGGACGACGAGCACAGCGTCGTGACACCTGACCTGCGCGTGATTGGCATTGACGGACTCCGGGTGGTGGACGCCTCGGTGATGCCATTCATTCCGTCGTGTAACACCAATGCACCGACCATCATGATCGCGGAGAAGGCCGCCGATCATATCCTCGGGCGCATCCCGACGCCCAACGCCGTGCGTACCGAACGAGGCGTGAACACGGCTCCGACTTCGACCGCTTTTTGAGAGATACCCCTATGAAACTCCTTCTTCCAGCCCGTAACGGCGAATTGACCTCCTACACATTGAAAAACGTGGAGGAGTATGTCGCGCCGCAGTCGCACTACGAGTTCAGCCGTGTGGCATACGCGGCCGCCCATGTGGTGGTCGACCCCGCTCGCGACTATGAGCCGTGGTCGGATGCCCCAGCGATCGATTGGGACAGGACGCTTGCGTTCCGGAGCTATCTGTACGGCCTTGGATTCAAGGTGGCAGAAGCCATGGACACCGCGCAGAGAGGCATGGGCGTGGGCTGGAAGACGGCCTCCGAGCTCATCCGCCGCAGCATTGCCCACGCACGCACGATCCCTGGCGCGGACCTCGCCTGTGGCGCGGGTACCGATCATCTGGACGATCGACACCGGCATAGCCTGTCAGACGTGGTTCAGGCGTACAGGGAGCAATTCGAAGTCGTGCAGTCGGCGGGCGGCCGGGCCATCATGATGGCGAGTCGCGCGCTGTGCGCCGCAGCCCGTTCGCCCGACGACTATAAGAATGTGTACGACGCTGTACTGGCCGAGAGTCGCAACAAGGTCGTTCTTCACTGGCTGGGCGAAGCATTCGACGCTTCCCTCGCGGGATACTGGGGCAGTAGCGACGTTCGCGCGGCGATGGCAACCGTACTCGACATCATCCGCCTTCACGCGGGCAAGATCGAGGGCATCAAGATTTCGTTGCTGAATGCCGAATACGAGTGCGAGCTTCGTGCGCAATTGCCGGATGGCGTGCGGATGTACACCGGTGACGACTTCAACTACGGCGACCTGATTGCAGGTGACAGCACCGGTGTCTCGCACGCCTTGCTGGGCATTTTTGACCCGATTGCACCAGTCGCTGCGAAAGCGCTGGACCAGTTGGCCAGAAACGATATCGCGGCCTACCACAACACGATGCGCCCCACAGTGGCGCTATCGCGCGAGCTTTTTTGTTCGCCGACACAGTACTACAAGGCGGGGGTTGTCTTCCTCGCATGGCTCAACGGACATCAGGACCATTTCTCGATGGCTGGCGGCATGGAGTCGGCACGGTCGGCGCTGCATTTCGCCGACGTATTCCGGAAGGCGGACGGCTGTGGGGTGTTGATCAAGCCCGAACTCGCCATGCAGCGAATGAAAGCCTTCCTGCGCGTGCGTGCAGGGATTGACCAATGATCTGTGGGGCAGTGGCTGCGGACTGGATCGTACCGTGAGAGGGTGAGATGCCGAATAGAGCCTTGGGTTTGAAAGATGAGACGTTCGAGGAACAGGCAATACGAACGATGTTGCCCACTTTCAACGCGGAAATCGCGCGCAAGCTCGGAGAGATCGTCGTGAATATCGCCTCCCGGCGCGGTCTTTCCATCGCCGTGAGCGTGGTTCATCCGCGCAGCGCGCTCTTCTATTGCGCGCTGGAAGGCAGTTGCGCCGACAACGCTCAATGGATTCGCCGCAAGGAGAACACTGTCTTTCACTTTGGCAGGAGTTCTCTGGAGGTCGGCGTCATGTTCGCCCAAGAGGGGTGGTCACTGTCCTCACATGGGTTGTCCGGGCAGGAGTACACGCTGTTCGGCGGAGGCGTGCCTCTTCGGATAGCCAACGCGGGCATCGTCGGCGCGATGTCGGTGTCCGGGCTGGACCACGTTAAGGACCATGAACTGGTGATCGAGGCGTTGTGCTGGCACCTCGGGATTCCACATATCGAGTCAGTGTTGTCATATTCGCAAGCCGTCCGTATGCAGGAAAGGGAGCAGGTACATGTTGAACATTGAAGAGGTTGGCAGCAGAGGAGACGACCGGATGAAAGCTGACACGATAGAACTGGCGGCTGGCAAGTCGCACGTAGTGCAGACCGCGGGAATGGCGGATCTTCGCCGCGTGATTGCCGCGAGCACGGCGGGCAGCGCAATGGAGTGGTACGACTTCAGTATCTACGGCACGGCGTCGGCCCTGATTTTTGCCGACCTGTTTTTCCCCGGGTTGAGTAAGGCTGCCGGCCTGCTGGCCATTTTCGGCGCGTACGCTGCTGGCTTCTTCGCCCGTCCCTTTGGAGGCCTTTTCTTCGGATGGCTGGGCGATAGACTCGGTCGGAAACTCGTACTGGTTGCCACCGTGCTGCTGATGGGCGGATCGACGTTCTTAATCGGGCTGTTGCCGACGTATGCTACAGCGGGTGTATGGTCGACCGTGCTGCTGGTGGCCCTACGGCTTCTTCAGGGGTTCGGCGCGGGCGCGGAGCAGGCGGGCGCTTCGCTTATTGTGTCGGAGTTTGCGCCACCGTCGCGTCGAGGCTTCTACGCGGCGCTGCCATTCGCGGGCTGCATTCTTGGGATCCTGCTTGCCGGCGCGATGTTCACGCTTGTGCAGCGACTGCCGAAGGATGAGTTCATGTCCTACGGCTGGCGGATACCCTTCCTCTTCAGTGCGCTTGTGGTCGTCACCGGCATCATCATTCGCATGCGCGTGAAAGAGAGCCCGGTCTTCGAGGAAATCAGGCGATCAGGCCATACAAGCGACCGCCCGGTCAGGGACCTGCTTTCCGAGTCGCCTCGAAGGCTGCTCGTCGCATTCGGGCTGCGTGTGGGAGAAAACGGCTCGTCGTACCTGTATCAGGTGTTCGCGCTCAGTTATCTGACGAAGATATTGCTTGTCGACAAGTCGATCGGAACGCTTGGCATCACGATTGCAGCGGGCCTGGCGGTTGTGACGATTCCGCTCATGGGCTGGCTGTCTGATCGATTTGGCCGTCGCCTGATGTATCGGCTTGCGGCGCTGTTCACCTGCGTCTGGGCGTTTCCGGCCTTCTGGCTCTTCAATACGAGGGACCCGTTCTGGATCATCGTGAGCATGGCCGTTGCGATTGGCGTTGGTGTCTTTGGAATGTATGGGGTGCAGGGAGCGTATTTCCCGGAGCTGTTCAGTGCGCGATACAGATATACAGGCGTTGCTGTGAGCAAGGAGTTCGCAGCTGTCGCATCGGGCGGCGTGGCGCCGTTCATTGCTGCCGCACTGATTGGTTGGTCACACGGCGCCTACTGGCCGATAGCGCTGTATATCGTGTTTCTGGCTGGTATCACGTTTGTCGCGACATTCTTCGCGCCTGAAACTCGCGGTATCGATCTGAACATCTGATGCCTTGCGCTCTGCTTGCCGGTGCAGAGACGTTGTGCGCCGCAGGAAGGAAGTCGATGAGCAACGCTTTGGAGTCGGCTCCCCGGCGCGCGTCCTGTCGCGCTGGGATGGTTCTGCGGTGAAGTCGCCGCTGGGTCCAGTGAGTCTCGTCACGTGTACGGGCCATGCGTATGCCGCATTTCGCAATTCGCTGCTTCGCAAGTGGCTGTCAGTGCACCACGCTCGAAAAAGAAGCGATGAATGGGTTCGGGGGTTTCAGGCCGCCGAATAGAAACCCGCTGTCGCAGATTTAGCCACCTTCACGAGCACACCTCGCTCGCCACGCGGCACGGGGCCTCGCGCGCTGCAACCGAAAAAGCGAGCAGGGACGCCAGGCTTGCGAAGAGCAAGACGCAGATCATTGCCATCGCCGAGTTGTTGCCACCGAGAGCAACCAGTGCCGTGCACACTGCGCCGAAAGCCATTTGAATAAACCTATAAAGACCTGATGCGGACCCAGCGAACGCAGCGTTCGCATTGATCGCTCCGGTCAGGGAAAAAAGGCTGGCGAGGCCCGTACTGAAGATGAACACGAGCATTGCGGAAGTGATCACGGTGGGCGTGAAAGCGTGTTCCAGATAGGCGATCAACAACGCCAACGACGCAACGACCATGATCATGCCGGCCGATACGAGCACCCGCGAGGCAGGCACTCGCCCGGCGACGAATCTCGCAATCAGGCTGCCGCACCCCAGACCGAAAATCACGCACAGATACACAAGCCCGAAGGCGCGGGTGGAAACCCGAGTTGCTGGATGAATATGAAAGGCGACGCGGCGACAAAGGCGTAAAAGCTTGTTGTCGCGAACGCTCCGCCCAACGCGTGAGAAGAAAACGTGCGGGAGCGCAGTAATGCAAGGTAACTCAGCGCGTACGCACGTCGCGCGCCGCGGGGCACGCGCGACGTGCGTTTCCGGCAATGACAGCGTCGTCACGCACAGCACGGCGGCGTTCGCGATGCTCAACGCACCCAGAACCCAGCGCCATCCGAATGTCGCCGTCGTGCGCGATTGTCCTCCCAAGGACCAGTCCGACGCAGCCGCCGAGTGCCTGCGCCACTCGCGCCGCGACCAGCGCGCCGAGGGAAGGGCTCAACGAAGCTGCGACGCTAGCAACCGTGTAGAGCACGAGGCCGAGCAGGAGCACGGGCCTGCGTCCGAACCGGTCGGAGATGGGACCGTAGATCAGTTGACCAATCGACAGGCCGACGATATAGAGCGTAGTAGTAAGTTGCGCCGACGCTGCAGTTGCATGAAATTCGCGTGCCACTCCGGGAAGCGGGGGTGCGGCGGAAATCCTGGACTCGTTTCTGGATTTGCCAGGCTGGTCAGCCCTACGATGGCATATGGTTCAAGCTGGCATCGGCGGGAACACTCGCCGACAGCTATCTCGTGTTTGCATCGCTTGCCTGCGCATTTGGGCCGGTCGTAAATGTGAACATGACCTAGCATCAGCAGCCCCCTGGCTAGCCGTTTTCAGCCGTCCCACTATGGGAGAGGTGGCTGTCAGTGCGCAGCAGGCATCGTTCGCGTGCGTGACGGTCGATAGCGCATGTCGCCGATGCAGCCACCACACATTGGGAACAGAATTGTTTGTCTGAGCGCGCAACGCAATCAGATTTATTTGTTCTGCTATGCCTGTGAAGCCGTAGAGACCGTGGTTGACGCAGGCCATCGTTTCGGCCGCTCGGGCGAGGTAAATTTTTCAACTCTCAGCGCTCGTTTTCATCGATGCGGCACGTCCCAGAAAGATCTTTCAGAACAACGACTTGCGCTTGGGTCAGATCTATTTGTAGCTGTCCGCGTGCACAAAGCTAGGCTCTAGATCAGTTTGCTTTGTCTAAATCCGCCACGTCAAGTTTGTTTGTTGCGGATCAGGTTTTGTTTGTACGTCACCACCAGAAAGGGAGATGACCTGTTAGACGGGTAAATTCCTATTACCTGCAAAACGAATAATTTGCATTTACTCGTAAAACAGCTAAAATGCTGATAGCCGTCAGACAGGTAATCCCGGATGAAACAAACTCTGTTCAACGCTTCCCAGCTTGGTCGAATTTTGCGCTCTGCGCGCCGCGCGAGGAACCTTTCGCAGGCCGAAGCCGCGTCGCGTATAGGTCTCAGTCAGAGTCGACTGTCCGCCATGGAGATCGACTCAAAGTCGGTGACGGTAGAACAGCTTCTCACGCTTGGCGCGCTCTATGGGCTGGAACTGGTGGTCCAAAGTAAAGGCGAAGGAGTTTCAACGGCACAAACGGACTGGTAAGCATGGGCCGGAAATCACATTCGCGTGCACTTTCAATATGGGCGAACGGAGAGCGCGTTGGATCGTGGCGTATCCCGACCCGGGGCGACACTGAACTACGATACGATCGCGCCTGGATGGACTCGCCATCGGGCCGACCGCTCTCGCAGTCGTTGCCTTTCGGGGTAGACGACTCGCCGCTCACGGGCGCGATAGTCCGCAACTTCTTCGACAATCTCCTGCCGGATAGCCAGGCTATCCGGCGCCGACTGGCCACACGTTTCAAGACCGAATCTCTTGACGCCTTTGACCTGCTGGAGGCCATAGGACGCGACTGTGTCGGCGCGGTGCAAATCCTCGCGGAGGAGGCGATCCCGGAAGGATTCGACCGCGTCGAGGGCACTGCCATGTCGGAAGAGGACATCGAGCGGCTGCTCGAGCGGACTGTTTCGGTCCAGGGTCCCGGTGCTGCCGCGAGTGACGATGACTTCCGCATTTCTCTAGCCGGTGCGCAGGAGAAAACCGCTCTTCTAAGGCATCACGGCAGGTGGATGCTACCGCACGGAGCGACGCCAACTACTCACATCCTGAAATTGCCCTTGGGGCTTGTCGGGAACAAGAAGGCTGACTGGTCCACGTCCATCGAAAACGAATGGCTTTGCCTCAATTTACTGAAGGGATACGGGCTGCCCGTTCCCGAATGCGAGATCCTGACTTTCGGCAAACAGAAGGTGCTCAGCGTTCAGCGATTCGATCGTCGCATGCATCCCAGAGGCCAATGGATTATGCGGCTGCCGCAGGAGGATTTCTGTCAGGCACTTGGCAGACCGCCGCACTTAAAATATGAGTCAGACGGCGGACCTGGGATGGCCGACATTGCCGCCATTCTTCGACATTCTGACCGCGCGGAGCAGGACCTTGAGACGTTCCTTTCAGCGCAGATTCTATTCTGGTTGCTGGCCGCGCCAGATGGTCACGCAAAAAACTTCAGCATCCATCTGCATGCAGGCGGCCGCTACAATCTGACGCCTCTTTATGACGTGATGTCCATCTGGCCGGTCGAGGGCGACGGTGGCAATCAATGGTCGTGGCACAAGGCGAAACTTGCCATGGGTGTTGCCGGCAAGAAGAGGCACTACCTGCTGAAGGATATTCAGCGCCGCCATTTCAACGCGATGGCTCCACGATGCTTCTATGGCCCCGATGCTGAGGCGATCATCGGCAGACTCATCGAGCAAACACCCGCTGTCGTCGACAAGGTTGCTGCGATCCTTCCGGCGGGGTTTCCGGCCAGGGTCGCGGACAACATCCTCGCGGGCCTCAGGGCATCCGTGGACAAACTCGCAGCGATGCCGGCCAAATAGGACGCTCGTGAGGACCCGTGGCACGGCGGTCCCGAGCACCTCCTTTCAGCAGAACTGCCGCGGAAACTATCAATGAACCGCCACGTTGGTAAAGATATGCCCGATCGACGGCGCCTTGTCATTCAGCGAATCCCCTCACTCTGTCCATGAGGACCTCTATGGACATGGTCACAGCCGGACGGTTACTTTGTGTATTCGGCAATATCTACTATCCTGCAGCAATGGTGTGAGAAATGAACGCGACACGCGAATCGTCGCCAGGGTGGAGGCATGGCCATTACATCAAGGTGACATTGTTCACGAAGGGTGAACTGGCTTGAAGCTGGTAGCGTCAGCCCCATGATCGGGATCTGCTTTCACCGTCGGATCTATTCCGGACGTGGTTTCCTGACAGCACACCCAAGGGACATCGCATATGAAAAGGCCTGAGTCACCGCAGCCGGTCACGATGATCGAAGCGCTCATCCCGGTCGCCGGCCTGATCGTACTGGTCGGGTTGTCCTACTACCTGTTCGGCGACGCAGGCGCCGGCGGCCCAAACCAGGTGGCGCTGGTGGTGGCCACGATGATCGCAGTGTTCATCGGCTGGGGCCGCGGGCACTCGCTGGCTTCTCTGGGTGAAGCCGCGAGCGCGAGTGTCACTACGGGTATTGGCGCCATCTTCATCCTGTTTGCGGTCGGCGCACTCGTCGGTACCTGGGCGCTCAGCGGCACCATCGTGGCCATGGTGTATTACGGGCTTCAACTGCTCAGCCCGAATTACTTCTACGTCACTGCTGCCGCCATCTGCGGCATCGTCTCGTTCAGCATCGGAAGCTCATGGACCGTCGCTGGCACGATCGGAATCGGCCTCATAGGCATAGCGCAGAACATGGGACTGAACCCCGCCATCGCGGCCGGCGCGGTGATCTCCGGCGCGTATTTCGGTGACAAGTCTTCGCCGCTCTCGGACTCAGCCAATCTTGCCGCCGCCGGCGTCGATCTGTACGAACATGTGCGCGAGACGCTGCTGACTTCAGTGGTTGCGATGGTGATCACGCTGGCCGTGTTCTTCATGCTTGGCTGACCGGGCGATTTCGACGCCAGCGCCAAGATCTCGGCCATGCAGGGTGCGTTCCATATCTCGCCAGTACTGTTCCTGCCTCTCATCCTTGTCACTGTCCTGGCGCTTTTCAGGTGTCCGCCGTTCACCGCCATCTTTCTCGGCGCGCTCGCCGGGGGCGTGCTCGCCGTGATTGTGGCCCCCGAACGGGTAATCGCGTTCGCTGCGGCGCGAGAGGGCGTGCCAGCATGGATCGCGGCCATCAAGGGCGTCTGGCTCGCTCTTGCGAGCGGCTACAAGGCGTCGACCGGTTCCCCGACGCTCGACGTGCTGGTGACGCGCGGCGGCATGGAGAGCATGCTAAACACGATCTGGCTGATCATCACAGCACTCGCCTTCGGCGGTGTGGCCGAAAAGTGCGGCGTGATCGAACGCCTGATTTCCCCGATCATCGAGAAGGCGAAGACCGCCGGTGCGCTGGTCGCCTCGCTGGTTGCCGCCGCAATCGCGACGAACATCGTGACCGCCGACCAGTTCATCGCAGTCGTCCTTCCAGCGCGGATGTTCAAGGATGCTTTTGCCATGCGCGGTTTTGCGCCTGTGGTGCTTTCACGCGCCGTCGGCGACACGGCTACAACCACCGGCTCGTTGATCCCATGGAACAGCTGCGGTGCCTATATGGCGGCAACGCTCGGGGTGGGCACGCTCAGTTATGCGCCGTATGCTGTGTTTTGCTTCGTGAGCCCGCTTCTGACGGTGGCCATCGCGTGCGCTGGCATCAGGATGCCGCGCCTTCCGGTAACGAGTTAGGCGCGTGTCGGACAAAAGCGGCGCCGATCTCGCCGCATATTTGTGCGAGCCCGCATCTCGACCACGCGGCAGCGCGCGATATCGGTTTTCGCTGCGTCTGGATCGATCGTGGGACGGTCCCGCGCGTTGTTGCCCGACTACACGCCCAATGCAACGCTCGCCACACTTGATCAGGTGCCGACGCTCTTTACTTCGCTCGGCTGGTAACTTTCAGGGGCAACCATCATGGCGCATACACTTTCATCCATCGGCTCGATGGCGCCGTCGCGCAACGTGCGACTTGATTCCGACGTTATCGTGCAGGCACGTATCGAACTGGCGGCATGTTTTCAGCTCGCGGCGCAGCGAGGTTTCGAAGAGGGAATCTGCAATCACTTTTCGGCTGTTGTCCCGGGACATAGCGACCTGTTTTTTGTGAATCCGTATGGATATGCTTTCGCCGAGATCACTGCGTCACGGCTTCTGGTTTGCGATTTCGACGGGCACGTCGTTGCTGGCGAAGGTAAGCCCGAAGCGACTGCGTTTTATATCCATGCGCGGTTGCATCGGCTGATGCCACGCGTGAAGGCCGCTTTTCATACACATATGCCGAACGCCACAGCGCTCTGCCTGCTGGAGGGGCCGCCGCTGTTGTGGCTCGGGCAGACGGCGTTGAAGTTCTACGGCCGCACGGCCGTCGATGAGCATTACAACGGCCTGGCGCTGGACGAGTCGGAAGGTGACCGTATCGCTGCGGCGATCGGCGATGCGGACATCCTGTTCCTGAAGAATCACGGTGTGATGGTGCTTGGCTCCAGTATCGCCGAAGCGTGGGACGACCTGTATTACCTGGAGCGTGCGGCGGAGGTCCAGCTCAAAGCGATGAGTAGCAATCGGGCACTCAAGCCTGTGCCGCCCGATGTGGCGCAGCGCGCTTACGACCAGATGCGTCTCGGAGATAAAGAAAGCGCTCGCGCGCACCTCGACAGCGCGATGAGGGAACTACACAGGCACGGGATTGCGTTCGACAGGTAAGCCCCAGGAGGCGAAATAGACGTCGGTTTCATAGACCGCCGTGTCCCGCGCCCGGGATGCACCCGTGCAACGCGTGATGACGTGTCTCGCAACCCGACCTCTGCGGCAATAAGCAGTCGCTCGTCAAGCCCACGTCAGCATCTCCTGTGTACGGATCGCCGACAGTCCAACGTTTGATTTCCGTTGGCGCGCGATGGCGGTCACACCGTGACGGAACCTGCCTAGTGCAGGATTTTTGCCAGGAAGTCCTTAGCCCGATCTGACTTCGGATTCGCGAAGAACGCTTCCTTGCGGTCGTCCTCAACGATCAGACCTTTGTCCATGAAGATCACGCGATGCGCGACCTTCTTCGCAAAGCCCATTTCGTGCGTGACGCACATCATCGTCATGCCTTCCTGCGCGAGTTCGACCATCACGTCGAGTACCTCGTTGATCATCTCGGGATCGAGCGCGGAAGTGGGTTCGTCGAACAGCATCGCGATCGGGTCCATCGACAGCGCGCGCGCAATCGCCACCCGCTGCTGCTGGCCGCCCGACAGCTGCCCCGGATACTTGTCCGCATGCGCACGCAGGCCCACGCGATCCAGCAGCTTCAAACCCTTCGCATTGGCTTCGTCTTTCGAGCGGCCGAGCACCTTGATCTGTGCGAGCGTCAGGTTTTCCGTAATCGACAGATGCGGGAACAGTTCGAAGTGCTGGAACACCATGCCGACTTTCGAGCGCAGCTTCGACAGGTTGGTCTTCCTGTCGCCGACCGACTGGCCATCGATCGTGATTTCGCCCTGCTGGAACGGCTCGAGACCGTTCACCGCCTTGATGAGGGTTGACTTGCCCGAACCCGACGGACCGCACACCACCACCACTTCACCCTTTTTGACTTCCGTCGTGCAACCGGTCAGCACCTGAAACTGTCCGTACCACTTCGAAACATTGTTGATTGAGATCATTGTGAAATCCATTCCTGGTTGAGTTCCGTGGAACAAGCCACGAAGGGAAAAGCTCGTAGAACCGCAAGAACCAGTCGCATCCGGGCCATTGTCACCGGCGCTCCTTCGCGTGTTGCATCTGCTCCAACCTGCGCGCGTACAACGTCAGCGGAAAGCACATGGCGAAGTAGATCAATGCGACCATCCCGTAAATTGGAAACGGGCGGAACGCCGTGTTGGTGATCATCGAGCCGGTCTTGGTCAACTCAATGAAGCCGATGATCGATGTCAACGCCGTGCTCTTGACCACCTGCACCAGAAAGCCAACGGTCGGCGCCACCGCGATCTTCTTCGCCTGGGGCCACACGATGTAGCGCAACTGCTGGCTGAACGTCATGCCGAGACTCGCGCCTGCGGCCCACTGCCCGCGCGGCACCGCCTCGACGCAGCCGCGCCAGATATCGGCAAGATAGGCGCTGGTGTAGAGCGTCAGCGTTACCGTCGCAGCGGCCCACGGCGACACGTCCACGCCGAGCAACGGCAAGCCGAAAAACGCGAGGAACAGTTGCATCAGCAACGGTGTGCCCTGGAAAAGCTCCACATAGACCGTGACGATACGGCGCAGCCACGGCAACGGCGATACGCGCATCGCCAGCAACAGAAGTCCGACTGCACCGCCGCACACGAAGGCGATCAGCGACAGCAGCACGGTCCAGCGCGCGGCAAGCAGCAGATTGCGCGCGATATCCCACAACGTGAATTCGTTCATGACAGGCGCTCCGTTGTCAGCGTCTGTGCGCGACGCCAGACGAACCGTGTGATCCAGTTTCGACGCACATCGGTCGTGCGTGGCGTGCGTGGCGTGCGTCCCGCAAAAAGGCCCCGGCCCAACCGGTTCAGCAATTGCCGCAAGACGATCGACAGGAACAGGTACGTCGCCGTGACGATCAGATAGCTCTCGAACGAGCGGAAGTTGCGCGACTGGATGAAATTCGCCGCGTAAGTCAGATCGGGCACTGAGATCTGCGATACGACCGCCGAACCGAGCATGACGATCAGCACCTGGCTCAACAACGCGGGAAACACATTGGCGATCGCTTGCGGCAGGACTATATGGCGGAACACCTGACGCCCCTGCAAGCCCAGTGCGTGGGCGGCCTGCACCTCGCCGCGGGGAATCGAGTCGATGCCGGCGCGCACGATTTCGATGGCGTACGCGCCAAGATTGACCGTCATCGCGAGGATCGCCGCTTGTACTTCGTCGATATGGATGCCCAGACCCGGCAACCCAAAGAACACAAAGAACAGTTGCACGACGAACGGCGTGTTGCGTATCAGTTCAACGTAGGCGGCAACCAGCGTGCGGGCCCAGCGCGGCCCGGCGACGCCGATGCAGGCACCCGCGATACCGACCAGCCCGCCCAGCACGGTCGATACCGCAGTGAGCCCCAGGGTGACGGCGACGCCACGCGCGAGCATGTCCGCGTAAAAACCGAATCCGCTGAAATCGAATGCATAGCTCATGGTGTGTCGCTCATGGTCAGGTTGGGTCGGTCCGGAAAGCGCGTCATCAAAGATCGGCCGGCAACGGCGCGCGCAGCCACTTCTCGGAAATCGTGTTCATCGTGCCATCCTTGCGGGCGCGGGCAATCGTCTCGTTGACCTTCTGCTGCAGGCGCTGCTCGTTCTTGTTCAGGCCGACGTGATCGGGCGAACTGAACAGCTTGAATTTCTGCTCCGGATCATTCGCCGGGTGACGCGCGAGGATCGTCGCCCCCACGTCGTTGCCGACCACCATCAACTGGGCCTGCCCGGAGAGGAAGGCGGAAATCGCACCGTTCGGATCGTCGAAACGCTTGATCGCGGCCGTCGGCGGGGCGATTTTGCTGATGCTCAGATCTTCCAGGGTGCCGCGGGCGACCGAAACGCTCTTGCCCGCGAGGTCGCTGGCATTCCTGACCGTCAGTGTCTTCGGCCCGAATACCGCGAGGTAATACGGCGCGTATGGTTGCGAGAAGTCGATGACTTTCTCGCGCTCCGGCGTCTGGCCGACGGAGAGCAGCATGTCGGTCTTGTGGTCCGCGAGGTAGGCCATGCGGTTGTCGCCCGTTACCGGAACCAGTTCGACCTTCGCGTTAAGCGCTTTGCCGATGAGGTCGGCAACGTCGATGTCATAGCCTTGCGGCTTCATGTCCGGACCGATCGAGCCGAATGGCGGATAGTCCTCGAATACGCCGATTCGCACAACGCCAGACTTCGCAATCGAATCCAGCGCATCGGCATGGGCGGCCGGCGCGAATGCCGACAGCGCGGCGACGCCCGTGAATGCCAGCGACGCGGCGGCCATGGCGAACACGCGCCGGGTGCGCCGTGAGAGGGAGTGAAGAGTGGTCATGGTCGTTCCTCTTTCGAAAATAGGGGTGTCGGAAGAATTCAGTGAGCAGCGCGCGTTGCGATCGATTTGCATCACCAGGCCCTTTGGGCCGGCAGGTTAATCGGCATGACGAAGCGTCAGCACCTGCTTGATTTCCTGGAAGGCGGCCAGTCCGAACGGGCCCAGTTCGCGCCCGATGCTGCTGCGCTTGAAGCCGCCCCACGAGGTCTGCGGATAGATCACCTGCGGCGTGTTGACCCACACCACGCCGGCCTCCAGCGCGCGCGCGACGCGTTCGCCGCGAGCCTCGTCGGCAGTGACTACGGTCGCCACCAGCCCATAGTTGCTGTCGTTGGCGACGTCTACGGCTTCCTGTTCCGTGTCGAATACGCGCACGCACAGGACCGGGCCGAATATCTCATCGCGCCACAAAGCGCTTGTCGGGGGCACATCGGCAAAAATCGTCGGCGCGATGAAAAAGCCGTGTTTCGGTGCGCCGGCTGGTCGGCCGCCGCCGGTTACGAGCCGGGCACCGTCGGCAATGCCCTGTTCGATATGGCCGAGCACCCGTTCGAACTGTGCACGGTTCACGAGCGGCCCCATCTGCACGCCCGGCGCAAACGGGTCGCCGACGACGATCCGCTCCGCACGCTCGACCAGCCTCGCCAGCAACCTGGGCGCGAGTTCGCGCGCCACCAGTACCCGGCTCGTCGCGGAACACATCTGCCCGCTGTTGAAGAAGCCGCCCACCTCGACCAGGTCGACCGCGAGGTCAAGGTCGGCGTCGTCGAACACCATGATCGACGACTTGCCCCCGAGTTCCAGGCTCACGCCCTTGAGCGTATCGGCGGCCGTCTTCATCACCGTCTGACCGACCCCTGTGCTGCCGGTAAACGATACCTTCGCGACGTCCGGATGCGCGACGAGCGGCGCACCCACATCGGTACCTGTGCCCGTCACGGCGTTAAAGACACCCGCCGGCAAACCGACTGATGCGATTGCCGAGGCCAGCTCGAGCTCCGGCAACGGTGTGATTTCGGACGGCTTGAGCACGACGGTGCAGCCGGCCGCAAGCGCCGGGGCGAGCTTCCAGGCCGTCGTCACCATCGGGAAATTCCACGGGACGATCAGCGCCGCCACGCCGCACGGTTCGCGGCAAATCCGTGCACGTTGTTCGGTGCTGGGGATGCTGACTTCTTCGCCGGTTGAGTCGTGCAGCCGCTCGGCCAGCTGGGCGTAATAGCGGAACGTCGCGATCACGTCGTCGACATCCATGTGCGCCTCACTCTGCGGCTTGCCATTGTTCAGGGATTGCAGCATGGCGAGACGCTCGCGCCGCACCTCGACTTCCGCCGCGATGGCATGCAGGTAGCGTGCGCGCGCAGCGCCGGTCGTGTGCCGCCACGCACGGAACGCGCGGGCCGCACCGGCCACCGCCCGTTCAACGTCATGTGCGGTGCCTGCCGCCACATCGGCGAGCCATTCCCCAGTTGCCGGGTTGAGCACTGGAATTCGCCGGCCCTCGGCGCCGTCAACCCAGCCGCCGTCGATATAGAGCTGCGTGAGGAACGACATGTCGTTTGGCGCATTCATGCCGGACCTCCCGACACATGGTCGAACCACTTCTGTTCATCGATCTCGATCAAAGTGGGCACGCGGCGCCCTGCGGCCTGCCTGAGTTCGTTCGCCAGCACGGCCGGCGTATCGGCCGACGCGGCACAGCAGCCGAAGCCGCGCGCGAGCGCAAGGAAGTTCGGCGTGCCGATGTCGACGCCAATCGGCTCGATATCGCGTTCGATCATGTATTTCCTGATTTCGGCATAGCCGCGGTTGTTCCACAGCAGCACGATCACCGGCACGGCGGCTTCGACGGCGCTCGCCAGTTCCGGCAGCGTGAACTGCAGGCCACCGTCGCCGATCAGGCAGATCACGGCGCGGTTGCCGGACGCGAGCCGCGCGCCGATCGCGGCCGGCAACCCGTAGCCCAGCGTGCCGTAGCCTGTTGATGAGTTGAACCACGACCTGGGGGCGGCCGCCTCGTAGACGAAATTGCCAGCGTAGACCGGGCGTGTCGAATCGCCCACGATGACCACCTCGGGCAGGGTGTCCGATATCGTGTCCAGCAGCACCGCCTGCGAGCGAATCGGCGCGTCGTAGCCGGCGTTGACCGCGGCGCGCACGGTACGCACACGCGGCGCGCCCCAGCCCGCGTCGCGCGGCGGCAACGGGCGCGTGGCGAGCCTGCTGTCCAGTGCGGTGAGCGCGAGCTTCGCGTCAGCCACGATGGCCACATCGGGCCGGAAATTGCGCATGACCTGTTGGGGGTCGATGTCGATCCTGACCAGCTTGCCGTCGATGGCGAACCCATCGTCGAATACCACGTCGTAGTCGGTCTCGCCTAGTTCGGTGCCCACCGCAAGCACCACGTCGGCCTCGCGCACCAGGGCGCGCGTCGCGGCGAGCGACTGGGTCGAACCGATCGACAGCGCATGGCCGCGCGGCAGCAGACCCTTCGCGTTGATCGTCAGCGCCACCGGCGCCTGCAAACGTTCAGCGAGCGAGCACAACTCAGCGGCGGCCTCGATCGCTCCGCCGCCTGCCAGAATCAGCGGCCGTCGCGCGGAGGCGAGCAAGGCGGCAGTCGCATCGAGTGCGGCCGGTGCCCCGGCCGGCTTCGCCGGAAGCACTACGCTGCTGGACGTCATTGCGGTCGCGGGCGCCACGATCACGTCGAGCGGAATCTCGATGTGGACCGGCCGCGGCCGCTCGGACGCAAACACCGCGAACGCGCGGGCCAGCACTTGCGGCAGTTCGTCCGCATTTAGCAGCGTGTGGGAGAACGCTGTGAGCCCCGCGAATACGCCGCGCTGCGACGGCAGTTCGTGCAGCCGGCCGGCGCCGCTGCCGAGCTGGCGCGTGGCGTTGACGCTGGAAATGACGAGCATCGGGATCGAGTCGGCATAGGCCTGCGCCATCGCGGTCGCGATATTCGTCATGCCCGGCCCGGTGATAACAAAGCACACGCCGGGCTTGCCCGTCACGCGTGCATAGCCGTCGGCCATGAACCCCGCGCCCTGCTCATGACGGGGTGTGACGTGGCGCAGCGACGACCCCGCCAGCCCACGATACAGCTCGACCGTATGGACGCCGGGAATGCCGAACACCAGGTCGACCCCGTACTGTTCGAGCAGCCTCACGAGCGCTTCACCGCAAGTCTGCATACTGACCGGCCGGGGCTGGCTGCGCCCGCGCGCATGGCCGAAGAGCGAAGTGGTATCAGGAGAGTTCATGAGATCCCTGCGTATTGACCGGTTGCCGCTGCATGCCTGTCTCCGGAGTTGGTGTGTGCGTCCATTCTTGCTTCGTGACTCACGCACTGCAAACGATGCATTTGCATGCTCGCCATGTTCCAGGCTCATGGCTCCAGTCAAGAGCGTGATACCTTCAGACGAAACGGGGATCGATATTCGGTGTATATATGGAGCCGTCCGGACGCGAAGCTCACCCAGCCGCCATGACTTTCGCCAATGCGGGAGAGGATCGACGATGCGCCGCCAGCCGCCGCTGAATGCACTGCAGACTTTCGAAATGGTCGCGCGCCACCGCAGCTTCGCGCGCGCCGCCGATCATCTCTGTCTGACACAGGGGGCCGTGAGCCGACAGATCCAGGCCCTTGAGGATTACTACGGTTTTCCGTTGCTCACGCGCCAGCCGAATGGACTCGTCCTGACGATTGAAGGCGAACAGCTCTTGCCGTCAGTACAGGAGAGTTTTGCGCGGATCGAAGAGGTTTCGCTGCGGCTAACCCGGCAGCGCACCGACCTCGCGCTGAAGGTACTCACCTGCCTGATGCGCTGGATTCCGCCGAAAATCATGCGCTTTCAGGCGGAGATGGTTTCGTCGTCAACGTGTCGTCCATCTCGGCCACCACCGGCGTCGGGAGCAATGTCGCCTACTGCGCCGCGAAAGCGGGACTCGACACGATGACGGCATCGCTGGCCCGCGCTCTCGCGCCGCGCATCCGGGTGCTGAACGTGTCGCCGGGCGTCGTCGACACGAGTTTCGTGTCTGGGCGGGGCGCTGACTTCAACGACAAAGTGGCGGCAACGACGCCTCCTGGCCGGATCGGTACACCCGACGACATCGCCGCGGCATCGAGGCGTGCGCAACTCACCTCACGTTCAGTACGGGCGTGACGATCATCGAGAAGAACGGACCATTTCATGAACGTGCAACTGAGCGCGCCAGGAAGTCCGCTTGTGCCGGTCGCGAGTACCACGAGGGCTCGGACACGAGCAAGATTGGTGTTACCTGTTTGCGGCATGTTGACGGCTAACCTATCTTGAAGCACGGGACGGCATTTACCCCGTGGGTTATCCAAAAGGTCAGGGGCGTGGCTCTGCGCCGGCCGGTTCCAACGCGCGTAGTCAGAGGTTCACGATGAACAGCGACGCAGCTTCGCCACCGGGCGGGCCGGACAACCAGACAGAAGTCGGCACGAACGGCGCCGAGCATTCTGCCGTGGCGGATGCGCAGACCCCAGATAGCACCCCGCGCTGGCATCAGATATTTCCGGTACTGACTGACGCCGAGATTGATCGGATCAATCGCTTTGGTGCGATACACCGCTACGCCGCCGGCGAATTCTTATATCGCGCGGGTGGCATGAGTCCAGGCTCACGGATTGGTTTGAAATCGAAGTCGTTCGAAACTGGCCAGGTAAAGCGGGGTCCAGTGCAACAGTCTTCAAGTATTTCAAGCGGGACAGCCTCGAACCCGCGGTCAAGCAAATCAATGAGGTCTCCGACATCGGGCTGAGCTACGAGACGCGGACAGAGAGCCCTAAATCCAAAAAGATTGACCGGATACGCTTCAGACTATCCAGAAAGGAAGGAGCCGACACCGTCCGCGCGAGCTTGATTGGGTTGAAGGAAACCTACACCACGCTGAAAAACGAATTCGGGTTCACCGAAAAGCAGTTCAACGTCATCTCGCAGAACCGCGCCATCTGGTCCGACGAACGCATCCTTGACGCAATCGAATACACCCGAGTAAAGAT
Organism: Paraburkholderia sp. GAS448; assembly: GCF_050435685.1. Classification (NCBI taxonomy): domain Bacteria; kingdom Pseudomonadati; phylum Pseudomonadota; class Betaproteobacteria; order Burkholderiales; family Burkholderiaceae; genus Paraburkholderia; species Paraburkholderia sp. GAS448. The sequence continues at coordinate 213,384 of NZ_JBNDKT010000007.1, forward strand.
TGACGACGCCAAGGTGAAGAAGAGTCCAGCGGGCTACCTGATGAAGGCCATTACAGAGGGTTACAGGCTTTCAGAAGCCGAGCGCCGAATGAAAACGGTACTGGCCCAGAAAGCAACAGAAGAGCTTGCTGAGGTAACTGCCCGGACGACTGTGAGAAACGCGGTTGAAGCGAACAGCGCTGCTCGCGAGGAAGAGGTCAAGGTGCGATTGGCAGACGAGGTCCGACTTGGTCGTGAAGCTTTTGACCAAGCTGATGCGCGGGCAAGGAAAGACTTCATGCGCGCATATATTGCGTCTCCCTCTGGAAAGCTGGCCATCAAGCGTCTCAAGTTTAGCGTCGCCACAATTGGCGAATCTGACGTGCTCAACCATGCCGATCTTTCCTTCGGCTTCTACCACTTCGTGCATCTGCGCAGCAAACCGAAGGCGACGCGAACGCGCATATGACAGCCGGATAACCGCCATCCGGATAATCTCAGCCTGCATTCAAGGCCGGATCGGGAAGAACGCGGAAATACCGACCGGCCTTCCAGCAATGAATCGGCTGATACCTTCTCGTTGACGTTCACGGTTTCACATCTTGCCATTATTTGTTCAATCCCAATCATCCAGACGTCGCGCTCGTGTTGGTTGGAGCGCGCGATGAGTGGTTGACGTGCCGTGATCCACCAGATGCAACTGGTAGCCTCGCAGGTCCTCGACGGTGGCGGTATCGGGCGAGCGACCGGGAAACCGGGAAAACTCGCGCACGATGCGCAGATAGTTGGCTTGCGTCCTGGGGGAAAGCTGGCGCATGCGCATGTCGTCGATCATGCGCTGGCGCAGCGGGCTGATGCCCTGTCTGGTATGGGTCATGACTCTGCTCCCGTTGACTGACGAGGCGGATTGCCTCGCCCTTCAACATGAAAACAGAGTCGGTTTCCCCTCCATTACCGCTATCGCGGGCCGGAGCCCTTTACCGCGCGAGCGGTTTCGTTCCTCGACCCAAACCGGACGGTGAACTCCGTTCTACCTTAATGACGGCTTCCGGAGTGCAACGGTCATTCCGCGGGGTGAACATTGAAGTCTCTAGCACCGCGGCCAGTGAATGCAGTGCGTCGATATTTTGGAACGTCACTCAGTTCGTCGGCACGGCGCTCGCTTCGGTGCTGGCATATCGCTTCATGTCACGATCCCCTATGGGATCTGCGAAAGGTCTCGCTTTGCCGCCAGAAGCTCAACCAGCAATTGATCGCGCTGACGAAGCATTTCGGGAAAGTCGTGCGCCTGTAGTTCCGCATCGACGCCTTTCGCAATCAACTCGATGTAGTCGTCCGTCTCCGGATACGTGCCCAGGTCGCGAGCCCAGTCGCGCTGGGCCGGACCCAGATGCTGCAGCAAATGGGTAATGCCACCGGGGCCTCCGGATGCGTGAAGGTTGAGAAACGGCCCGAACAGAGCCCAGCGCAGGCCGGGCCCGTGCGAAATGGCCGCATCGACGTCTTCGACCGAGGCGATCCCTCTTTGAACCAGGCAAATGGCTTCTTGCCAAAGAGCCACCTGCAGACGGTTTGCAATATGACCTTTCACTTCTTTACTGATACGGATGGCCTTCTTGCCCGTTGATGCATAAAACGCGATAGCCCTCGTCACGTTCTCAGGTGATGTAAGCCTGCCGCCGCCGACTTCTACCAACGGAATAATGTGGGACGGATTGAAGGGGTGACCAAGGACGATCCGCTCCGGACGTTTCGCGCCCGCTTGAATCTCGCTGACCGAAAGACCGGACGACGACGAAGCGATGATGGCGTCCGCCTCCGCCGCCGCTTCGATATCGGCTATCAACGAGCGTTTGACGTCCAGACGCTCGGGCCCGCTCTCCTGAATGAAGCCAGCATGCCGTACGGCCGCGGTTAGGTCTGTCGTGAAAGTCAGCTTTTCCCGCGAGGCACCGTCGGCGAGGCCGAGGGCTTCAACGGTGGGCCAGTTGTTGTCGACCCACTCGCGCAACCGCGCTTCTGCGCCCGCGCCCGGATCCGTCGCCGTGACCTCGAAACCTTTGGCGAGGAAATGCGTGGCCCAGCCCGCGCCAATGACACCGGTGCCGACGATGGCAACCTTGAAGGGTTTTGCGGTCATGATCTAAGCCTCTGCGCAGTCGGCGCCGAGTCTTTCTTGCAGCGGACGCAGTCCAATCATTTCGCGCGCCTCGGTGGGGGTGGCTGGTTCGTAGCCCATCTCGCGCACCAGGCGAACAAGGCGCTCGACCAGTTGCACGTTGGTCGCCAGCTCGCCGTGCCTGTAGTACAGGTTATCTTCGAGCCCGACGCGCACGTGGCCGCCCAGCAACAGCGAATTCATCGCAGCCGGCAACTGCGCCGCGCCGATGGCGCTGACGTTGAACACGGTGTTGCGTGGCAGATGGTCTACCATCGTCTGCAACAGGCGAGGCGTGTAGGGCAGGGCCCCCTGGAAGGCGTTGGCGCCTATGACGATATTGATGAAGTGCGGCGCTTCGTCGAGACCTTCGTTGATTGCACGCTGGACGTCCTGAACGATATCGGCAAGGCCGAACACTTCCCACTCGGGCTTGATGCCGCGCGCCTTCATCATCTCTGCGATCTGCCGGATGCGCGAGGGCGGCGTTGCCACCAGGATCTCCTTGCCATTGAAGCTCGCGATGACTGTCTGGGCATCGAGCGTGCACATCTCGACGCCGTCGCCTTGCATGCCCTTCAGGCGCTCTTCCCACTGGATCTCCCACAGGCCGTTGTCCAGTTCGCGCACCATGTCGCCATTGATGCCGCCGCCGGTGGAGTTGTTCAGGATGATGTCGCACCTGTCGCGAATCAGCCGGTTGATGTGGCTGTAGATCGCAGGATCGCAGGTGGCCTCGTCGTCGGGGCGCCGTGCGTGTACCGCCACGACACTCGCTCCGGCGTTGTAGCAGCGGAAGGTGTCTTCAGCGATCTCATGCGGCTGCGTCGGCAGGTTCGGGTTCATCTTCTTGGTGGCCATACCGCCGGTCGGGGCGACCGTCACAATGACTTTGGGCTTGCTCATGATGCATTTCTCCACGTCAGGAAAGAGGTCGAAAGGTAATGAAGGCCGTTGGCGCGGCTAGTGCGCGCCGGCGTCCTAGCCCACCCGGACCGCACTCTTCGGCAGGCCGAGCAGGCTGGTCAGGCCGCCGGCGATGACCAATGCAGTCAAGGCCAGCAGACCCATCTGGATGCTGCCGGTGGCGCTCTTGATCCAGCCGATCAGTGTCGGGCTGACAAAGCCGCCGAGAATGCCCAGTGAACTGATGACCGCGATGCCGGCCGCGGCGGCGTCCCGGCCAAGGTAGGTCGGGGGGATCGACCAGAACAGCGAGCCGCCGCCAAAGATGAAGAAGGCCGCGATGCACAGGAGAACCATCACCGGCACGATGGCGGTGCCAAGGAACGAGGTCGAAAAGAGCGCGATGGCGCCCACTGCCAGCGTTCCTCCTACATGCCAGCGACGTTCCCTGAAATGGTCTGAACTCCGGCTGATGACGAGGACGCCGAGCGCACCGAAGATATACGGCACTGCCGTGTACCAGCCGACCGTCGAGATGGGGCCGACGCCAAGGCCCTTGATCATGGTCGGCAGCCAGAATGTGACCGTGTAGACGGCACAAGCGCAGCAGAAATAGACGAAGGCGAGCACGTAGGTTTTGCTGTCCGCCAACGCTGCGGCGAGCTTGCCATGGTGTCGGGCTTTTGTTTCATACTGGTGGTCCGCATCGAGTACCGACTGCACCAACGCCTTCTCGGCGTCATTCAGCCACCGCGCCTGACCCGGCTTGTCCGGAAGCATGCGATAGAGCAGAAACCCCAGCAGAATGGTCGGCAGTCCTTCGACGAGGAACAGCCACTGCCACCCATGCAAGCCGCCAAGGCCCTCCATGCCACTCATGATCGTTCCCGACAGGGGGCCGCCCAGAACTCCCGTGATGGGCATGCCGAACAGGAACAGTCCCGTCACGCGGCCGCGACGCTGGCTCGGATACCAGTACGTGAGATACAGAATGATGCCGGGGAAGAAGCCTGCTTCGAAGATGCCGAGCAGCAGCCGGATCCCGTAGAACTGCCAGGCCTCGCTGACGAAGGCAGTCGCTGTGGAAGCGAGACCCCACAGCACCATGATGCGCAGGAAGGTCAGGCGTGCGCCGATCTTTTCGAGCAGCAGGTTGCTCGGCACCTCGAACAGCAGATAGGTGACAAAGAAAATGCCGGCGCCGAGTCCATAGACGGCATCGGAGAAGCCCAAGTCATGCTTCATCTGAAGCTGCGCGTATCCGATGTTGATGCGGTCGAGGAACGCGCAGATGTAGGCGATCAGGATGACCGGCATCACATGCCAACTGATCTTGCGGTAAACCTGGTCTTCTGCCGACCGGGCCGGCGCATGGCTGACGCCCGTGGTGACTGCGGGCGCCGAACGAGTGCGGTTCATTGCGTGTCTCCTTGTCTCATATGACACGCATTATTTCTGGCGCTTGCGGAAACCACTGTCGATAGACCGACAGTTGGTGTCAGGGTAAACGCCCAGTCGACCGAGCCAGCTGCCCGAGTGCGGCGTCGCCCCTTGACCTGGTCTGCTGGACAGGCTTGTGGGGCTGGAAGCTCGCCGGCAGGAAGCCTCTTCTGAGGCCCTACCGGGCAAGCGCCTGAAGCCCGGCCAGATCGAGAATGACGATGCCGCCGTATTCGCTGCGTACGAGACCGGCATCCCTGAAATGCATCAGGGCCTTGTTGCAAGTCTGGCGAGATACGGCAGCCAGGTTGGCGAGTTCTTCCTGCGACAGCTGGAGACGACACTCGCCCCGAGGGTTGGCGATGGGATGCACCATGCCCACCAGCGCTCTCGCGACCAGGCTGTCGGTGTCGAGCAGCCCGTGGGCGGCGAAGTTGCCCATGAACCAATGCAGGCGTTCATTCACCTGGGTCAGCAGGAATTCATTGAAGGACGGCTGATGGTGGCGCAACCAGTCGAAGGTGCCGAGCGGGATCTGTGCGATCCGGCTGTCGCGCAACGCAATGAGGTCGGACTCTCGCGGCGCCTTGCGGATTAGCGTGCCTTCGCCGAACCAGCTGCCCACCGACTGGCCGCCCAGTGTGACGGAGCGCCCGTCGCGTGCGGTTATCGACCACTTTATCAGGCCTTCGAGCACCCCGAACCATACCTGCTGCCGCTCGCCGTGGTGGCCCAGCAACTGGCCCATGGCAATGGCGCGCTCCGAGACATCGGCGCGCACCCGGCGGCGGGCCGACTCGTCGAGCTGCGAGAACCAGGTCGACTGGGCCAGCAGTTCGTCAATCGTCAGCGATGGGGACTCAATACGTCGTTGTCGACTCATCCCGGTCTCCTGGTGATGCCCGTACAAATATCGACGTCGAGTGTCCGCGAATTGACAGTGCCACCGAAACGACACCCGCATAATGACCGCAATGGAAACTGGAGCATAAGCCCATGAGCAAGGAAATTGTCTTTCAAGTTGACGTGCAGTTCGGGGACTGCGATCCGGCCGGCATCGTCTTCTTCCCGAATTTTTCGCGTTGGATGGACGCCGCCTCGCACCACTATTTTACGCAGTGCGGGCTTCCCCCCTGGCACGCGTTGACGGAGTTGCCTCAGTGTATTGGTGCGCCGCTGCTGGAGATCCATACCCGTTTCCACACCCCGGCTACCTATGGCGAGCGCATCGATGTGCACACCGTAATCGAAGAGTGGCGCGGCAAAGTCTTCATCCAGCGTCATCGCATCGTGCGCGGCGATACCCTGATCTGCGAGGGGCGGGAAACACGCGCGCTATGCATTCGAGAGGCAGATGGACGGCTGAAAGCCGTCCCTGTGCCCGAATTCATCCGTGCCGCCTGCTCCTGAACAGCAACCGCGATTCTGATCCAAAGGAGATTCCATGATGTCCATGAAAGGCAAGCGCGTACTCGTCACCGCCGGCGCGAGCGGCATAGGTCGTGCTATCGCGGAAGCCTTCGCATCCGCTGGGGCGAGGGTTTTTGTCTGCGATATCGACGAGGGTGCCCTGAGGCAATTGCAGACGCAATTGCCGGACGTCATGACGTCGGTGTGCGACGTCGCCGACCGCGGCTCGGTAGCTCGTATGGTGGCCGAGGGCGCAGCCGCACTCGGTGGCCTGGACGTACTCGTCAACAACGCGGGCATCGCGGGACCTGTGGCCAGCGTTGCAGACATGGATCCAGACGCCTGGGAGAACGTGCTGCGCGTCAATCTCACGGGCACATTCACTGTGACACAGCACGCCATCCCCCATCTGAAACAGTCTACCGCGGGCTCGATCGTCATCATGTCGTCACTGGCCGGCCGCTTCGGCTACCCGAATCGCAGCCCCTATGCCACAACGAAGTGGGGACTCGTCGGCTTTACCAAGACCCTGTCCCGCGAACTGGGTGAGTTCGGCATTCGGGTCAATGCAATCCTGCCCGGCGCCGTGGAAGGCCCGCGGTTGCAGCAGGTTTTTCAGGGGCGGGCATCCGCCAGTGGACGCAGCGTGGCACAGGAAGAAGCCGCGGCGCTGGCCAACCAGTCGATCAAGCGCTTCGTCGATCCTGCGGACATCGGCGCACTCGCCGTCTTTCTCGGCTCCGAGGCCGGCCGCTCGATATCCGGGCAGATAGTCCCCATCGACGGGGATTCCCAAAGTGCGTCCTGAATACTTCGCCCGCCCTGGGGATCGCATTGGACGACATTACCCGACCGCGCCTGTTGGCCACTGCGAAACAGCGCCGCCTTGCGAATCTCCTACGCTCCCGGAGGCAGCACATTTCAGGAGACCGAGCTGACTCGCATTCCGATTCGAACGTCTCTGCTTTCATGTCCGTCCGTTGTCCCCTGTTTCTGAAACAGTACGTCACGGGGCACGTCTTCTCGCTTGCGGTCCTCAGCAACGCTAGAGACTGACATGATCGGTGTACCAAGGTCCATTGTGTGGGCGAAGCCGACATTCGAACGTCTGTGTGAAAGCTTGGGCCAACGGCAGCAGCTGGCCGAACCCGGTCCGATGCGGACCTCGAACGATCGCTGATCGCAGCAGGGATGCGAAAGGCGAAGCGAACTTTCGCGAGACTGGACTTGATGAGACCGTCTCAACTCGGCGACATTGACAGGGCGGACCAGTGGACAATCAAAACTTTGCCGCATCGGATGGACTCGTTGAGCACGGACCATTGGATGATTTCCACCGCACGCGCCAAGGGAACACGGCCGCGATGCGACGTGCAGTTAGTACGCGCTGAGCCTGGAGTGGTTCGCATTCACCTTGGCTTCTCAGCTGGGTTGAGGCTGCTGGCACTCCGTTTGGAACCAGTAGTCGACCAGACGCTGTGCCGCTTGTATGTCTTCCGGGTAATATGGGTCATACCACGGTGACGGGTCGTAGCCCGCTTTCCTCAGGGCAGCCAGTTCGCTATGGTGTTGCGCCATCGTAGGGGGCGCGTTGGTCCTGAGCGCCGCCAGGTCGCGGCACTCTGTTGGACTGAGGTGCGGCCCGGCATACGGCCTGCCGCCGACGGCACAGCCGGCGAGCAAAAGCACCAGAGCGGGAAGTATTGACCGTGTTCCAGGCGCCCTTCTCATAGTAAGTGTCCTTCCCTACGATGGCGGCAGCCCGCCCGGTGGCATGCCGCCGCGCCCGGCGTCTCGTCGTCAAGTCATTTCGTCCTTCGAGTGACGATGCCGTCGTGCTGCCGGCTGATACCTAGGAGCGTGACATGGCCGAACAGCACAAACCCGGCGAGAAGGATCAGACGTCTGGGACCCTTCTGTTGATCTGACTTGCGCCACGCAAGCATTGTTCCCGCCCCGCTATTAGCAGTGTAGATCAGCGAAGCGCGCCGCGAATGCTCACGCGAGGTCCGCATCAGTGCCTCGGCATCGCTCCCCGAAAGTCTCTGTTCGACCCTCAGCGGCCATTCGAAGCGCGGTCGCTTCAACGACCGGTTATGAAGCGTAGCGGACATCTTCGGATGGGGTAGTTATTCGGCTGTCCGTGTCGTGACCTCACCCCGTTGTTGCAACTACGACACCCCAGCCAACCAGCAGCAACCCCTCCGCAAAAGGAAGCCATCGCGCTTGCGGTAGCATTTTTTCGAGCATCACGTAGATCGACAGGGCGGCAACCCAAAGCACGTTCATGACGCCAAACACGAAGAGCAACGCCATGAGTGCCCCGCAACAGCCGACGCAATAGGCCCCATGGCGGAACCCCATGATCCAGGCACCGAGGGTGCCGTCGCGCCATTCGGTCAGAAGAAAACCGAGTGGGGAAGCACACTTGCCAAGGCACGCGTGCTTTAAAGGTGTCAGCTGGAAGACTCCAGCAATGACGAGGAGAGCGCCCCCAAGCAGCGGGGTTGCGCTCACCATCATTGGTGTAACCAGACGGGCCTCGAGCAGGCCCCATTGCGCAAACGTCGCCAACAGGCTGAAGCCGGACCACACGGCCAGGTAGCCGAGAACAAATACGCTCGTATGCACATACGGCAGTCGTTGCGCACGCCGCTGGCGGCTCAGGAACGCGAAACTCAGAATCATCGGCACGATCGACGGGAGCATCATGGCGGCCATCATGATGGCCCACATCGCCAGTACCAGTAGCAGATCGATGGCGCCCCAATCCGTCATGCGCGGCATGATGGCCATGCCAGCTCCCGCGTCCATGTGCTCCATGCCCCAGCTCATATACAGCAGGTAGGCCCACGCGAGCGTCGCGGCGGCCGTGAGTCCCGACAGTACAATCACTCGGTCCCGCACCGGCAGCCGTCGCGACACGAACCCCCTTCGAAAACCTCGCTCAGCCATGGTAGGCGAACGGAGAATAGAACCCGTTTCGGTCTGAGATTTCTCTGGAAAAGCCGTAGTCGGTGAAGCTAAAGCGCTTCGATTTCCCGATCACCGCCGCGAATCCTGGGACAGGGGTAAACGGTTGATTGTTGATGGTGACGTCGCCTCCATCCTGACCAGACAACGCTTCGATTTCGATGTCCGCGACATTGGGTATGCGAAGGCTGCGACGCTTCCCGTCGAGTTGGTAGTCGATCGCGGCTGGTTTGACGCCCATGACTTCGCCAATCATCGGGCCCAGCGCGGAAAGCGGCCCCCCGGCTTGACCGGAGAAGATCTTACCCAACGCCTCTTGCTGCTGCGGTGTCCCGCGTTCGTCGAGATAAAGCGCCACCTTCCACTTGTTTTGCAGCATGTGACCCGGCGAATACGCAAAGAGAGCGATGTTGAGTCCGTCCAGTGTCACGTCGGCGAACTCGCCTTGATCGACGTGCCAACCGATGAGCACTGCGCAGTCTCCATCCGACGGCGGACTGAGGCAAACGCAACTGCACGGGGCGTAGCAGTTGCAGCTCTCGAAATACGTACCGGCAACCTTCCAGTTCTCGGCCATGGCATTGACCTCCATCGTTCGGACGCGCGCAGGGTGCGCGCGCTTATTGCATTCGGGCATGGCGCGTTTGCGCGCGTCAGTTGCGATTCCGGACGCCGAACCGGGCGAGCGAATCAATTCAAGTCTAGGTCGAAATGCCCGGAGGGCGCGGGGACCGCCTACCGCGAGCGCCCTGTCCTACGGGACGCCGGGCACCGGAGGTTCGCAAACTGCTCACTCTGTCCCCAATGGCACGCTCCACTTGCTCATCGGCTGCCCTGCAAGAAATCTCCTTCCCATGCCGCTCGGCATACCACGTGGGCCGCACGGGCTGACGATTCACACGTAGCGTTCAGCGAATAGTGAATTCGATTCCCGGCTTTCGGCGTCTCGCCGATCACGATCAGTCGCGCTTCCTGGCTGGTGTTGTTAAGTCCTCGCCGTACGACTCGCGACATTCCCTCACGGGTAACCGGTAACTGGTTGCGGAGCAGTCGCTCGGATGACCTTTTGACGGGACAACGAGCGGCCGTAGTTGGCCGACTATTGACCCATGCAATCGGCATGCGCGGCCTGAACCTCGGAAGGTAGCGATCGGCAGTACCCGACCCGAAGCCGCCACCAGACTCCGCGTCAAGCGTATGGCGGGTTTCGCCTGTAGAGCGGCCCCCTCCGACTGCGCGGCGCTCTACAGGCCAAAGGCGTGAACCTTGTGATCGTAGCCCGCCACGAAAAGCTGTCCGTTGACGACGGACGGCGACGTGAAGATTCCGCCCGTCACGCGTTCGGCCGCCGGAAGTTGATCGGTGCTCCACAGTATCTGTCCGCTCTTTGCGTCGATGGCGAACACCTGGCTGGCGACGCCATCGGCGTAATACACCACGCCGTTCGCGACAACGGGAGGAATAGCCGGATTGTTCGAGGCTGAATTTTTGCCCACCAGCTGTTGCCAGGCCACGCTCGCGGCGGAACAGGTGCTGTTGAACGCCAGCGCGATGAGACCGTGCTTGTTGAAGCCCGTGGGCGAATCGGAAGGCGCCGCAATGTACAGCTGCCTCAGCGCTGGGTCATAGGCAGGCAAACCAATGTCGCTCCCCGTCGCATTGCCCTGGCTGATTGGCAGCGTTTGCAACGGCCCGGACGCGATGGTCGCCTGGTTATAGATGAACAGTTTGCCGGTCTTCTGGAACGCCGCAAGCATGGGCTGACAGCCACGCGGCTGGAAAAGCGGCGCCGTAGCGCCGAAATCGGCGTCTCGGGTAGAGGGAGGCATCGGCGAGTTTGACGCAACTACGGTCAGGCTATTGGTAAGCTCGACGACGTGTTCTGCAAAGAGGGTGTTCTCCGGCCGCGTAAACCCGTTGCCTGTCAGTGCAAAGACAGCACTTCCGCCCCGCACGACCGATACGCCTCCATATCCCCAGATGCCGCCGCCGTTCGGTCCGCTTGCCCCGGTTGGATACCAGCGCTGCAGAATCGCCCCGCCGGGGACACCTATCCGGACTACCTGACCATGGTACGGAGTGAAGTCGCAAACACTGGCCGTCGTCGCATACAGTGACGTACCGCTGAGGGTCGGGCTGCCCCAGACGAACGTGTGCGTTGCATTCGCGGGATCGGGGACGAGCACGTGCAAGGCGGGCAGCTCTGCGCCGGTCGCCAGATTGTACGCATGCAGAAAACCGTCCCCGCTCACGATGTACAACTGGTTCCTGGCATGGTCGATGGTAGGCGTTCCGATGAACCCAATGTTGCCGCCCGATGCCGCGAAGTCACTGCACGTGGTATGCACAGGGTTGACGTGCTTCTTCCAGATTTGTGCCCCTGTAGCCGCATTCAGCGCGAACATGTCCCCGTTGAGCGTCGCGGCGTAAACGATATCGGTCGGTACGCCGTTGATGGACACACCGGCGGCGAGCGTTGGCTGGGTCGTCATGGGGCCACCGAGATCCGTCGCCCAGTGCATTCTCAAACTGGGCACGTTGGATGGCGTGAGCACGGTCTCCACGGAATTGCTTCCGGTGCGCTGGGCGTTCATACCGAACGTCGGCCAATCGGTTGCGATAAACGAGGGCGCGACGGCCGCGCTGGGTGTCCGCGCACGTGTCGCGGCGCTCACATCCGCGGGGGCCAGGAAGGGCGGATCTTCAGTCGCCTCAAATGTGCTGGACGCGGGTGATGTCTGCGCCCGTGCGCCGGCGCCGGCCAGAACCGCGAACACCACCGCGGCGATCCATCCGGCACGTTTGACAGGAGGGTGTGCATGCAGTGCATTGGTCATCGGGACACCTCTTGCACTTCAGGTCATTGCACTCACACTGATGCACAGGAAGTGAGGCTTCCGAGGGCCTGACATCATGGCGCAGCCTGCAGTGGCGGCCATTGGCGTCCTGTTGTTTCAACCCTGCATTCTTCCCGCTGCTGGTCCAGTGCAATAGAAGAGCCAGCATCTTATGGATATCGTGGAATTCATCTTTGCGTGGCTATCGCCGATCTTTTCGCGTCGGTCGCCGGATGCAAGTGCAAGGTACCAATCAAAAATTGAAAAAAAAGTCATTAAATATTCGACGGCTCCTTCATATGTATTGCGCCGCTTTCGGGGTTTCGACAGACAAAAGCTTTTGAGCAGCCAGCTCCGAATCGCAGGTGTTCGTGACAGGCCTGCACGCGCTCAAGCGCGTCGCGAAGCCTGAAGAGATTGCGCGGTCGGCACGCTATCTTGCATCCGACGATTCTTCCTTCGTGGAGGGTACGGCTTCATTGGCACATGAGTCGTGTGACGATAGCGTATGCCGAGGTGCAGATGCTCGACGACGGCGCACGGACGTCATAGTTGGTCCACGCACTGACGGGGTCGACCGATGTCCCGATGACTGTCATCTGGTGCACAGCCGACATTGGAGGGTCCGAGCACGCGCACCGATCAACGTCAGCAGATGGCCGGGTGCTGCCGTAGGTAGAGAACAGCGGCCGATACGCCCAGTTTGCGCGAACCGCTCGTAGTCGGACGTGGGAATTCCGTAGCCCCCGGTCAGAGAATGGGTCGCAGAAAATGCGTTCGCACAAGCGGGGATTATTGAGCTACTGACAGTTTTCGACCCAGACGAACAACACCGGGAAGTGTGAGACCGTACACCGCGGCCGCGTACTGCAGGAAAGCGCGCGAGGGCGCCGCAGCAGGCGATTGACGCATCGACGAGGGGCCTGTTGCGTCACGACCCAAGTCATCGCACGGCCGGTGGTTCCGCGTCGGTCGGGATGCCGGCCAGGTACCGGAACAGTGCCAGCGCCCGGTTCGCCGTAGAGGCCTCGTGCCCGCTCGCAATGAAACTGCTGGCTTGCCGGTCGATGCGCGCGAGAATATACAGGCCCCATACGTCGTTCGTCTGGCGCTGTGCGAACACCACCGTCTGCAGCGCAGCCGGCTGAAACACTGTCAGTCCGAAGGCACGGACCGGCGACACATTTTCCTCGGCCAGCGCCATCCGCTGCGGGCTGTGCTCCAGCACCCGCATCCGGTACACCAGGGGGCCGGATCGGCTGTCGCGCACCCAGAAGTAAAAGGTTCGACCGGCTTGCAGTTCAGACGGACGGAAATCACCCCGCCGGCCCCCGCCCTCTGCGGGTCCGGCCAGCGCTGCGGCATCCAGGAACAAGGGACGCCACGTCTTGTCGGTCGTGGACCAGTAGCGCATGCTGCGCAGGGTGGAGACCGCCCCGGCACGTGCCAACAGCGTCTCGGGACCGCCAGCGACGTGAACCAGCCCTGCGACCGCGACGACAACCCGGGAGCGGGACGCCGCAGGCCATCCGGTGCACGAGGACGGCCGCCACACACTCGTATCGAGCTCCTCGGCGCCCAGGATCGCCATTGCAGGTTGCACGCCCAGCGACGCGTAGGCCGGCACCGGCGGTGTCCCGCACGGCGGCGTTGGCAACGGGGTTGCCACGGCGAAGCCGGCGGCAGCCACCAGCGTCGCGCAGCGGACGGCTGCCTTCAGGCAATAGGAACCGCGAGGACGCGCAACGTTCATTTGGGCTTGCCTCCCGGCAGCGACTCGGCCAGGAACTTGACGACGTATATCGATGCGGCTCCGATGTTGAAATATACCGCTGCGCGACGTAGCGGCGCATCAAGGGGCGAAAGATCCCGCCTACATCCAAGATCGACCGGGCAAGTCGTTCGTTCGCCGGCATCCCTTTGACATTCAGGTCCTCGATAACCACCGCTGGGTTCTCGCGGCAGAGCCGAGCGTGAGCTTGTGCATAAAATCCGCTCTGACGTGCGCGGTGCGTGGACAGCCTTGCCAACGATACAGCTGTCTTCATCTATTGACGACGGCGAAAACGATTCCTCGCTCGCCTGTTGGCAGTGGTCGAACGTGACGCATCGTTGCGGGTCGACAGGCCTTGTAAAGCGGACGGGAAGCCGCTTCGGCCCGCTCCGTCACAGCTTTCCATTGCTGTGCTCGAGGATGAAGTCCCGCAACTGCGGATAGATGATGGCGCGCCAGCGGCGGCCCGAGAAAATACCGTAGTGGCCGCACTTTTCCGCCACGAAATGCCGCTTGGGCTCGGGGGGAATGCCGCTGCACAGATCCTGGGCGGCGCGCGTCTGGCCGTCGCCGGAGCCCAGCCGGTAGAGCAATTCGTAACCGGCGGAAAGACGGGTGGCGCTTGGGAAATAGGCAAGAGCGCTGGCCGGATTCGCGAAGGATTTCGACGCGGCCTGGGCCCAGGCGGTCAGCGGGCTAAGCAGAGCCCGCTGAAATTCGTGTAGTTGATAGAGCATGGGTGCTCCCAGGTATCCGTAGCAAGGCCCGCCTGCGGCATCTACTGCAAAGCGCATGCTCAGTCCGCCTCGCGAAGGTCCCTCATTTCCGCGAAGCACTCCGCGCAGCAGACTGCCGTAACATCCGGCCAGTAATTCACGCGCTTCTGGACGTCGTCCTTCAACTCGCCGCATTTAACGCAGCGATTCAAGACACGGACCTTCAACGGTCGTGAGCGCCAACGGTCGAGCACGTTCATGTCAGCATCCTCCGCGTTGATCTGTGGTCGACTGCAATCACGATCAGCGCCAGACCGCGTCTCGACGAGCGCGGGCCAGCAGCATGACGCGTGTTCAATGGTGAGCATAGATCGACTGTGCGTCGTTCATCGCGAGCGCCGCTCCGGCCTGCGAAGCGCCCGTCGTCACACCGCCGACCGACGCTGCCTCGGGTGTTTGGCGTTGCGCCGCGATCTTCGCCTCGGCCGCCTGAATGTCGGCGGGGTAGTACCGATCTTTCGCTGCTGGACGATAACCGGCCTGTTCGACCCGGACGAGATCGGCTCGCACCTCGGCGCGGGTTACCGGTGCATTGGCGGCCTGGGCAAACACGAATGTAGGCGAGCTCAACGCGCTGGCAATCAGTACGGCCTTGATCAGTGCTTTCATGATGGTCCCCTTTGAGAACGTAGTGGCCACATTCACCATGAACGAGGCCTCGAGCCTCTCCATCGGCGTCGATGAAGAGTTGCCTTCATTCTCGGCAATGGCGCCTGTCTCGATGCTGACCCGCTCATTACAAGATCGTTATCTTTCCCGGCTGCCGGGCGCGCCTGTCGCCACTACGCTGTAAGCTTATCCGGTGCGGCGAAAGTCATTCTGTCGATTCTCCGTGGTCACTATCAGTCTGGCCGCAATCGAGTGGACGTTGAATACATCGGTCAATTGGAAGACGACATTGCTGATCTGTCGTTTCGCGGGACGTGCCCACGCGAACCATCTTTCGCGGTCCTGTTGTCACGCGCCGTTATTCCGACATTCTCGACCTTCAGAAAGGGGGCGGCCGGTGGCTGGGCACAGTAGCTGCCGAGCTGCGAATGGGCAGAAAGCAACTTATAGCCGTCATACCGTTGCCGATACCTGAACGTCGGGTATGGCCGACCTGCTTCCACCGGGCATCCGGCAGGTTACGAAGTGAACCAGCCATTGGAATGACGACAGTCTCTGTTGCGCGAACGGCAACTATTGGCCGTTCGGCGACGCATGAAACACTCCTGAAGAGACACTCACACAGCGGTCACCGCAGAATCTCCGAGCAAACCGATGAGCGTGCGCGCGTTCCGCTGCCCCTGGTCTTGATAATTGTTGTTAAGGAGCAACTTAGGATCGCCCGAAGCCTTTCTGGTTGGGGATCGGGGGTTCATTGTTGAGTGAAAATATGAATTTTTACCCGCGATTTACCCGCAGGTCGCTACCCGGTCTCCAGCAAAGTTTTGAGGGTGCTGCCCGCGCAGATCAAGGGTTTCGAGCGTTACGACTCGATTTTGGCGTCGCTGGGAGGTGGCGGATGATCTTGCTGTGGAGAGCCAGCAAGCTCCATTAGCCAGATTCGAAGAGGATCGCCGCACAACAGGAAACGATCAAGGCGGACACGCAACTCCGGGATGTCCTGCCGCGCGAATATGCGCTGGGTGAAATTGCGCATTCGGACGTGCTCCAGCAAGACGCGGTGTTGGCCCAGGCTGAGGAATGGCTGCCGCCGATGCAAAAGGAACTGGCACTGCAGCGCAACGCGCTGATCGCGCTTGTCGGTGGCTTGCCCAACGAGGATCGCGCTGCGGATTTCGAACTTTCTTCCTTGCATCTGCCGCAGGAGTTGCCGGTCAGTATTGCGTCGAAGCTGGTTGAGCAACGCCCGGACATTCTCGCTGCGACAGCGACACTGCACGCGGCGAGTGCGCAGGTCGGTGTCGCGATCGCCAGCCGTTTGCCGCAGCTTTCATTGACGGCATCGTTCGGCACGTCGCCGGGTGCGATCGCCAATGCCTTTTCGCCGTACAACCAGTTCTTCACCGTGATCGGCAAATTATCCCAACCGATCTTTGACGGCGGAACGCTCATGCATCGTCAGCGCGCGGCACAGGCAGCGTTCGACCAGGCGGCGGCGCAGTATCGCGTGACCGTTATCGGCGCCTATCAGAACGTCGCCGATGTTTTGCGGGCATTGCAGTACGACGCCAATACGCTGCAAGCCGCCGTAACAGCCGAGCAAGCCGCTTCCCGGAGCCTGGAGCACGTCCGCAGGCAGCAGTTTGGGGCGATGTCCTACCTGGACGTTCTGAATGCAGAGCAGATCTGCCAGGCGGCTCGGCTTACCGTGGTTCAGGCGCAGTCGGCGCGCCTGTCCGATACGCCGGCGCTGTTCCAGGCTCTGGGGGGCGGGTGGTGGAGTCGTTCCGATCCGACTATCGGGGCCAGCGGGCAGTTAGCGGGCAATTGATTCTCCGGCCACCTTTGTCGGTTGAGGGTGGGGGCGCAACGCTGCCAGCGTCAGATCGTTTCGCCTCTCACAAGGACTTCGTTCGGGTGAAGCCGGGGACGACGCAGCCCTCGAACGGGAGTTTTTCAGTACTTTAGTATCGAGCAGCTTTCACTAAAAAACCGTAGGGGCCGGGGCACTGCATAGGTGATGGCCGGAGCCCGGAGCCCATGACCGTTATCTGCAGTTTCGCCGGGCCCTTTTTCTGATCTTCCTCGTCAGGTTTTCAATGTCACGATGCCGCTTGGTTCGATGCCTCTAAACGGTTGCTCGCGCTCGTGTGTTTGGAGCAGAGTGGGAATTTTTCTGTCTTCAAACGTGACTTTGTAGATTACCGAAACGTCATTCTCGGGCCATGTCATTTTCACGCGGTCGATCCAATAATAGAAAAACACGAGATCGATGCCCTCCGATTTCACTCTCAAGGAGCCCTTATGAAAATCAAATTTTGCGTAGCGCTCATGGCGATAATGTCTGCGCCATCTGTTCTTGCTGAAAGTGGTCACGATGATCCGGAGTCAGCCATCTCCGTCGAAGCATACACGGGAGACCAAGCCGAAAAATCACTGTCCAGTCTCGATGCAGTTAAGGCAGAAGTTCCCGGGGCAGAAAAAACGCGTGGGCAGGTGCGGCAAGAACTGATCGAGTCAGAACACGCTGGCCTCGTGCCTGCTGGGAGAACTGGTTATCCACCGAGTCAGGCGACGATTAACCGTAATCGAGTGCGTTTCAGTCTTGCCGAGAAATATTGGATGAAGCAACAGTAACAAGATGATATTTCTAGCGATAGGCACTTTTTTTTGTTATGCATAGATATATGAACACAATAAGTCGTTTTAAGCGTGGTATCGATGCCGCGGCCCAATGTCGAGATCCATCGACGCGCTACCTCCGTGGGCAATTTATGCTGTCGCGATCTTTTTCATTGAGCCGTCTGATTGTTATTTTTGCTTTATTTGGAGCGGTCGCAGGATGCGCAAACTCGACGACGCAAGGAACGGCAGATTCTCTTGCTCGCAACGAAACGCCGCGCCTTCCACACGAATATCCATGCCAAAATATGCATGTGAAAACCTTGAACTGTCCGTCGAGGTAGAGGCAGCCACTGAGTCGTAGAGTAGGAATTTTTCTTCAAACTTGACTTTGTATATTGCCGAAACGTCATTTTCGAGCCATGCCATTTTCAGGCGGTCGATCCAATAATAGAAAAGCTCAGACCAATTTCGTCCGATTCCGCTTTCGGCGAGCTTTTACGAAAATCAGATTCTCCGCAGCGATTGTGGCTACGAGGTTTGCGAGCCCAAAACAGGAAATCACACGCAGAGAGCTGAAGGGCGCCACGTTAGAACGTTAGCGACCTATTAGCGGAGAGGACCGAAGCTGCGGTCCGGCGCAAGCGAGCCTTGATGCGTTTGCGAATGGGCACTACGAGAAGCTCTTCCCGCCAGAACTAACCTGGTGCATCGTAGCGCATGAGAGTCGCACATCCAATTCAAAGTCTACCGCATCAACCGGGCCGCCTCGAGGCCGGGCGACTGGCGAGTGCGTCCATCTCGGCAGAGAGCGGCATGCATGTTCGCAACTCGAACGAACCGCCACATCGACTTCGTATCGCTCAAGGTCGTCGACAATCCTGAACGAGCGTGTGGCTGGACGCGCCCCCTGCGAATCTTCGATTCGTGATCTGTCTACAGGGAAGGGGCCGCGTATCTCTCGCGCCCGCAAGCGCACCGTCAACCGGGCAGCTTCGCTGTATGAGGTTGCCAGTCGGCCTGCAGTGCCTGGGCGCGCGCGTAGACCTTCTCCATCTCCGCGCGCAGCGGTGCGACGGATTCATCTGCGAGGTCGAACTCCGCGCCCAGTGCCTCGTAAGCGGCATTGATCTCCCGCAGCAGTGCGCCTTCATCGACACGCGTGAGTTGTCCGTTCCGCACGACTATCTCGCCCGCAACGAATACACTGTCGATCGCGGCGCCGCGCTCGGCATACACCAGTTGCCGCACCGGATCGATTAGCGGCGTGAAGCTGATCGCGTCAGTTCGGTAGGCGACCAGGTCGGCGCGATAACCCGGTTCCATTGCGCCGAGCTGGCCGCCGAGTCCGAGCGCCGTCGCGCCGCCAATCGTCCCCGCATGCAGCGCTTCCGCTGCGGACAACCAGCGCGAATAATCGTCGCCGCGTATCTTCGACACCGCTGCGGCGCTGCCAAGCACGTTGAGCATATTGACGGTGACCGTCGACGCGCAGCCGTCGGAGCCGAGACTCACGTTGACGCCCGCATCGAGCAGCGCGCGCACTGGTTGAACGCCCGAGCCGAGCAGCAGATTGCTCCAGGGATTGTGCTGCACGCTTGCACCAGATCGAGCCAGACACGCGATCTCCGCATCCGACAACCAGACCGCGTGGATCAGCGAAGTGCCCGGCCGCAGAAATTCCAGCTCGGCAAGGCGCATCACCATGGACTTGCCGTAGAAGGCTTGCGCCGTGACCACCTGCAAGCGCGTTTCCTGAACGTGGATAATGACCGGCAGATCGTGCGTGTCGGCGAACTTGCGGCAACGCGCGAGAAATTCCGGCGTGCAGCGCTGCGGTGCGGAAGGGGCGATCAGCATGCCTACCCGGTCATGCCGGGGATGGTGACGCGCCAACTCGTTTTCCAGCAGCGAGAAGAACGCATCGGGTGAAGGTCGTGGCTGCGCACGCAGTTGCACAAGCAGCGCGGGTGGGAAAATGCTGTCCACCTCCGGGAAGTTATCGACGATCGCCCGATCCATCATCGAGAACCCCACGAGCGCGCGAATCCCCGCGTCCTCGTAGGCCTGGAAGATCGCGTCGACACTCGAGGTGTCGATGGCCTGGCCGAGGCTCACGTCGTCGACAAGCGTGGTCGTGCCGCTGCGCAACGACTCGAGCGCGCCGATCAATGTTCTCAGATAAATCTGGCGCGGCGTCAGCTTCACCGGCCGCGGCGCGCGCACGTAGTGCATCCACAACTCGAGCGGCAGGTTTTCGAGCCGTCCCTTGTGAAAATGCTCGTGCGAATGTTGATGGCCGTTGATGAGGCCCGGCACCAGTAGGCAGTCGTCGAGCGGTATGCGCTCGCCGTCGGTCGCGCTGCCGCCCGGCACGATGGCGGCGATACGCTCGCCTTCGATGACGACATCCACGCGCCGCTCCTCATAACGCTGTTGGGTGCCGTGTAATGCTCTGACGTTGGAGAGTATCTTGCGCACGGTTTCTGCCTGTTCGAATGACGGCGTTGGCTGCAACGGTTAGCGAAATTGCCGCGACAAGCCGGCGAGCCGCTCCATCAGTAGCATGGAAATCAAGGTGGCGACAATCAGCACGCCCGAGGCCGAAGCCGCCCGCACGTCTAGGCTGTCCTCGATGATGTGCCAAAGATGGATGGGCAACACTTCGGAGCGCGCGTCCGAGAGGAATAGCGACAGCGCGACGTTATCGAATGAATTCATGAACGCGATGAACGCCCCCGACGCAATGCCCGGCGTCAGCGCCGGCAGTACGACACGGCGAAACGTGAACCAGCTACTCGCGCCGAGGCACGTCGAACTGTCGAGCAGCGCGGGATCCAGTTGCGCATAACTGGCTGACGTCGTGTACAGCACATACGGTGCGCACAGCGCGATATGTCCGGCGAGCAGACTGTAGAACGAGAGCCCCGCGCTTTCGAGGTTGAACAGGATCAGAATACCCAGGCCCAGCGCCAGCGACGGAATGGTCAGCGGAGCCATGAAAAACGAATCGAGCAGTCGCGCGACGAACGTGCGACGGCGCGCGAGCGTCATCGCGGCGGCGACCGCCAGCACGGTCGCGCAGGCGGTTGCAGCGGCAGCCAGCTTCAGGCTCAACAGCAGATCGTCGATGATCTCCGGCGAATCGAAGATCAGCGCGCGATACCAGCGCAATGACAGCCCCGGCGGCGGAAACTTCAGCGAGTAGCCCGACGTGAGCGACGTCACCAGCACGATCAGCGTGGGCCCGATCAGCATCAACAGACCGATGCCGCCCATCAGGCCCATCACCGCGTTGAACGACAGGCGGCCCGGTGCGGTGCGGCGCGCCGGCATGACCGGCGGCGTGGCAAGCGTGGATTTAGCCATGGACAAATCCTCTGGTCTTGCGGCCGAAATAGTTGAGCAGCGTCACCACGAGCAGCACGCTCACCAGCAGAATCACGGCGAGCGTTGCCGCAAACGGATAGTTCTGCGTCTGGATAGCCTGTTCGTAGATGTAGAACGGCATGTACATCAACTGGCCGCCGCCCACCAGCGTCTGTACGACGAACGCGCTGACCGCGCCGGTGAATACCAGCAAGGTGCCGCTGAGCAGACCCGGCATCGCGAGCGGCACCGTGATCTTCCACCAGGTGCGCCAGCTCGTCGCGCCGAGCGCATGCGACGCCTCGGGCAAGCGTGTGTCGAGCGAAGTCAGCGTGGTGACGAGCGGCAACACCATCAACGGTAATTCGATCTGCGCCAGCGAGAGGATCACCGCCAGCGGCGTGTACAACAGCTTGATCGGCTGACCCGTGTACCCGAGTGCCGCCAGCATCGTGTTGACCAGCCCTTCATTGCCGAGAATCACGACCCACGCAAAGGTGCGCACAACGGAACTCGTCAAAAGCGGCAGCAGGATCAGCACGATCAGCACACGGCGCCAGCGCGGCGGGCTCACCACGTACAGGTGCGCCACCGGATAGCCGAGCACGATCGTCACCAGCGTGGTCGCCACACCGAGCCAGAGCGTTTGCCCGAGGATGCCCCGGTTATAGCTGTCGCCGAAGAACACCAGATATTGGCGAATGCCGACGTGCGTCATGGCCGTGTCGTTGTGCAGGCTGATCAGCGCGACGAGCAGGAGCGGCACGCCGACAAAGGCTATGAAGAACAGGCCCAGCGGCAGCACGAGCAGCCAGTCGCTAGGCATCCGGCGGTTCGCGTTCATCATGCGTCAGACCTTGACCAGACGGTTGAAACGATCGATGTATTCCGCCCGGCGCGGATTGATGCGTGCCCAGTCGACCTGTACGAACGACGTCATGTCGTTAGCGTTGCGAGCAATCGCGGCGAGCGCTGCGCCGAACGGCACTTTCGTGTTGGTCGGCGCGACGTAGTAGGGCGCACTCGTCATTTGCTGCTGCACTTCGACGCTCAACGCGGTGTTGATATACGCGGCGGCAAGATCCGCCGCCTGGGTGTTCTTCACGATGTTCATCGTGCTGCGCACCATGCCCCAGTTGCTGTCGGGGCGCGCGAGCGCCACCGGCACGCCCTTGGCCTTGAGCGATTCCACGTTATTGATGTAGTGGCAGGCAATATCCACCTGACCTTGCTGGAACAGCGTGCCGAGCGCGCCCGGATTGGCGGCGACCGCCCCGACATTCGGCATCAGACGCTTGATGTAGTCGAACGCCGGGTCCATGTGATCTTCGTCGCCGCCCAGCATCTTGGCGATCGCCACCATCCATACCGTGCCCAAGGTCGAGTCGAGACTGACGAGGCCCACGCGGCCCTTGAATTCCGGCTTGAGCAGATCGTTCCAGGACTTCGGCGCGGTCTTCACGCGCTCGGTGTTGTACGCGATGCCGTAGATCTGTGCGGACACATAGGCGCCCAGACCCTTCGGATCCACGAAGTGTGGAGGCAGATTTGCGAGGTTCGGCACGCGTGCCGCCGGAATGGGTTCGAACACGCCTTGCGCGATGCCCTGCAGGTAAGGCCCTTCGTCCATCATGACCACGTCGAACGGCGGGTTGTTGCGCGCGGCCACCAGCTTGGTCAGCGTGTCGACCGCCTGCGATGCGGTGAGCACCGCGCTCACGGTTGTGGCCTTCCGAAACGCGGGCAAGAGGATCTTGCGTTGCGATTCTTCCCACGCGCCCGGAAACGTCGTAGCGGCAAGGGATTCGGATGCAGCCATGGCAAGCGCGCTACCGAGCGACAGGCCGACGGCCCCAGCCGCTCCCATCAGTTGCAGGAGCTTGCGACGTTGTTGATCGATCAGCGACATAGGACCTCTGGATGAACGGTTGAACAAAATGAATCGGCGATAGCGAAGCGGGCGGCGCGTGGGGTCAGGGCTGTTGTGAACATGCGCTACACGCCTGCGGGATTGGGTGGCGCCGGCTTGAACGTGCGCACTCCCGCGCCCGGCTTCAGATCGAGCGCGACCCGCAAGCCCGGGTGCAACTCGGCGGCCTCGGCACGCGGTAGCGAGATCTTCACGGTCGTTCCACCATCGGTCTGGAGATCGACCACCAGCGTGGGGCCGATCGGCATCGCCAGTTGGACGGTGGCCAGCAGTTGACGCGCGCTGCCGCCGGCCTGCGGCAGCTGCCAGGTCCATTGTTCCGGGCGAACGGCCAGCAGGGCCGGGCCGGGCTCGCGACACGGACCTGGCTGAGGGACGGCCAGACCGGCGCCGTCGGCGAACTCTGCCAGGCATTGGTCGCCATGCATGCGCAGTGCGACCGGCAGCAGATTCGCGGTGCCGACGAAGGTGGCGACGAAAAGCGTGGCGGGCTGGTCGTAGATCGCCACCGACGAGCCGTATTGTTCGAGCCGCCCGCGATTGAGCACCGCGACCCGGTCGGCCATACTCATAGCCTCTTCCTGGTCGTGCGTCACCATCACGGTCGTGATGTTCAGTTCGCGCTGCAGACGACGAATCTCGATCTGCATATCCAGGCGCAGGTTTTTGTCGAGCGCGGCGAAAGGCTCGTCGAGCAGCAGGATGCGCGGCTCGACGGACAGCGTGCGGGCCAGTGCCACACGTTGCTGCTGACCGCCCGACAACTCGCGCGGATAGCGTTTCGCGAATGCGTCCATGCGCACCATCTCGAGCATCTGCATGGCCTTGCGAGCGGCGTCACGACGCGCGACGCCGTTGGCTTCGAGACCGTAGGCGACATTGGCGGCGACGGTCATATGCGGAAACAGCGCGTAGTTCTGGAAGACGATGCCGACGCCGCGTTGGCGCGGCGCGAGGCCGTCCACGCGTTGTCCGCCAATATGCACTTCGCCCTCGGACTGCACCTGCAAACCGGCAAGAATGCGCAACAGGGTGCTTTTGCCGCAGCCCGACGGACCGAGCAATGCAACCAGTTCGCCTGCGGCTATGTCGAGGTCGACGTCTTCGATCACCGGCACGGCGCCGAAGCGATGCCGGATGCCGCGCATCTGCACGGCGGCGCCGGTTGGAGAGATACGCGCCTGCGAAGCTGAAGGGACCGCGGTTACGCTGCTCGCTGAGCCGTGTTTCGGCTGTGAATCGATACTGTGCGGGGTGCTCATGCGCCAGCCCTTTTCCATAATTGCGTGGCGGCGCGCTTGCCGGTGGCGATAACCGCGACAGCGTCGCAACGGGTGGGCGCGCCGCCGTCGACCACGATCTCGCCATCCACGATGACCATTTCGACATCGCGCCCAAGTCCCGTGTGCACCAGCGTGCCCAACGGATTGTGATGTGGCGTCAGATGCGCGCGCCGGAAGTCGAACACGGCGAGGTCGGCGAGCCAGCCGGTCTTGAGGCAGCCGAGTTCGTCGCCGAGTCCCATCGCCCGTGCGCCGTTGTGCGTGGCCATGGCGAGCGCGTCGGCGGGTTGCCAGTCCGCGGAGACTTCGCCCAACTGGATACGCGCGATGGCGAGCGCCCAGCGCATGACCTCGGTCATGTCGGCGTGCATGTTGTCGGTGGCCAATGCAATGCGCGCGCCGGCGTCGCGCAGACGCGGCGTGGGTGCCATCGTGCCGCCCGTCGCGTTGCCCTTGGGAATGTGCGCCACCGTGATGCCAGCGCGTCCCACGCGCGCAATGTCGTCGTCGTCCAGATACAGACAGTGCGCCGCCACGAGCCTTTCGTTGAGCAGCCCGACTTCGTCGAGCAACTGCGCCGGACTTTTGCCCGAGCGCCGTTTCACCACGCTGACTTCGGCGCGGCTTTGCGCGAGATGCGTCGTCACGCCCAGATCGTGCGTGCGCGCTGCGTCGGCAATCAGACGCAGAAAGTCGTCGGAACAGGTGTCGGGCGCGTGAACGGCCAGTTGCACGCCGGTGCGGCCATTGCCCTTGCGATGCCAGCGGTCGGCGAGCGCCAGCGCGTCGTTGAGCGTGCGCTCGCCGGTCGCGGCGTGGTATTCCCAGCGCCCGTCCGCGACACCGGAGAAATCGACGTCGTGCAGGCGGCCGCATGAATACACACGCAGGCCGAGGTCGGCCATGGCGTCCATCGTCAGGTCGGCGTGGACGTAGGTGTCGTTGATCAGCGTCGAGCCGAAGAGCATTGCCTCGAGTGCGCCGAGACGCGCCAGCGCGACGGCTTCGTCCGGGCGCACGTCATGGCCGTGCGGAATGCCGGGCGTGTAGGCGGGCGCGAAGCCCAGGTCTTCGGCCACGCCGCGCACCATCGTCAGAATAGCGTGGGTATGCACGTTCACGTAGCCCGGCACGATCACGCGTCCGTCAAGCCGGCGCGTGATCCGCGGGCGTGTCTGCACCGGCAGATCGTGCGCGCGGCCGACAAAGGCGAGACGGTTGCCGCGCAGGCCGATGGCCGCGTCGTCCAATAGCGGTTGAGCCGCGTCCATCGTCACGACAGTGGCGCCCAGCAGCAACAGGTCAAGGTCAAGCTCGATAGGTGGAACAGTCATCAGTCAGGTGGTCCGCTTCAGTTCAGGTGTGCAGGTGCTGCAGGAAACGCCGGGTGCGCTCTTCGCGCGGACGGCCGAAGACGTCGCCGGGCGTGCCTTGTTCGACGATGGCGCCGGCGTCCATGAACACCACCCGATGCGCGACGTTGCGCGCGAAGCTCATTTCGTGTGTCACGACCATCATCGTCATACGGGCCGCGGCGAGATCGCGCATCACGTCGAGCACTTCGTTGACGAGTTCCGGGTCGAGTGCCGAAGTCGGTTCGTCGAACAGGATCATCTCCGGCTCCATCGCGAGCGCGCGGGCAATCGCCACGCGTTGCTGTTGGCCGCCTGAGAGTTGCGCGGGCCGTTTGCCGACGTGTTGCGCGAGATGGACTTTTTCCAACGCTACTTGTGCGCGAGCGCGGGCCGCGTCGCGCGGGAGCCCCAGCACGCGCTGCGGGCCGGCGGCGACGTTATCCAGTGCACTCAGATGCGCGAACAGATTGAAGCGCTGAAACACGAAGCCGAAGCGGCTGCGTTGTCGCGCCAGTTCGGCTTCGGGCAGCGCGCGGCCTTGCTCCGACAACCCGATACGCTGGCCGCCAAGGCGGATCGTGCCGCCGTCCGGTCTCTCCAGGAAGTTGAGACAGCGCAGGAGCGTGGTCTTGCCCGAACCCGACGGCCCGATCAGCACCACGGTCTCGCCGTGCCGGATCTCCAGCGAGACGGAGGGCAGGACGACCTTGTCGTCGAAGCGCTTGTGCAGCCCTTCTATGGACAGCAGCGTTGCAGCTCCGCCCTCATGCACGCGCGCGGCGGCGTCCATAGCGGACGCTGCGGGCAGGTCAGTGACGGTAACGGTGGAAGACATGCTGGAACCCGAACTCATGAAGTCAGTATTGCGGCAGTCGCCGCTCGAGGTAGCGCGACAGCCACGCCAGCGCCGAGATCAACGCGTAGTAGTAGAGGGCGATCAGCAGGAAAATCTCGAACGGCGAAAAATACGTTGCGATGATTTCCTGACCGGCGTGCGTGAGCTCATACACGGAGATCGCAGACAGCAGCGCCGAACCCTTGATTAGCGAGATCAGTTCGTTGGTGAGCGGCGGCAGGATGCGCCGCCACGCTTGCGGAAAGAGCACGTGCAGAACGATCTGGCCGTGACGCATGCCGATGGATTGCGCGGCTTCAGTCTGGCCTCGATCGACCGACTGCATGCTGGCGCGCACGATCTCGCAGATGAAGCCGCCCGCGTTCAGACTGAGCGCGATGACGCCGGCCCAGTACTCGTTGAAGTTGATGCCGATGACGGGCAGCGCAAAATAGACGAGAAAGATCTGCACGAGTAGTGGCGTGCCGCGCACGAAATCCACGTACGCCAGAACGGCGATGCGAACCCCCCGGTAGCGGCTGAGCGAACCGAAACCCAGCGCGAAACCGAGCACGATGCCGATCGCGATGGCCGCGAGACAAACCTTCAGCGTGGCCAGCAGGCCGACCGCGAGGATCGGCAATGCCATGACGACAATGCTCCAGTCCATGAACGCCACGCTCTCAGGAAAGCACCGGAATCGCGTCCGGCAAGTTCATGTCGAAACCGAACCACTTCTGCTGCAACGAATGCAACGTGCCGTCGGTTTTGAACTTGCGCAACTGCTGGTCGATGAAGCCTATCAGCGCGGTGTCGTCCGTGCGCGCTGCGATGCCCGCCCAGTTATCCGCGCCGATGCCCTTCACGATCGCGTATTTGCCCGGCGCGTTCTTCAGCACGAGCGAAAGCGTCGGCAACGTGTTGAGCACGCCGTCCACTTTGCCTTCTGCCAGCGCGATATAGGCGGCCGGATGGTCGTCGAAGGTTTTTACTTCCTTGAAACCCGCGCCGCCCGCTGCTTTCAATTGCGCATCGAGCTTCGGTTCGAGCGTCTGACCCGGCGAACCGAGCTTGAGTCCCAGCACCTTGCCGTTCATGCCGGTAATGCCGGTGACGCTCTTCTGATCCGCCGCCCGAATCAGGAGTGCCTGTGAGGCTTCGACGTAAGGCACGGAGAAGTCCACGCGTTTTTCGCGCTCGGCCGTGTAGCTCAGGCTGCTCATCACCAGATCGAACTTCTTCGTGTAGAGCGACGGAATCACGCCCGACCAGACCGTGTCGATGAACTGCGCCTTGACGCCGAGATTGCGGCAAAACGCGTTGGCGAGATCCACGTCGTAGCCGATCATCGTGCCGCTCGAGTCGCGGTACGTGAGCGGCGGATAGGTCGCTTCACAGCCGATGCGCAACGCGCCGGCTCTCTTGATTTCGTCAAGCGTGAGCCCGGCGGCCATCGCAAGGCGGGGCAAACCGATCGACACCAAGGCTGCTCCCGCGCAGGCACGTTGGAGGAATTGGCGACGCGTAGTTTGTTCGGACATCAGGCTCTCCAGAAAAATCACAGTACGTACAAGATAGAGACAGCGTGTAAAGCGGCGCGGAAGGTGCCGAATGCACTGCACGTTCCGCGCGCGCTCGCAAAGCCATTCTTACTCGCGATAGACGGCGGGAAAGGCAAAGCGCGCTAGCACCCGGTGAGCGTCAATGCGTGGGCTCAACGGCCGATGCGGTTGCGCCGGTTGCGGGCGCAAGGCCGGCAGGAACTCACCGCGGCCGCGTGTGCCGCTGGGCTGCACGCCGTCCCACACTACGTCGCCGCGCGACAGCGTCAGCGCTGGCCACGCTTTCATCTGCCAGCCCTCATACGGCGTGTAGTCGACGTTGTGATGCAATGCCTCGTTGGTGAGCGTGAAGGCACGATCTGTGTCCCAGATCACCAGATCAGCGTCGCCGCCGATTGCGATTGAACCCTTGCGCGGATAAAGGCCGTAGAGCTTCGCGGCATTGGTTGCGGTCAATGCGACGAAGGCATGAATGTCGATGCGTCCGTTCATCACGCCTTCGGACATCAGCAAGGCCATGCGCGTCTCGAGACCCGGTATGCCGTTGGGCACCTGATCGAAGGTCGGGTTTTCGCCGGCCACCTGCTTGCCGTGCGGACCGTCGAAGCGGAACGGCGCATGGTCGGAGGAGAGCACTTGAAACGTACCGTTCACGAGACCGTCCCAGACGGCCTGGCGGTTGCCTTCGTCGCGCGGTGGCGGACTGCATATACATTGATAGCCGCGAGGGCCATCTTCGAGCATGTCATCGGTCAGCAGCAGATAGTGCGGACATGTCTCGGCGTAGACGGCGAGGCCATGTCCTTGCGCCCAGCGAATCTGCTCGATCGCTTCGCGGCCGGAGACGTGCACAATCAGCACGGGCGTGTCGACCAGTTGCGCGAGACTGATGGCACGATGCGTCGCTTCGCGCTCGACCAGCATCGGGCGGGACAGCGCATGCCCGATCGGCGCGGTGATGCCTTCCTCCAGTAGCGCTTCGGTGAGCCACGCAATGCAATCGGCGTTTTCGGCATGAATCATCACCATGGCGCCGTGGACGCGGGCCAATGCGAGCAGTTCGATAATCTGACGGTCGTTCAGCTTGAGTGCCTCATACGTCATGTAGATCTTGAACGACGTATAACCCTCTTCGATCAGTTGCGGCAGCTCCTGTTCGAGCACATGCGGCGTGGGATCGGTGACGATCAAATGGAAGGCGTAGTCGATCACCGCGCGGGCGTGGGCGCGTCGGTGGTACGTATCGATCGCCGCACGCAGCGTTTTTCCCTTCTGCTGGCACGCAAACGGAATCACCGTGGTGGTGCCGCCGCAGGCAGCGGAAACCGTGCCGCTCAGGAAGTCGTCGGCCATCACGCTGTCGTCGCCGGTGTCCTGATCCAGGTGGCAGTGGCTATCCACGCCGCCTGGGGTGACGAGGCGGCCGCCCGCATCGATCTCGCTGGCGCCCCGAGCCAGTCCGCTGCCCAGCGCGACGATGCGCCCGTCGCGTACGCCGATGTCGGCAGTGAAGCGGTCGGCCGCCGTGGCGATATCCGCGTCGCGGATCACGAGGTCGAAGGCCGCCACCTCGCTCATGCGACCTCCCGGAACAGGCTGCCCCAGCCGGTGACGCGCGACGTCTCGATGCCGCTCATCCGCAGCGCTTTCCAGACCACCGTCGAGATGGTGTCGTACACCGGAATGCCGAGTTCGGCTTCGAGCTCTTCAGCGAGCGGCGCGCCGCGCAAATTGGTGCAAAAAATGGTAATCGCGTCGGGTTTGCTCTTTGCGACTTCGCGCGCCATCTCACGCAACGTATCCGCACTGACTTCCGAAAACGAAAAATTATCCTGCTTGTTCAGATGACGTTCACCGATACATTCAAAGCCCGCGCTGCCATACGTTGAGATGACCTTTGCCTGCACGTCGTCGCGATATGGCGTGACCAGACCGAAGCGGTGCACGCCCGTCATGGCGAAAATTTCGTTGAGCGCGAGCACTGAGGTGCAGGCGGTAATGCCGGTGCGTTCTGTGATGCTGCGGCACAGACGCTCGTCTGCCTCAAACCCCAGCCAGCCCGACGATGTCCCGTTCCAACCGATTACGTCCAGCTTCGCGTCGGCGAGCAACCCTGCCGCGCCGAGAATTTCCTCGTCGTCGAACTGGGCCAGCGCCTGTTCGGACAACGCGATCTGGGTTACCCGGAAGCGGCCGAAATGCGCGCTGACGTCGGGTAGGCCCGCGAGCATCGCCGAAGTGACCGGTTCGAGAACCGTGTTGGAAGACGGGGTCAACATGCCAATCAGAGTGCGTTGCGTCATGATTTCCATATCAAGGGTAGCTTCTGGCGGGCCGCGCCGGAAAAAGATGCTTGCTGGATTCTCCTGATGCAAACATTATGCCAACATAAATATGCGAAGTTGTACGCAATCCAGACTGGATTGTATGCAATGCTGGATGCGCGTTCGATAGCGGAAACGGCTGCTTCCTGAGCACCTTTCTCTGGAACGAACGTCAATGGATCATGGCGGAAGCTACGGTAAGCGCGCAAGAAGATGGTGCATGGCGCACCAAAATAGAATTATTGGCACTAAATGAGGGCTATTGCGCGGGCCAAAAGGCGTCTGCGAAAGAGGTCTCCAGGTAGTCGGGCTCAACAAGCGCCAATAACCGTTTGCATACAAAAAAAATTGCAGCTTCCTCCGTTAGAACATGATTTCGATGCGAACGCTCCATCGAATTTTTGTGTACAAAAATGCTCGCAATTGCTCTATCATCGATTCATTTCCCAGTTGCGAGAAACCCTTTGAGCCGAGCCTCCTCCATGCCTGCCAGTAAAGTTGCCGCGCCCAAGGCGCCGTTTACGAACGAGGAAATCTACGGCCGCATCCAGAAGGCGGTGCTTGAGCATCGCCTTGCACCCGGTACGAAATTGATTGAGGAGCGGCTCGCGGAAGTCTCGGGCGTGAGTCGGACCAAGATTCGCGAAGTGCTCAACAAGCTTGCCCATGAGGGGCTGGTCGAGCTGGTGCCGAATCGCGGAGCCTTTATCGCCAGCCCAAGCGTCCAGCAGGCGCGAGACGTATTTGTCACGCGGCGCATGATCGAGCCGGAAATGGCCAGACTGTTGAGCCGCACCGCGACGTCGGGGCAAGTGCGTGCGCTACGCAAGCACGTGCGGCAGGAAAGCGACGCGCGCAAGCAGAATGACCGGCCCGCCATCATCCGGCTGTCAGGCGAGTTTCATGTGCTGATCGCAGAGATGATCGGCAACGAAATCCTCTTGCGGATGATGCGAGAACTCGCGCCGTTGACGTGCCTCGTCATCACGCTCTACGACAAGCCCAACGCCCCGGCGTGCCCGCATCACGAGCACAGTGATCTGATCGATGCAATCGAAGCGCATGACGAAGCAAAGGCTGCGGCGAGCATGCTGGAACACCTGCAGCATATCGAAGCGACACTGAACTTCGACGAAGTGAAAGACGCGTGGCCGGATATCGAAGCGATTTTTTCCTGAGCTAACCCAGCTTCACTCCGTCGCACTCACCTGGCGCAGCGCATCTGCCGCCGCCGTATTGCGCTGTGCGATAGCCATTTGCAGTGCGGTGCCGCCGCGCACATCTACATGGTTCGCGTTTGCGCCGTGCGCCACCAGCACTGGGATCATATCGACGCGACGAAACAGCGCCGCCGCCATTCGCTGCAGGCCCGGTGCAGCCAGTAGCGGACCGTGAGGCCATTTCAGACCCGATTAAGCGTCGCCGAATGGATTTCCTTTTTTGGCGGATGGCGCCTGCGCCCTCGTGGCCAGATGGTTCTGCAACCAGTATGCAGCTTTGTTCAAGCCAGGTATTTGCCAGTCCTGTCCGATTTCGCAGATGAATATTCGATCGTCCGATGCGGTTGCAGGCGCAAATGCATTCGCTAGTTCCCTGGCACCTCGATCAGTGTTGAGCACCAGGAACGCTCCCATTTGATGAAGATGCCGACCAGGTTGCCAGCGGCGGCCGATCCATCGCGCTACCCGTCGTTGATACGAGAGATACTGATCTCCGAATAGTTGGGCAAGCGCGTGTTCCTCAGGAATGATCTGCACGACCGTGATGACGATCACGAACAGCGGCGGAACGAGTCATGGACTCGCGCTGCCGAGCCAGACCGCCCAGCCGATCAGGAGCAACTCCAATCCCAGATACATGGGGTTGCGGCTAACGCAAAAAACCCCGTCGGTCACAAGGCGCGAGGCCTTGCTTGGGTCCAT
This sequence comes from Paraburkholderia sp. GAS448, assembly GCF_050435685.1. Taxonomy (NCBI): domain Bacteria; kingdom Pseudomonadati; phylum Pseudomonadota; class Betaproteobacteria; order Burkholderiales; family Burkholderiaceae; genus Paraburkholderia; species Paraburkholderia sp. GAS448. Next base: position 245,448 of record NZ_JBNDKT010000007.1, read on the forward strand.
GGGATTGGTGGTCGTTCGCGCCTGACGAAAACGGACGAAGGTGCCACGGCGATGGCGAGCCCGATCGCAGCGGGGAGGCTGCCGAATCGATTCCATGGCGGGCGATCCAGTGTGGGGGATGGACCAGGAATGAAGCCGTCCTGCGACGCCATGAGACCGATCCCGGGAAATCCTCTGGGGATCAGTCTCGCAATCCTTGTCCAGAGGAGCAAAAGCGCTCCTCTCGAATGGGGATCAATGGCCGAGGTGCATGTCGAAGAATTGAGTGATTTCTGCGAATGCCGCTCTGTCCTCAGGCACGCGATCATCCATCTGGTACTGAGCGTGCGACATTCCGTCGAAAACTTCGAGTTGTGCATCGACGCCGGACTGCTGAAGCTTCTGGTGCACACGGACCGTGTTGCTGAGCAGCAAGTCGCGTGTTCCCGTGGTCAGGATCGCCGGCGGAAAGCCATGCATGTCTCCGTAGACGGGTGAGAGCAGCGGGTCCTTCAGATCATGACCGTGCGCGTAGACTACTGCCGCGGCATGGCAGAACCCATTGGGCGACACCAGGACGTTGTCCACCTTTTCGTTCGTGTAGAACGAGTCACCAGTCTTCGTCAGGTCGGACATCGGCGTACCGGGCGCGATCGCACCCGGCATTTTCAGCCCTTCCTGCTTCGCGCGCAGCATCAGCTCGAGCACGAGCGCGCCGCCGGCCGAGGTCCCGAAAACGCCTACATTCTTCGGGTCGCTCGTCTGGAGCACCGACTTATACACAGTCTCGACGTCGTCGAGCGCCGCGGGGAAATAAGCCTCGGGCGGCATGCGGTAGTCGACCGAAATGACTTTGTAGTGTCCAAGACCCGCCATGATGATGGCCTCGCCCGTACCCGACTCGCCAGGGTAAAGCTCGTAGCAGCCGCCATGGATATGAATCAGCACCTTGTCGCGATGTTCGGGCGGAATATAGTTGGGCGTCACGATGTGCACCCTCACGCCGTTGATCGTCGATGCCTGCACCGTCACGTCCAGACGCTCGCGCAGGGGCGGGAGCGTTTGCATGACCTTTGCGGCCTGTGCGTTGGCAGCCGCTCTCCATCGCTCGCCCGTCGTCCACAAGACATTCCAGGCGGGGTTGAGTGGGGCCGCGATGAGCTTTTGCAATTGGGGGCTGACTTCCGTCGGCACCGGAATGGTCTTCGCGGGCACCTGGCGGGGCGCAAGCGCACCGTCGTCGGCAAGCGCCGCGCTGGAAACTGAGGCGAAGGCGGCGCACGCGAGCAGGAGGAATTTAGTGAGCTTCATGTATTGGCAGGGGGAGGCGTGTGGAAGGCGGGGCGTTCCGTTGCTGACAAGAGAATGCGCCGTTCCCGTCGTCGAGCTTGCGCAGTCTGCGATCGTTCCAGGTAAAGCCGAAATGAGAATGAGGTGGTTGATCCGTCACAGTCGTGGCCACGTCAATTTGACTCCAACGTAGTGCGTCGACAGACAGGTGGCGTTTCCGCCGCCGGGCCGGCGATGCATGCTCACGCAAGGCGATCAATTGCCTGCGATCTGTTTGCCGGGAAAGGGAAGGGGATCGGAGCGATTCCACCATCCACCGCCCAGCGCCTGGAATAGTGCCGCGGTATCGGCGAGGCGTGCCGACTGTGCCTGAACCACCGCAAGCCGTGCTGCCTCCTCAATCTGCTCCGCGTTTAGAACGTCCAGATTCGACATCGCGCCAAACTGCTGCTGCTTTTGAGTCAGCTCCATGGACCGGGACGCGGCCTGTTCGGCGATAACTGCGGCTTGCAGCGTATTGGCGTCGTACTGCAATGCCCGCAAAACATCGGCGACGTTCTGATAGGCGCCGATCACGGTCACGCGATACTGCGCCGCCGCCTGGTCGAACGCTGCCTGTGCCGCGCGCTGACGATGCATGAGCGTTCCGCCGTCAAAGATCGGTTGGGATAATTTGCCGATCACGGTGAAGAACTGGTTGTACGGCGAAAAGGCATTGGCGATCGCACCCGGCGACGTGCCGAACGACGCCGTCAATGAGAGCTGTGGCAGGCGGTTAGCAATCGCGACGCCGACCTGTGCACTCGCCGCGTGCAGTGTCGCAGCCGCAGCGAGAATGTCCGGGCGTTGCTCGACCAGCTTCGACGCAATGCTGACCGGCAACTCCTGCGGCAGATGCAAGGAAGAGAGTTCGAAATTCGCGGCCAGGTCCTCATTCGGCAAGCCACCAACAAGCGCAATCAGTGCGTTGCGCTGCAGGGCCAGTTCTTTTTGCATCGACGGCAGCCGTTCCTCAGCCTGGGCCAACACGGCCTCTTGCTGAAGCACGTCCGATTGCGCAATTTCACCCAGCGCATATTCGCGCTGCAGGACATCCCGGAGTTGCGTGGCCGCCTTGATCGTTTCCTGTTGCGCGGCGATCTGTCCGCGCAGTCCAGCCTCTTGAATGGCAGCCAGCACGACGTTCGTGCTCAGGGTCAGATAAGCCGCCTCCAGCTCGAAGCGCTGATTGTCAGCCTGCGCCGCAAACGATTCGACCGTCCGGCGGCCGAGGCCGAACGCGTCAAGAGAATACGAAACGGTGAGGCCGGCCGAATAGAGCGAATAGATAGATTTGTTGTTCGCAGCAACCGGTGCGAGGCTTGCAGTTGAAGTCTGGTTCTTGCTGCCGGATACGTCGAGTCCGACGCTGGGCAAGCGTGTGCCGCCTTGCGCGAGCATGTTTTCCCGCGCCACCCCGAGCGCGGCCTGGGCCGCTGCGATCGTGGGATTGGCCTTGAACGCCCGGTCCACGAGGTCATTCAGAGGCTGCGACTGAAACAGTTCCCACCACCGGCCCGAGATGTCCTTGTCCTCGATGAAGCTTTGCGCCCCACCGAATTGAGCGGGTGCTGATGTTGTGGTCCGCGCGAGCGGCTCCGGCGTGTATCCGGCGCCGCTCGGCGCCGACGGCTGCTTGAAGTTCGGACCGACCGCACAACCTGCGAGTAGCAAGGTTGCTAAAAGGCTTGTAGAGCGCCTGAAAGCCATGACTGAAGAACCCCCTTTCTATTCTGCAAATTGTGGCTGGGATGCGGACTCGGCTGACGTGCGCGGGGCCCGTCGCTTGCCGCTAAACCAGGGGTAGACAGCAGGCAGCACCAGCAGCGTCAGCAGCGTGGCGGACACCAGTCCGCCGATCACGACGGTAGCAAGCGGTCGCTGGACTTCAGCACCCGAGCCGGTGGAGATCGCCATCGGCAGGAAGCCCAGGCTCGCGACGGTCGCGGTCATCAGCACAGGCCGCAACCGGGTCATCGCGGCTTGCATCGCGGCCTCGACGGCATCGAGACCGCTTGCGCATTTTTCTTCGATGTAACTCACCATCACCACACCATTCAGGACCGCAATACCGAACAGCGCGATGAAGCCGACCGCAGCGGAAATGCTGAACGGCAGTCCGCGCATTGAAAGCGCGAAGATTCCGCCGATCGACGCAAACGGCACATTGAAGAAGATGAGCGCGGCGAGCCGCCAGTTTTTGAACATCAGGAACAGCAGCGCAAAAATCAACGCGAGCGCGGCCGGTACGACGACCGCAAGGCGCGACATCGCTTCCTGGAGATTCTGGAAACTCCCCGCCCACGAAACAGAATATCCGGGCGGCAGATGCACCTGTGACGTGACCGCCTGCTGCGCAGCCGCCACAAAACCGGCAAGATCGCGGCCGCGCACATTGGCTTGCACCGTGATGACGCGCTGTCCCTGCTCACGTGCAATCGCAGAGGGCCCCGGCTCCATGCGTATGGCAGCGATCTCGCTCAACGGAACGGCGCGGCCCGCGCCGTCGCTGACACGCAGATCGCCGATTCTCGCAACGCTGTCCCGATCATGCGGCTGAAGGTGAACGCGGATATCGAAGCGACCGTCGCCGTCGACGATTGTGCCCACGGTGCGACCGCCCAGCGACTGCACGAGGTCGAGCACCTGACTGGCATTTAATCCATAGCGCGCGATCGCCTCACGATTGACGACGATGCGCAGATAGGGCTGGCCGATAGTCTGTTCGGCCTCGACGTCGGCGGCTCCGGGCACGCGTGCGAGAACGGCGGCCACGCGCTCCGCCGTATCGTGCAGCGTGTTGAGGTCGTTGCCGTGGATTCGCACGGCAACGTCTGCCTGTACGCCCTGCAGCATGTCGTCCATGCGCATTTCGATAGGCTGCGCCCAACTCAGTTGCAGGCCGGGGACGTCGCGGTTCAACGCTGCTGAATAAGCGGCGACGAGTCCTTCCTGAGTCCGCGCAGTGCGCCATTGGGAGGTCGGCTTGAGCATGATGAACGTATCGCTCTGCTCGACCCCCATCGGGTCCGTCGGAATCTCCGAGGTACCACCCAGAGTGACCGTCGACTGCACCTCCGGAAAGCGCATCAGGGTGCGCTCGATCATCGTCTGCGTTTGAATGGCCGAGGCGAGCGAGATGCCAGGCAGTTTGGTCGTCGTGACAGTCAGCGCACCTTCGTCGAGACGCGGCAGGAATTCGGCGCCAAGGCGCGAGCCGGCCACGCAAGCGCTCAACAACAGCAGCACGGCCAGTCCCATCACAATGCCTGGATGGCGGGCGGTTCGCGCCAGCGCCGGCTTGTACATGCGGCGAGCCCATTGGATGATGCGGCTGTCATGTTCCGCCACCTTGCGCCGGAGCAGAAAACTCGCGAGCACCGGCATGAGCGTGAGGGTGAGCGCAAGCGAAGCGACGAGTGCGAAGATCACGGTCATCGCCATCGGTTTGAACATCTTTCCTTCGACACCTTGCAGGCTAAGGATGGGCAGGTAGACGGCAGTGATAATCACGACGGCATACGTGACCGGTCGCGCGACTTCCTGGGCCGCCTCGCGGACCGTCTGCAGGACCGGGCGGTCCGGCATTTCCGCGCGTCGGCGCACGACGTTTTCAATCAGCACGACGGCGCCGTCGACGAGAAGACCGAAGTCGATCGCACCCAGGCTCATCAGGTTTCCGGACATACCGGCGTAATACATTGCGGTAATGGCGGCCAGCATGGAGAGCGGAATGGCCAGCGCCACGATCAAGCCGGCGCGAGCGTTACCCAGCAGCAAAAACAACACCACCATGACGAGAACCGCACCCTCGGCCAGATTGTGGGCGACGGTATGGAGGACGCGGCCCATGAGATCCGCACGGTTGTAGTAGGGCGCTATCTCGACACCAGGGGGAAGGGAGCGCTGGATCTGCTTGATGGTCGATTCAACATTCTGCGCAACTACCCGCGTGTTCTGGCCGAGCGACATCAAGACGACGCCCACCACTGCCTCGCCGTGGCCGTCTCGCGTCACGCCGCCAAGGCGTGGCATCGGCGCCTCGACCACCCTGGCGACGTCGTGCACGTAAAGCGGCGCGCCGCCGCTGCGCGTACGCAACACGATGTTGCCGATGTCTGCGCTCTTTTGCAGCAGACCCTCGCCGCGGATGATCGCCTCACCGCCGTTGTGCTCGATCGTTGCGCCACCGGAGGCACCGTTGTTCACTTGTACGGCATTGAATACATCGTCGATTGACAGGCCGTAGCGAGTCAAAGCATCGTCCGAGACCTGCACTTCGTAGGTCTTGAGTTCGCCGCCATTGACGTTGACGTCCACCACGCCAGGCACCTGGCGCAGACGAGGAGCGACCTGCCAGTCGAGGATCGTGCGCAAGTCCATCAACGACTGTCCCTTGCCACGCACCTGGAACTGGTAGATTTCGCTCAGGCCATCGGAGAGCGGCCCTAGCTGCGGTGCACTGGTACCCGGCGGCAATTGCACGGTCTGCATACGCTCGGTCACCAGGTTGCGATCGAGGTAGATGTTCCCGCCGTCCGCAAAGCGCACGTAAAGTACGGACACGCCGTAACGCGATATGGAGCGCAGCCCCTGCATGCCCGGCAGGCCCTGCAGCGCCAGTTCGATCGGCGCGGTGATGTTGCGCTCGACATCGAGCGGCGCAAGACCCGGCGCCTGGGTGGTGACCAGTACCTGAAGAGGCGAAATGTCAGGGTCGGCATCGAACGGCAAGCGCTGCATGCTCATGAAGCCGATACCGGCCAGAAGCAGAACCAGAAGCAGCACGACGGCGCGGTTCCCGAGCGCTGCGTCAATAATCTTTGTAATCATGGGGTGGCCTCTCAGCCTTCGTCCGGAATGGCGTTCTGAAGGAAATCGGCTTTGAGCCAATAGCTGCCGTTGGTCACGACCTGCGTACCCGCCTTCACGCCCTCGATAATTTCAGTGAACCCGCCGCTGCTGACACCCGTGCGGACGACTTGCTTCGCAAAGTGGCCGGCGCCGGACGGAATAAAGACCGCTGTTTGACCATCCACGTCCTGCAGCGCGCTATCCGGCACCAGTACGGCATCGCGACCGAGCGGCGACGCGATATTCGCTGTGGCGAACATATTGGCGCGCAGGGCACCGTCGGGGTTCGGCAGGTCGCACCGCACGGTCACGGTACCGGTGTTCGGATCGACCTGGTCGGCGATGTAGGTGACGTGTCCGGCGAACTGTTTGCCGGGATACGCATCGACCGTGACGGCGACCGCGTCACCCTCTTTGATGGTGCCCAATTCCCGTTCAGGGACATTGGCTTGCAACCAGACTGTCGAAAGATCCGCCACTGCGAAGATCTGCAGCGACGTGTCGACGATATCGCCGGGCGCGGCTCCCACCGAATTGATCACACCGTCAAAGGGCGCCACTACAGCGCCCAACGAATCGCCGGGACCCAGTCTGGTCAAAGCGGCGTTGTCGCCACCCCTCGCGAGCGACCCGGTCGGCACCAGCCGCTGTCTCATGCCCAGCCACTTTTGCAACTCCGCCTCGCGCGAGCGTAACGTTGCCTGCGCGCTTGCGACCATCGAACGACGGCGCTCGAGTTCGCTTTGGGCCATCGCACCAATGCCAACCAGCTCGGTGGCACGCGTCAACGCCACCTGGGCGGTCGTGGCCGCGACCGTCGCGTCCGTGACCGCGGCCTGGGCGCTCGCCACCTGACTGCGCACATCGCTGAGATCGAAGTCATCCAGGACGGCGAGCCGTTGGCCCGCCCGCACGCGTTGCCCCACCACAACGTCAATTGCTTCGATCCGCCCGCGCGATGGAGAACTGACTTGAGCGAGATGCCTTGCGTCGAAACTGACCACGCCCGTGGCCTGCACCGAGCGCACAAGCGGCCGGAGCTCGGCGTTGGCGAAGTGCAGATCCATATTGGCGAGCGCCTCGCGAGGCACGTCCACTGCGGTGGGTACCGGCTGGTTAGACGCCACGGCGGAGGGTGGCGTCGTGTTCGCCTCGGCCGGAGAAAACGCATGAAAAGCGATCAGACTGCCGACGGCCACGACGCCGGCGGAGCCAATCGATACAAAAAGCCGCCTGCGGGTCAGCATGTCGCCTCCGCGCGCGCTGTCCGGCGCGACTGGGCGCCCCGGCCAATATCGTCAGTATCGTTGGCATCGCTAACGAAGCTGTGAAAAGCTCGCATGCACATCGAAGACGTATGGATATTTTGCATTTTCTGTGATCACTCAAGCATTGGAATGAAGGTCGACCCGAAAGCCGTTCCGGTTGACCGTGGAGTGATCTGATTTTTGCCTCGGCGCAATGAACGTGGTGTGGCGCGAAAATGACTTTTCGGTCATTCCTTCGTCATCGCGAGGATGAGCGCCCCAAAGACGAAACAGCGCGTAACTGGTACGATTCACTTGAGGCCATCGGCTTGCTCGCAACCACAACCTGGCCGAAAATGACTGATAAGTCATCCGCACCAAGATGGCAAAAATGTAATTTTCTTGCCATTCGTCTGTATCAATCGCCAGGATAGCTTCGACAATGCGGCGTTGGCTCCGCTTTAGCTTCCTGACCTAAAAGGTATTCGTGTCATGAGGATCCTGATCGTTGAGGACGAGCCCAAGATGGCGTCCTACCTTCGCAAGGGGCTGACGGAAGCCAGCTTTACTGTCGATATCGCCGCGGACGGGAGGGACGGACTGTTCCTCGCGTTGCACGAGGATTTCGACCTGATCGTGCTCGATGTGATGCTGCCGGAGCTGGATGGACTCAGCGTGCTTAAACGCCTGCGAATGGAAAAAAAGCACACGCCCGTGCTATTGCTCACGGCGCGGGATACGGTCGAAGACAAAGTCGCCGGCTTCGAATCGGGCGCCGACGATTACCTTTCCAAGCCGTTCGCCTACGCCGAGTTGCTGGCGAGGATTCGCTCGCTGATCCGTCGGGCGCCACGTACAGCGCGCGATGTCCTGGTAGTCGGGGATCTTGAGATCGATCTGATCAAACGGAGAAGTCGACGTGGGAACGCGCGCATCGACCTGACGGCCCAGGAATTTGCGCTTTTGCAACTTCTTGCTGAACGGCAAGGGGAGGTGCTGACACGAACGTTCGTAACGTCACAGATCTGGGATATGAATTTCGACAGTGACACGAATGTGGTCGACGTTGCTGTCAAACGCCTTCGCGCGAAAATTGACAGCGCATTCGACAATAAATTGCTGCATACCGTTCGAGGCATGGGCTACGTGCTCGAGGACAGATCTTGACTGCCTCTGCCAGACCTGCCGTCGCCAGACCGTATTCTCTACTCAAGCGCCTGACGGTAGCGATCTCGGTCGTTGCGCTATTCGTGTTTGCGTTGGTGGGTGGTCTGCTATACAACACGCTAGGGCTCGAACTCCAACGGCGAGATGACACCGAGATCGCCGAGAAGCTGGATCAGTTTCTACAACAGGCTCGCGATTTCGGTTCAACACAGGTGCTGCGCCAAAAAAGTGCGGTTTTCCATGAAGTGCTGCAGTCGCATCCTGCCGTCTATCTCCTGATCGCGAACAGCCGCGGCGACATCCTGGTCCAGCATTCGAACAAGCCGTCGCGCGAGTTGAGATCTATCGGGTCAAGTCACCCCGGTCAACATACGGCGTATACGTGTGATCCCCCAACCATCGGAACGTCCCGCTGCATCTTTGCGGACGAAACTCTGCCCTCAGGCGAAGGGATTCGCGTCGTTCTCGCGCACGTGGCGGCGGAACGGCAATCGCTACTCGACACCTATCAAGTCGATGTTTGGCTAGCGATTGCCGCGGGGTCGATCTTGATGGGCATCCTGGGTTATGCAATAGCGGGCAGGGGACTTTCGCCTGTAAAAGCGATTGGCCGTCAGACGTCAACCATTGAAGCGCACAGGCTGAACGAGCGCCTCGATATCAGCGCGGGTCCCATCGAATTGCAGGAAATTGCGGTATCGGTCAATCGCATGCTTGACCGTCTGGAACGGGCGTTCATGCGCCTGAGCCAGTTTTCGTCGGATCTGGCTCACGATATGCGAACACCGTTAGCGAACGTGATCAGTTCGTCGCAAATCACGCTGTCCCGCACTAGGACGACGGAAGAATACGAAAACCTGATCGACTCCAATATTGAAGAGTGCGAGCGTCTTCATCGAATGATTGAGAACATGTTGTTTCTCGCGCGAAACGACAATTCAAAGCAGTATTTCAAGCTGGGTGAAGTAGACTGCCGCGGCGAGCTCGCGAGGCTTACCTCGTATTTTCAAGGCATCGCCGAAGGGACGGGGGTCCGCTTCGTCATCGATGGCAACGCCACGATCTCCGCGGACCCAACCATGTTTCGCCGGGCAGTCAGCAACCTGATGTCCAATGCACTGGATCACGCCGCGGTGGGAACCGACATCGAACTGCGTACGTACGAATCGGAAGGCTATGTGACCATCGAGGTCACGAATAAGGGGCAGCCCATTCCCCCTGAGCACATCGAGAAAATTTTCGACCGGTTTTATCGAGTCAATGCGGCGAGACACGGGTCAGCCAAGAACACCGGGTTGGGTCTTGCGATCGTGAAGTCGATCATGGAGTCGCATCGGGGCAAGGTGGAAGTTGTGAGCAATCGCGACAACACGACCTTCGCGCTGTATTTTCCACGCTCTGCCTGAATCCACGCCGTCGTAAAGGCTAGAGTCCCCTTCAGGGGTGCGACCTTCACGCCTTCTGGCGTACCTGACGATCACGCCCTGCTCGGTCAGGGAGCGCGACGCCGGCTGCCGCAATATCTGGCGGATTTGCGATACGTGATTTCATGGAAGTGCCTGCCAATGGCATCGATTTCGCTGACGAGCACCTTACCGTAAGGCCTGACGGCGCGGCGGTGCTCGAGTTGATTCAGTATCGCGTGATGCCCGCCAACACCGCGACCGTTACGGTGCGATCACTGTCACCAGTGACATACCAGCCAGTGTCCACGCCGCAAGTATTTCAGTGTACTTTGGGAGAAGGTCTTCGCTTCGTCCATGTTTCGCGTGAACGTGATTGACACGGCGCCGTCGCCTTACAGGCGATAGCTCGCGCTGGCCGGTATTGCGTCGCTTTCTCATTAGAGTGACAGCGCGCGCCGGCAGAGAAATGCAGCGAGCGCCGCTAACGCCCGGGCGACCCTGAATGACTGTAGAAGCCGGACAACAGGTTGACGAGCTTGTCACGATCGTCGCCACAAGCATGCGTGAGCGCATGCGTCGGACCGTGGATGAATTTATTGGTGATCGCATGCGACAGTGCTTCGAGCACTGCGGCAGGGTCGTCGCCGCGTGCGAGCATTTTCTGCGCACGCTCGAGTTCAACTCGCCGCAGCCTGTCTGCCTGCGTGTGCATATGGCGGATCAGCGGCACCACGCTGCGCTGCTCGAGCCACCGCATAAACCCCTGAACCCGCGTCTCAATGATCGCTTCGGCTTGCGCGACCGCGGCCTGGCGCATCGAGGTGCCTTCGCGCACGATCGTGCCCAGATCGTCGACCGTGTACAGGAAGATGTCTTCGAGCTGCCCAACTTCCTGCTCGATATCACGTGGCACCGCGAGGTCGAGCATGAAGATCGGCCGGCGTTTGCGCGCCTTGACTGCGCGCTCGACTGCGCCGAGGCCGATGATCGGCAACGTCGACGCGGTGCACGACACCACAATGTCGAACTCGTGCAACCGCTCGGGCACATCCGCCAACGGAATAGCCTGACCGCGGAAGCGATTGGCCAGATTGCTGCCGCGCTCGGGGGTGCGGTTCGCGACTACCAGCGCTTGGGGCGCTCGCGCCGCAAAATGGGTAGCGCACAGCTCGATCATCTCGCCCGCGCCGATGAACAGCACGCGCTGGCTCGAGATTTCGTCGAAGATCCGTTGCGCCAACCGCACCGCGGCCGCGGCCATCGATACCGAATGTGCACCGATGTCGGTCTGGCCGCGCACTTCCTTGGCGACGGAGAAGGTACGCTGAAACATCTGGTTCAGGTAGGTGCCCACCGCGCCGACCTCGGACGCGGCGCGCACCGCCTCCTTCATCTGACCGAGGATCTGCGTTTCGCCGAGTGCCATGGAGTCGAGGCCCGAGGCGACGCGCATCGCATGGCGCACCGCCTCCGATTGCGGCAGCGCGTAGACATGTGGCGCCAGCTCGTCAGCCGGAATGCCGTGATATGCGGACAACCACGCAATCGCGTGCTCAGGGGCGGCTGGGTCATCGCTCGCGCAATAGATTTCGGTGCGATTACAGGTCGACAGGATCGCCGCTTCGGAGAGCGCGTCGCTGCTGAAGGCGGGGGGTTCAGCCGCCGGCGCAGTGTGCGCCGCCCCGCCGCGCACGCTGTTGCGCCCCCGCCAGGCGGCTCTCAGCGTCTGCAGCGCGGGTCGGATCTGTTCAAGCGGGAACGCCACGCGTTCGCGCAAGGCGACCGGCGCGGTGTGGTGATTGATCCCGATCGAGAGCAGTTGCATGTAAGGACAATGAGTCGGCGGATGGGCTGAGCAGCATGCTATGGTTTGCGACACCCGACTGCCAATGGTTTGTCTTTATAGATCCAATAGGCGCGCAGACCATACCGCATATAAGGACTTTCCCTTTTTAGCAAGCTCTATCCGGTCATGCGGTTGCGGTGCCACGGTCAGCGGGCGCCAGGCGAGTCGGCACATACGACGGATCGAAGCGCTCGCCCTTGGCCAGAATCACCCACAGGGCGAAGCTGGATCCAGGTTATGTGCGTTCGTCGCGTCAGCTGGCGGTAACGCCGAGCATAGCGACACCTGCGCACACTGGGGCGGTTACCTTGAGGGCGCCTGCTTGAAAGGACCGGGGAAGTCTTTCGATTGACATGTAGGAATCCATATGAGTTAGGTGGCGTAAGTGCCTCCTGTGACGCGTATAAAACAGGTTACTTTCGGCTGGCTTTCTGGTCGACACGTCGATGTTAGGAGCCTTACGGCCAGAAGAGTAAGGCGCTAAGAGCGAAAGTCGCGGAGAGCATGCGGCAGTGGCCGATTCAGGACCGGTGCCGCGAGTCTTCCCATGCGGCATATCTACGAAGCGCAAGCACTTGCACAGTACGTCAAGGCAGGATTGCCTTACATCAAAGGCAACTGCCTGCCGATACGCTTGATCGAGGACGATACATCGACCGTCGCCAACGCTGATTTCGTCCACAATCGGATCGGCTCGACGGTTAAGCCAAAGGTCTTTCTGGACGATTGATATCACGTCGTTACGATGGACAACGAGCGTGAGCTTTCAACCTCCACTTTGGCAATAGATTTTTTTGATCAATTCAATAGCGCGAGGCATGAAAAATTTGTCATCTCCCCGTCTCCTGAATGTCTGAATTGCCGCCCTAAGATGCAGCAGCGGTTGTGCCAGAGGTTGACGTCGAGCACGAACTAGCTGCCCTCGGAATCGACGATCGCGCTTCCGCGACCTGACATGCCCTCGCGCCCCGTGTTAAAAAGGAATCCACCATGAAAAGATCTAAGGCTTATCTCTCAGTAAGCATTCTCTCCGTTGTCTCGGCCATCGGTCTTGCTGAACTGGCTCACGCGGAAGGCGTGATGACCCGTGACACTGGCGCGCCTGTCGCCGACAATCAGAACTCCGAGACCGCCGGTCCCGAAGGCCCGGTTGTGCTGCAGGACTCGAATCTCATTGAGAAACTGCAGCGCTTCGATCGCGAGCGCATTCCTGAGCGCGTCGTTCACGCGCGTGGCACCGGCCTCTTCGGCGAGTTCGTGCCGAGTACCGACATCAGCTCGCTGACCACGGCCAAGGTGTTCACGCCGGGCACGAAGACCCCAGTCTTCGTCCGCTTTTCGACTGTGATGGGCTATCGCGGATCGCCGGAGCAGGCTCGCGACCCGCGCGGCTTCGCGATCAAGTTCTACACGCAGCAAGGCAACTGGGACATGGTCGGCATCAACTGGCCGGTGTTCTTTATCCGTGACGCCATCAAGTTCCCGGACTTCGTGCATGCGAACAAACCGTCGGCAGTGACCGGCGTGCAGGATCCGAACCTGGCCTTCGACTTCTTCGCTCACTCGCCCGAAGCGACCAACATGCTGACGCACCTGTACACGGACGAGGGCATGCCTGACTCGTACCGTCACATGGATGGCTTCGCCGTGCACGCGTTCAAGTTTGTCAATGCTCAGGGCGAAGTTCACTACGTGAAGTTCCACTGGAAGAGCCGCCAGGGCGTCCAGGGCATCCGCCCGCAAGACATCCCGCATTCGATCGGCGCCGACTGGAACATGATGACCAACGACCTGTACAACTCGGTCAAGGCACATTCGTATCCGCAGTGGGACCTGTATATCCAGGTGATGTCGCCGAAGGATCTGGCCAAGTACGACTTCGACCCGCTGGACGACACGAAGGTATGGCCGACGTCGATTCCTGAGCAAAAGATCGGCACCATGACGCTCAACCGCATTCCGGACAACTACTTCCAGTCCACGGAAGAGTCCGCGTTTGCGCCGTCGCGCCTCGTGCCGGGTATCGAGCCTTCCGAAGACCGGATGTTGCAGGGTCGCCTGTTCGCCTACGCCGATACGCAGATGTACCGTCTCGGACCGAACTACATGGATCTGCCGATCAACCGTCCTGTTGTGCCTGTGAACAACAACAACCAGGACGGCTTCATGAATGGCAGCGACCGCAAGGGTGAAGTCAACTACGAGCCCTCCGGTATCAACGAAATCTCCGAGCAGCCGAAGTACAAGGCCGTGCGGACACCGGTGTCGGGTACGATCCAGCAACAGGCGATCCACAAGACGCTCGACTTCCGTCAGGCCGGCGAGTACTACCGCACCTTGTCCGATCAGGACAAGACGGACCTGGTGACGGCGCTGTCGGCGGACCTCTCACACGTAACGAACGATGCGAACAAGTACGCGATGCTGTCGTACTTCTACAAGGCTGATTCCGACTACGGAACCCGTCTTGCGAAGGCGACGCACGCGGATCTGTCCAGGGTGCAGAGTACGGCTGCGCACCTGAGCGAAAACTAAGCCGTAGCGTTGAGCCTGCGCGAGCAGGCTCATCTTTGCCCGCAACCGACTTTCGACGGAGCACACATGCAATGCATTTCTACCGCGCGGCGCAGGATTCGCAGCGCGGCGGCCGCGGCCATAGCGGTATTGATGACGGTGGGTTGCGCGCAGCACATGTACCTGTCGCAAGGGTACTCGGGAGCAGATAACACAGCGGCCGCATCGAAGTACACCGACGACTGGTTTGCCGCGGCGCGTGCCGGACGAACCGATATCGTCCAGTTACTGATCGACGCGCACTATCCGCTCGAAACAAAGACGCCTGAGGGATACACGGCGCTGATTCTTAGCGCGTATGACAATCATCCGGACACGCTCAAGGCCTTGCTTGCCGCCGGCGCCAATGCGTGCGCGGCGGATCAGCACGGCAATACCGCACTAATGGGCGCACTTTTCAAGGGCGAGACGAACATCGCAAAGATACTGCTGGATACGCCCTGCAATATCGATCAGGCCAACAATGCCGGCGAAACCGCATTCTCGTTTGCGGCGCTGTTTGGCCGCCTCGACATGATCCCGGTGCTGGTGGCGCACGGCGCCAACGCGAACCACGTGGATGCGCGCGGCGGCACCGCACTGCAAATGGCTATCGCACAGCGCAATACGGCGGCGGCCGATGCGCTGCGCCAGGCAGGCGCGACGGAGTGAACCTGGGCTTGTCCGGGAAAAGATCGCTTCGGAGGTTTACCACAAATCTGCCAAAGTAGTGTTAGATTGAACCGCTGGGGCCTCATAACGTGACCCCTCCGCCGACCACTAGCATTGATGTAGTGACCGTTGAGAGGCGAGCGCACGCGGACCCTTGTCGATTTTTCCCTCTAGCTTAGGACTTAACCGATGAGCGAATCTACCAGGCAACCGTCGAAGGGTGGCCACTATAGTCTCTGGCGCCGCGCGGGTGGTCTGATTTTTGTGGCGGGTCAGGTCCCCCGAGATCCCGAACGAAACATTGTCGGCGACACGATCGAAGAGCAAACGACCGCGGTGCTCAATAATTTGCGCCTTGTTCTGGAAGACGCCGGCACTGATTTCAGCCGGCTCGTTCGCGTCCAGGTGTATCTGTCCGACATGAGCGAATTTCAGCGGTTCAACGCCGTCTATGCCAAAGTGATGGGGAGTGCCGCCCCCGTACGAACCACTATCGGATGCGCGCTCAACGGCGTGCGTATCGAAATCGATGCTGTCGCGGAACCTGCAGACGAGTCGACCAGCCCGCAGCAGTAGTGAAGTCAGCATTTCGTGGTGCGATCCACTGTTGGCGCGCCGTCCGGCGGGCAGGATGCTGGCGCGACGGGATCGCCCCGCCAGCCAGCAGTTGCTACTGAAGTTCGCGCAGTCTCTTCGTCTGCCTTCTGACCAGGCGGTCGACGTCGGCGATATCAGCCTCCGACAATCGGGGGCCGGGCTTGCGGAGCCCTGACGAGGCGAGAACTCCTCGTTGCGCCATCAAATGCTTTCTCACCGCAAGACCGATGTTCGACTGCTGCTCATATCGTGCAAGGGGCAAATACGCGTCGAAAATGTCGTGCGCCCGGTCAATGTCCCCGCTTGCGTGAGCCTTGCACACGTCAACCATCATTTCGGGGTAGGCGAAGCCGGTCATCGCGCCATCGGCGCCCCGTGTCAGTTCCTCTGGCAAGAACAAGCCGCCGCCGTTGCCAGTGAGTATTGAGAGCCGCCTGACGTCGCCTTTCTCGCTTGCGGCGCGGATCGCAGACAATTTGGCAAGTCCTGGCGAGTCTTCGTGTTTCAGCATGACGCATGTCGCCGAATTCTTCATGATGCGCAGTATCACCGTTGTGGACATTTGCACACCGGTAGACACAGGGTGATCCTGCAAGACCCAGGGGCAGCGTTCGCCAAGCGTTGCGTTGACCATATCGAAATACGCCACGATCTGTTCGTCGGTGCGCAGCGTCGGCGCGGGCGCCACCATAACGCCGGAGGCGCCCATGTCCATCACGCTCGACGCCAGTTCGCGCATTGGCGCAAAACCCGATGCCGAAGCCCCGACCACAACGGGTACGCGGCCTGCTACTCTGGACAGTACGCGCTTGACGAACGTGCGCGACTCCTCCGCTGTGAGCTTGGTCGCTTCGCCCAGGATGCCGAGGATCGTCAGGCCAGCCGCCCCGGCTTCAAGATAGAAATCCACCATTCGGTCGGTGCTCACCAGATCCAGATTGCCGTCATCTGTAAATGGTGTCACTGCGATCAGATATACGCCTTTGGCGTTCTCATCCAGTAACCTGGTCAAAATTTCCTCCAGATTGCTCAGGGACGCAGCCGGACGGGCGAGCACGTCGTCGATAAAATAAACCTCCGGACGGCGCTCCGTCTCGTACATCGATACTGCCTTTGGCGGCGCATCAATGCCTGAGTATAGTTAAGCTAAACGTTCGATATGAAACAAATAAAATGGCAGCAATGTATTTGCCAGGTGATTCTCCTTACGTTCGTCGTTGCGGCGAAAACCTCCCCCTCTGCGGATGTGCCGAAGCTAAATACGCGGTGCCCAGGTTCGGGCGACGATCTCAACCCAATTTGCGCCTTGACCGCCGCCACTGGATGAGCATAGCGCCAATGCGCCAGATTCCGCGTCGATGCTGAATAGCGAGACACGCGTCGATCTCTCACCGCATACGACGAGAAACCGACCTGACGGATCGATACAGAAGCCGCGCGGTTGCGCTTCGGTTTCGACGTGGCCGGCATGTTCCAGCATGCCGTCAGATCTCACGCGCAGCACGAGGAGGCGGTTCGTCGTACGTTCGGAGATATAGACGAAGCGGCCATCGGGACGTACATGGATATCTGCGGCCCAGATCAGCGATGAAAGCGTTGTCGGGTCTGGCTGTGGATCGGTAGCGGGAGGCCGCGCAAAGCCATCGTTCATCCCGGCAAGGACGCTTGCACGCGGAGATACGCCGTGCAGTCCCAGCTTGCCGTTGGCGGCGTCGCGCCGGAACACGGCAACGGTTGCACGAAATTCGCTGAGAACGTAGAGCCATTCTCCGCCGGGCGACAGACGCATGTGACGCGGACCGAAGCCGTCTTCAAACGACACGGTATCGACCACTGTAAGCAACTGCGTCTGGTTCTCGTCGATCTCGCAGCAGAGTAGCTCGTCGTTGCCGAGAGACGTCACGTAGACAAAACGGTTGTCGTCCGATACAACCACGGCATGCGCATTTCGAACGCCGGACAGGGTTTGGAGCGGAGTGCTGTCACCGCTATCCAGCCGCGCGACACTGTACACGATCACTTCGTGGCCGCCGTACGATGCGCCGAACAGAAAGCGGCCCGATCGGTCCGTCGCGATCGATACGAGGCTTGCATCGATCGCAATGCGGTATTCGTCGGTGAGATGACCGGTGCGCGTATCCAGCGCACATTTTACGAGCGACGGCGCGACGCCTCGCGTCGCTGCGTAGATCGTCCTCTGATCGGCGCAGACCGCGAGCGGCATCACCTGGGAGCCGATCGCATGCCGTTCGCTGGCACGCAACGTTGGTGTCGATGTGTCGAGCTCGTAAGTCGACAGGTGACCATCCGCTGAGTTGGAGACCAGTACAATGCAACTTTTCAAAATATCCACAATGTTCAATTTGATGGGAATTGCGACAGGTGATTAGCATTAGCTCGGCTTGAGAGTACTCATAGTACGTCTCAGTTTGCGTATGCGCTTGACGGCGGCCTACGGCGCCGTGAATACGGGCACGGAGACCTTGGGCCGCCTTTTCGACAAAGAATCAGCTGGTGTTCGAAGGGCCAGCCAGCGTTCCCGTGTGCAGCGGGGCGCGGTGCGCACGTTGGTGCTCTTGGGGCGGGCCACTGGAGGCGGTGTTGTCGTCATCGGTGATATCGGCGGGTAGGCGAAACCCCGGCGCATCGACATCACTTGTTCACCAGCCGCGCGGGAATCAGCGCGAGGATCAGCACAGCGGATAACGTCAGCGAAGCCGCGACGACGAGCAGCCCCGACGTCAAAGTATGCGTGACCGTCTTCAGCCACCCTATTACGGACGGACTGATGAACCCGGCGAGATTGCCTGTGCAGTTGATCAACGCGATGCCCGCTGCCGCTCCCGTGCCGCCGAGGAACGCGGTAGGCAGCGCCCAGAACATCGGCAACGCGGTCACGACACCGCTCGCTGCGAGAGTGAGCCCGATCATCGACAGCAGTGCATGGTCGCCGTTGAACGCGCAGATCGTGAATCCGAGCGCGGCCACAACCGCGGGCATGGCGACATGCAGCCGCCGCTCGCGCGTGCGGTCGGCGCTGCGGCCAGCCGTGATCATCGAAACGAGTGCGACCGAGTACGGGATCATCGTCAACAGGCCGATCATGAACGGATCGCGGATGCCGGTGCCGCGGATGATCGTCGGCTGCCAGAAGCCGATCGCGTATGAGCCCATTACGATGCCGAACAGAATCAGGCACAGCAGCCAAACGCGCCCCGACGTGAACACCATCCGCACCGAGCCGTGTGTGTGCGTCGACGCATCTGCATCGATCTCGTCCTGGATCATGCGCTTTTCATCGGGGCTGAGCCATTCTGCGTCGGCAATACGGTCGTCGAGATAGAAGAAGACCACAACCCCAAGCACGATTGCGGGCAATGCCTCGATGATGAAAAGCCACTGCCAGCCGGCCATTCCCCAGGTGTTGTGCATCACTTGCATGATAGACCCGGAGAGCGGGCCGCCGAAAATACCCGAAACCGGATTGCCCGCCATCAGCAGCGCGATCATCTTGCCGCGGCGGTGAGACGGAAACCAGTAGGTCAGGTAGAGGACCATGCCGGGGAAGAAGCCGGCCTCCGCGATGCCGAGACAGAATCGCATGACGTAGAACATCACCGGCGTCTGCACGAAGGCCGTCGC
This sequence comes from Paraburkholderia sp. GAS448, assembly GCF_050435685.1. NCBI lineage: Bacteria > Pseudomonadati > Pseudomonadota > Betaproteobacteria > Burkholderiales > Burkholderiaceae > Paraburkholderia > Paraburkholderia sp. GAS448. Next base: position 264,740 of record NZ_JBNDKT010000007.1, read on the forward strand.
AATCGACAGCACCCCCCACGTCGCCATGATGCGTGCAATCCAGCGCCGTGCGCCGAATCGATGCATCAGCAGGTTGCTCGGCACCTCAAAAAAGAAGTAGCCGACGAAAAACAGTCCTGCGCCGAGTCCATACGCAGCTTCGCTGAGGTGCAGGCTGTTGACCATCTGCAGTTTTGCGAAGCCCACGTTGACACGGTCGAGATATGCAACCACGTAGCCAACGAACAGCAGCGGCATGAAACGCAATGCGACACGCCTGAAAAGCCAATCGGCGTCATTCGATTCAAACGCCGGGGCGAGAGAGGTACGGACGAACATGACAGTCTCCTGGCCCACCTTGATGTTATCGGTTGCCGTGGCGGGCAAATTGGCGAAGCGTTCATGTGTTGCCTGAATGAACGACAAGCGTCCCGCTATCGCTGGCGACAGGAGTATCGCGTGCGATAGGCGCATGAAGAAGTGGTGGCCGGTTGCTTCAAACACTAATTATTTTTTGGTCCGGCCAGGCGAATCATCGTTCTCGCTATCCGCGTGAGCGTCGAACCGTGCCTGCGCGCCCTTGCGCCCGGCAAAGAGTCGTTTCGGATGCGGTGGAAATGGCTTACGCGTCAGCGCCGTGCAGGTTTTCTTTCAACAATTCGACGGTCACCTCCCGAAACTCTTGCACGAGGCGCACGCGCGCCGACGAGCGGTTCCACAACAGCCCCACTACGCGCTTGGGGAACGGATGCGGGAGCGGCCATTTCGCCAGCGACAGGCCCGCGAAGCGCGTCATGAGCCAATCGGGAACGAGCGACACGCCAAGCCCGCGATCCGTCATTACCGCGAGCGCATCGAGCCCGTCGAGCTCGCAGCGCTGACGGGGCTTGATGCCGTGCTGTCGCAAATAGCCGTCGGCGAGCTGGCCCCCGACGACATTGCGGTCATAGCGCAGAAACGGCTCTGTCTGGAGCGTCGCATGCGGATCGGTGACCTGCATCGATGCCTGCGTCAACAGCACCAGCGGTTCCTCGCGGAACGTGTGCCAGTCACAGCTTTTCGGCAGCTCGAAAAGCGGCTGCACGAGCACTGCGGCATCGAGGTCGCCGCTCACGACCTTGCGGTACAGATCCGTCGAAGTACCGGGTTCGAGATAGATATCGATCTGTAAATGACGAGTCAGCAGTTTCGCAAGGACGTCCGGGATCAGACTCGTCATCATCGTCGGCGTGCCGCCGAGGCGCAGCTGGCCGGCCAGGACTGGCGCGTCGTGCAGATCGGACTTCAGGTCGCGGACTTCATGAAGCACCGTGCGGGCGCGATTAAGGATGCGTTCGCCGGCCTCGGTCGTTGCGACCGTGCGGCCGGAACGGCGCACGAGTTTCGTCCCCAGTTCGGCTTCGAGCATCTTCACGCGTTTGGCCACGGCGGCCGCCGTCAGGTCGAGTCGACGCGCGGCTTCCGCGATTGATCCGAGTTCGACCACGTAGACAAAGCTCTGCAGATAACGAGAGTCCATCGATAAAACTTTTATCTTTTAAAGAAACCACAGGATACTGTTTTTGATCGTCACGGGTTATCACAATTCATTGCGAGTGAGTGCGTGTCCTGAAACGCGCGGCCACCGTTCAACAGGAGGAGTGCTGGAAATGCCACGAATCGAATCGATTTCCGTTTGCACGGCCGTCGTTCCACTGGAACGCGTGACTTCGTTCGCCACGCGGACGGTGGCGAAACGCGAGTATGGTCTCGTCAAAGTCCGCTCGAGCGACGGCGTCGAGGGTATCGGCTTTTGCTACGTCGGCAGCGCAGGCGGCGAACTGCTGCGCGTGGCAGTCTAGCAATTACTCGCGCCCGTTCTGATCGGAAATGATCCTTATGCGGTTGAAGGACTCTGGCAGCGGATGTATCAGGAAGCGCTGCTTCAGGGCCGCGCCGGCACGACACCGGTGTCGCAAAACCAGCTGATCGCGTGCCAGCCATTCGAAGATGGCTGCGAATCCGTGCAGATCGGCACGCACTGAACAAACCGAACAAGCTCGCGCCAGGCAGCGATCGAGAACGGTCATGGAGGCGTTAATGGGGCGCGAAGAAGGTCGTTCTGTGCAGCATGACACAGCCGTTGCTCGCTCATTTCGTGAATCACTGCTGGCGATGCTCGGTATCGGCCTCGTCAACATGCTCGTCGCACTCGATCAGACGGTCGTCAGTACGGCGCTGCCTTCCATCGTCGCCGATCTGAATGGCGCTGAATACTACGCGTGGATTGCAAGCGTTTATCTGCTTGCGTCCGTCGTGTCGGTACCCATCTTCGGCCGACTCGGCGACTATTTCGGCCGCAAGGGCTTCGTGATTGCATCGATCACCACGTTTGTGGTCGCGTCTGCGCTATGTGGACTCGCGCCAGGCGTGGGGATGCTTGTATTCGCACGGGCGCTGCAGGGGATCGGCGGCGGAATGATGGTGGGCACAGCATTCGCGTCGATCCCCGATCTGTTTCCCGATCCGCACGCCCGTGTGCGCTGGCAGGTCGTGATGGCGGGTTCCTACGGAATCGCGACGGCAGCCGGGCCGTTCCTCGGCGGATTCCTGAGCGCTGTCTATGGCTGGCGCGCGACGTTTCTCGTCAACCTGCCCGTCGGGCTTGCCGGCCTCTATTGCTCGATTCGGTATCTGCCTCGTATCGAACAACGGGACAGACAGCGCACCACAATCGATTGGACCGGCGCACTGTTGCTGTCGATCCTGCTCGGATCGCTGCAAATGGGCATCGAGCGGCTGCCCACCAGGGGGCTTGCCTCCTCAATGCTCGCGTTTGTCGCGATTGCGATCGGCTCATGTGTCTTGTTGTACGAGTGCGAGAAACGCCACGCGCATCCGATTCTGCCGGTCGACCTGTTCGCCGACCGCAATCTCGTGCTGCTCTTCCTGCTGTCGTTTGCCGCGGGCTTCGCGATGTTTTCGCTGCTTTTCTTTATGCCGCTGCTGCTGCAAACGGGCTTCGGCATGACACCGCAGGCGGCCGGCATCGCGGTAACGCCGCTACCTGTGGGCCTGGCACTCGGCAGTCTCGCGAATACGCGGATCGTCACGCGTTTGCGTGCGCCGATGACAATCGTCACGGTCGGCTTTGCGCTGATCGGCGCGGGCTGCATCGGCGCGACGATGCTCAGCGGAACTAGCCCTCATGCGCTGGGCGCTGCATCGATGGGTGTGGCTGGCGTCGGGCTCGGCTTCATCTTCAACAACCTGAACGTCTTTGCGCAGGAATTGAGCGGGCCTACTCGCTTCGGCATTACGACCGCGCTGATCCAGTCGACGCGGATGGTCGGCGGCATGCTGGGAACGGCCACGATTGGCACGCTTGTCTCGCGCAGCCTGGCGCTCGGAGGCGGTCAGGCCGCCGTCGTGCATGCGATCCATATGGGTTTCGCAATCGACGTCCTGGTGGTATGCGGTGCGCTGCACTTTACGCGGCGCGTCGTCGGCGTGCACTTGCGCCGGTCGGGGGCGGTCCAGCAATGACGCCGCTGTCGCGAGCAGCGTCTGTGGCCAGCCGGGACCGTAAGGCGAGAGGCGGCGCCGAGCGAGATTATGAGGCGCATCAAAGGGCGCACGTCGAGCGAGTTGTACGAATCGGTTAGCCTCGTCCTGTGTCTGTCGTTGGAATTCCACGAGCTTCGACGCGCAGGAGAAGAAGCAGCGCGATCAGGACAAGCAGGACCGTCAAGCCAGAGAAGATTAGCGTGGCGCGTTGAATGCCGGCGACCTGCACAGCCATGCCCAGGCCGATCACGGGGAGCGAGATTGCGACATAGAGCACGACGAAAAAGCTTGATGTAACCTCGGCCCGCCGGTCGGGCGGGCTTTTCGCCGCCAGCTCTCCCAGTCCCGCGCGAAGGCTGATTCCCTGTCCAATTCCAGCCAGTGCCGTGCCGATCAGCAGCGCGACCAGTGAGCGCTCCGGCACGCACAGCGCGACACCCAGCAAGCCGGCAAGCAGCCCAATGCATCCGCCGGGCTGCCGCCAGCGTGGCGTGATGGAAGCCTGTACCGTCTGCCCAAGAGCCGAACATGCAAAAAGCAGGAACACGATCGCGCCAATTACGACACCGCTGTGATAGTCGAGTACGGCCCGGATCAGTTGCGGTGCAACGGCAGCAAAGAAGCCCACCACGACGAACCCGGCAAACCCGGCTACCGCCGCTGGTACGAACACGCCGCGTACCTCGGCGGGCAATGAGATTCTTTGAAACCCGAGTTTCACGCGTTCCGGAAGCTGTGCTGTTTCCGGCGCACTCCATACCCCCACCATTGCAATCGCAACGAGTACCAGATGCACGACATACGGAATTTGCATCGGCCGTGGCAGGAACTCGACGAGTATCCCGCTCAACAACGGGCCGCAACCCAGGCCCAGCATGTTGGAGGCGGTGGCCGCGAGGGTGGCGTGCCTGCGCCATGCAGGCGGCGCGAGTTCGATCACCGCGACGGTCGCGGTTCCGGTAAAGATGCCAGCCGAGACACCCGAGAGCAGTCGCCCCAGCATGAGACCCCATTGCCCACCGCTCAGGAGGAAGGTTACCGCTGACGCCGCCGAGGCACATAGACCGGCGAGCAGCATGCGCCGACGACCAAGTTGATCCGACCAGTTGCCGACGGTCAGCAGCGCACCGAGGACACCAATCGCATAGCAGGCGTAAATCACCGTGATGACGGTTGCTGTGAAGCCGTACTGCAGTTGGTAGTATCGATAGATCGCGGTCGGTAAGGTTGTTCCCATCATGTTGATCAGGAACGCCATGATAACCACCAGGAAGGCGGTGGCCGATTGCTGCCTCGTGGAAATGCCTTTCATCACACTGTCCCTTGCTGACGTTGCGCGCCGTGTTCTGCGCGCCGATGCGCGATTGCTGCCGTTCGTTCGTTGCCGTATAGCTGCATAGACTTTCAATTTGCGTTGTGTTCCATTGTTGTCGCGACGAGTGCCGGGGCTGCAGCCGCTTGCGTGAGCTCGTCGCTCGACCATCCTCCGCCGAGCGCGTGCAAGAGTTGCACATTTGCGCTCAGCTGACGCGTCTGGATATCGAGCTCGCTGCGTTGTGCGTCGAGTGCTACGGTCTGCGCCTGCACGACATCGAGGTGACCCACGGTGCGTTGCCGGTATTGGCGCAACGCGAGATCGACCGAGTACTGGGCTGCATCTGCCGCCTCCCGTTGCTCGCTAAGCGCGCTGCCGAGGTAGGACAGCAGGGCAAGGTGTCTTCAACCTGCTGGAACGCTGACAGAACCATGCTGCGGTAGCGCTCTCCGGCTTCCTCGGTTGCGGCCTTCGCGGATTTGAGCTGCGCACGACGATCAGCGCGATGATGGCCGACTGGCGGCGAGACGCGGACGAACCTGAATCGGTTTGATTGGCAGATCCTGAAAACACCCTGGTTTGGGGCCGCTAACTGCTGCCAACACTCGCAGACAACGCTTGTTTCGCGACGGCCTGAGATAGTGCATGTCCACATTGGGTGCATGGCGAGGTGCGCTCCATGCTCCCGAAGAATCTACTCTATCAAAACATAAGTCGTCGTGCGAAGACTTATTTTAGCGCTGCAGAAACCAGAGAGTCATGAAGGCCCCAAAGCCCGCTTTGACCGACGTAGTTCACACGCACGAGATTGCAGGGATCTTCAACGCAATGTGGTTTGTTCAATTGAACGACCGCAGTGTGTCGATTGAAAGCAGGCTCAATACGTTCTACAGCGAGTACAACGACACGCTGTTGACGCGATGGCGGCTTCGACTGTTTCTTTACTCCTCGGTTGAAGGACTGCAGATGGCGGCCTGGCGAGTGTGGCGGTCCTGCTGCTTCCGCTTTAACTCGACCGTCCTCGTGTGGCGCGCTGTGCAGCCTGACGCTTGTGACTTCCTTGCCATTTGTTTGATGGTCTGGCCCTTCGCAAAAATATAAGTCGTCAGTTGACGATGTAAATTATCGGCGATATCCTCGTGTCCAAAGAGGTGGCTGAACGGCGGTTAACCCACGGGTGAATCGCCCTGCGCGCGGCTGGAGTGAACCATGAGCAATATCAAGTGAATAGGGAATGGCCGTTGTCAGTCGCTGCGTTTGTCGGCGGCCACGGTCTGTCGCCGGTTGACGTTTTATGAACAACCAGGAAGAACTATTGATGACACACTTTGCTTTTACTCCCGGATCGGTTGCTGTCGTGACGGGCGGTGCAGCCGGCATTGGACTCGCTGCTGCGAAGCGGTTCGCGCAGCTTGGACTTCGTGTCTGCATCGCGGATCTAGGTGAGGACCACCTCATGCGTGCGGCGCAGGAGATTGGCAGCCTTGCGGTGCGAGGAGGAAACGATGTGATGGCCGTCGAGACGGACGTGAGCCGCGCAGAGGACCTGCGCCGCCTCGAGGCGGCGGTTCGGGATCGCTTCGGCGGTACGGATATCCTCATGAACAACGCAGGGATTCAACCGGGTAGCGCCATGTTCGGGGCGGCTGCTAACTGGGAACGGGTGCTCGATGTGAATCTGTGGGGCGTCATTCGTGGCACTCAGACCTTCGTGCCCGGGATGATCGCACGCGGCCGCCCGGGCCTCGTCATTAACACCGGTTCGAAGCAGGGCATCACGACGCCGCCCGGCGACCCGGCCTATAACGTGTCCAAGGCCGGTCTGAAGGCGTTTACCGAAGCGCTCCAGCACGAATTGCGCAATACGCCAGGCTGCCAGATCAGAGCGCATTTGCTAATCCCAGGCTTTGTGTTTACGGCTCTTACCGCGAAAGGTCGTATCGGGAAGCCGGCCGCTGCCTGGACGCCTGAGCAGACCGTCGATTTCATGTTGGAGCGGCTGGGCGCCAACGACTTCTACATTCTGTGCCCCGACAACGATGTGCCTCGGTCCCTCGACGAGCGACGCATTCTGTGGGCTGCAGGAGACATCGTCGAGAATCGACCGGCCCTGTCGCGCTGGCATCCCGATTACAAGCAGGCGTTCGAAGCGTATATCCAGAAGGACGACTGAGCTGCCGGCCCCGCGGATCGCAAGTGGAAGATGAATGATGGCTGGGGTTCCAATGTGGTGACGGAGCGAAACCTATCCGGATCCGGCGGTGGAGGTCCTCGATCCGCGCTTTCTGAAATACCGCATTGCCAATGCCGCAGTGGAGCGGCTTGCGACGAGAATGCGCTTTAGTGAGGGGCCCGTGTGGTTCGGCGACGGCCGCTTCCTGCTATGGAGTGATATCCGGAACAACCGCATCATGCGATGAGATGAAGAAACGGGTGCGGCGATCAGCCAAATTAGTGTAAGGAAGAAAGAATCAATGCAGAACTTTACGTTTCATAACCCCACCCGGATCATTTTCGGCGAAGGCCAGATTGCCGCGCTCGATGCGTATGTTCCAGCCGACGCGCGCGTTCTTATTACGTGTGGCGGCGGCAGCATCAAGAGCAACGGCGTGCTCGCGCAAGTGCAGGCTGCGCTCGGTGAACGCGCCTGGTTCGTCTTTGGCGGCATCGAGCCGAATCCAACTTACGAAACCCTGATGCAGGCGGTTGAGCTTGCCCGCGAGCAAGGCATCGATTTCCTGCTCGCTGTAGGCGGCGGCTCGGTGATCGATGGCACCAAGTTCATCGCGGCTGCGCTGAAGTTTGACGGAGACCCTTGGGACATTCTTGCCAGGCAGGCCGATCTGCGTGACGCGATGCCGTTCGGTAGCGTGCTGACGCTGCCCGCCACCGGTTCGGAGATGAACAATGGCGGCGTCATCAGCCACCGCGCGAAAGGCGACAAGTTGCCGTTCCGCAGTGACGCGACCTATCCGGTTTTTTCGGTGCTCGATCCGACGACGACCTATTCGTTGCCACCGCGGCAGATTGCCAACGGCGTGGTCGATGCGTTCGTCCATATCGTCGAGCAATATCTGACTTACCCGGTCGACGCGCGGGTGCAGGACCGTTTTGCCGAAGGGTTGCTCATTACGCTGACCGAAGTTGGTCCGCAAGCGCTTGCCGAGCCGCACAACTACGATGTGCGTGCAAACCTGATGTGGACGGCGACCCTGGCGCTGAACGGTCTGATCGGTGCAGGTGTGCCGCAGGACTGGGCTACGCACATGCTGGGCCACGAGATCACCGCGTTGCACGGACTCGACCACGCGCAAACGCTCGCCATCGTACTGCCGGCGATGCTGACTGTGCGCCGCGAGCAGAAGCGGGAGAAGCTGCTGCAGTACGCCGAGCGTGTATGGAGCATCACCAAAGGCAGTGACGACGAACGCATCACTGCCGCAATCACGGCGACCCGAGTGTTCTTCGAGCGGATGACCGTGGGGACCCGCCTGCGCGACTATCAGATTGGCGGCAGCACCATCGGGACGCTGATCGCGAAGCTCGAAGAGCACGGGATGACTGCACTGGGGGAACACGGCGACGTCACACCTGAGGTCAGCCGCGAGGTCTATCAATTTGCAGTTTGAGCGGCGCCTTGTCCGCTTGGCCGTTTATTTGGAATTCCATCATGAAGATTGGTTTTGTAGGTCTGGGCTCGATGGGCGCCGCGATTGCGATGAACCTGATCGAGTCCGGGCATGACGTACATGTTTTCAATCGCAGTCCCGCGCGTGCCGAACCTCTACGCAAAGCGGGCGCGAGCGTTGCGGCAAGCCCCGCGGAGGCGGCACAGTCGGCTGAAGTGATATTTACGATGGTGGCCGACGATGCCGCGCACGCATCAGTCACGTTCGGCGATGCGGGTATCGCCGCGGGGCTGAAGCGCGGCGCGCTGCACATCTCGATGAGTACGATTAGCGTGGCTTGTGCACAGGACAACGCAGCGAGGTACCGTGAAGCCGGACTGGGCTTTGTCTCGGCCCCAGTGTTTGGCCGACCCGATGCAGCAGCGGCGCGTAAGCTCTTCATCATGGCCGCGGGCGCAGATGAGCACCTTGAGGTCGCGGTGCCACTGCTTGAACAACTAGGACAGTCGGTTGGAATCGTCGGCTCGGATCCTTCTCAGGCGAACCTGGTGAAGCTGATCGGTAATTTCATGCTTTCGGTGATTATCGAAACATTGGGTGAAGCATGTGCAGTAGCGGGGAAGGCGGGCATTGACCCTATGCGTCTCGTGGAGTTGCTGACCAGCGCCAATTTCAACGCACCGCCGTACAAGATCTATGGCTCGCTGATTGCGGCACAGCGCTTCCAGCCAGCGGGCTTTTCGTTGCCGCTTGGCCAGAAAGACAACCGCCTGATGCTGGCGGCCGCCGAAGCACTTGGCGTTCCGCTACCGCTCGCGAGCCTCGTCCGCGACCGCTTCTTGAGCTTGCGCTCGCAAGGCATCGGCGCTGAGCATGACTGGTCCGCCGTCGCGCTGTGCGCGTTGTCGGACGCGGGCTTGAGCAAGCAGAGTCCGGCCGGTTAGGACCACAGGCGACGCGTTCGTGAGCCTGTGGGGCCGCCGGTGGTGTATGTGTCGCTCATCTAGCGCCTGTTGCCATTGCTCTGTGTCGCGCACGCTATTGCGACGCAGCAGCGGCGATCCGGGCTAGCGCGCCAAGACGCTCGACCGCTTTTTCCACATCGTTTGTCCAACGATAACCGGCGTTCAATCGCAGGCAATCATCGTAGGCGCCGCCCTGACCGAACAAATGCCCTGGGGCAAAACCGATACCCTCGGCGCGTGCCTGTTCAAACATAGGGCGCGTGCTGACGCGAGGGTGGCCGGTGGCTGGCAACTTTACCCAGAGAACGAATCCGCCACGCGGGTGGCTGATTTCTGTGCCTTCGGGAAAGTGACGAAGGACAGCATCGCGTAGTGCACGCTGCTGGTCCTGCAGCGCAGATTTGAGCCGTCTCAGGTGCAAAGCGAAACCGCCACTGGAGAGCATCCCGGCGACTGCGGTCTGCTGCAATTCGGCCGTGGCCATGCTGGTGGTGTACTTCAATGCCCGAACCTTTTCACTGAACTTTCCCGCCGCAATCCAGCCAAGCCGCAAGCCAGGGCACAGACTCTTCGAGAAGCCGCCGCATAGAAGCACATTGCCGGACGTATCGAAGGCACGTGCCGGACGCGGACGCAGCTCGTCGTAGCAGACGTCTCCAAAGATGTCATCTTCGATCAGGGGAATGTCGCGCTCCTGTAACAGGCTCACGAGCGCCGCCTTGTCTGCGTCTGTCGCGATGGTGCCGATCGGATTATTGGCGTTTGCGATCGTGACGACCGCCTTGACATGCGTTTCATCGAGGGCACGTTTCAGCGCATCGAGATCCATCCCGGTGCCGGTGCGGCACGGGATCGGCAGGACGCGCAGTTCGAGGGCGCCCAATATTTGCAGCAGCACGAAATATGTCGGCGACTCGACGGCCACGACATCGCCGGGTCGCGTCACCGCCCTGAGCGCAAGATTCAGCGCTTCGATGCAACCGTTCGTCACAATCAGCTCGTCCGGGTCGAGTTCGCAGCGATACTGCATCGCCTGACGAGCGATTTCTTGCCGCAGGTCAGGGTGTCCCGCCCCCCGCGCATGCGCGCCGACCAGATCCGGTTGCTGATACGCACGGCGGCGCAGCAGGACGTTCAACCTGTCGACCGGATACAGCGACGGCTCCCCGACAGCGAGGTCCAGACGAACCGCACACGGCGCACCTACCATAGCAAGGTGATCACGAGCCTGGGGATCGAGTTCTGGAGGTGGGTTGGGCCACCCGGTTGCTCGCGCGATGCCCGTGCGCTCCGGTCGCCGGGCGACAAAATATCCGGAACGGGGGCGGGCCTCGATATGCCCCTGCGTTTCCAGCCAGCGAAGGGCCTGCACCGCAGTAGTGAGGCTGACGTCGTGCTGCACTGCCAGCGTACGCACGGACGGTATGCGACTACCTTCGTCAAGTCCCGCATGTACGATTCCCTCCCACAATTGCTGGGCGAGTCGCTTATATCGTGGCAAAACGGATTCAGTTACCTGCATGCTGTTCAACTCATCGTCGCGAATCTGTTATCTAACAGATTCGCCGCTGCTGTGTATTGGCCTGCCGCGACCAAAATGCCAAGATTGCCGCTCTTTGAAGGAAATCCAATGAGCACTGCAATCCGCTACGACTTCCGCAGCGACACCGTTACCAGACCAGGCCCTTTAATGCGTGCTGCAATGGCAGCAGCCGAAGTGGGCGACGACGTTTTCGGAGACGACCCGACCGTAGGCAGACTCGAAGCAAAAGTCTGCGAAATGCTCGGCAAGGAATCTGCCCTGCTTGTGTCGTCGGGCACTCAGGCAAATCTTATCGCACTCATGTCGCATTGCGAGCGCGGCGACGAGTATATCGTCGGCCAGAAGGCCCACTGCTATCGCTGGGAAGCAGGTGGTGCCGCGGTGCTCGGAAGCATCCAGCCGCAGCCGTTGACCAACCAGCCCGATGGGACGCTCTCGCTCGCTGATATCGAAGAGGCCATCAAGCCAGACGATCCGCATTTTGCCCGCACGCGTCTGCTCGCGCTCGAGAACACGATCGGCGGGAAGGCCCTGTCTTTGGCCTACGTTGATGCTGCCACTTCACTCGCGCGCCGGCATGGGCTTTCGTGCCATCTGGATGGCGCGCGCGTGTTCAACGCGGCCGCTGTACTGGGCGTCCCGGCAGCGACGCTAGTGGCGCCGTTCGACTCCGCTTCCGTCTGCCTGTCAAAGGGATTGGGAGCGCCGATAGGATCGGTGCTTGCTGGCTCGTTCCCTTTTATCGCGCGAGCGCGGCGGTTGCGCAAGATGCTCGGCGGAGGCATGCGGCAGGCCGGCATCATCGCGGCAGCCGGACTATATGCGCTTGAGCACAACGTCGAGCGCCTGGTGGATGACCACGCTAATGCCCGGACCCTCGCAGAGGGTTTGTCGGCGTTCCCCGGCTTGACCGTGTCGGCGCCCGAGACGAATATCGTTTTCGTCAATGTTGCCGAAGAGATAGCAGGGACGTTTTCCGCTCACCTGGCGGCGCACGGCATTGGAGTCACTTCTGCGTATGGCGCGACGCAGCAGCGCTGGGTTACACACCTCGACGTCTCCGAGGACGCCGTTGAGGCTGCGCTCGCCGTCATGCGCGACTTCTTTGGCAGGCGATAAGGTCGTGATGACTAAGTCCTCACCGGACTTCTACCGTCGTCATCTTATTGCGCTGAAGCCAGATCAGCCAATCATCTGACTACTCGAACTCCGAGGTGACTTGCGGGCGATCCAGATCACCTGCCGCGCAAGCATTTTCCGGGTGAGCCGGCCATTCGTAAAGTTCGAGCATTTTCGTTGCTAGCAGGCACGTACACAAGTGAACAGCGCACAGGGAAACGCGGCGCGAGAAATCGGCCGCACGTTCCAGGTTCTCATGCTCGTGCTGACCGCGCTGGCGATCTCGACAGGCGGCGTGATCGCCTGGTGGATCACGCGTGACACTACGCGGGCGCTTGGTGGCGAACCAGGTGAGGTCAAGCATCTCGCCGACGCGATCGGCAGTGGCGACCTGTCCCAGGCGGTGCGGGTACGACCTGGTGATAGCGACAGCATACTTGCGGCCATGGAACGGATGCGCAATGCCCTGCGTGAGGTCGTCGAAAGCGTGCGGCAGCATGCCGACGGTGTCTCGACGACAAGTGTTCAGATCAGCCAGGGCAACGCAGATCTGTCGACTCGTACCGAATCGCAGGCTGCGTCGCTGCAGCAGACTTCAGCGTCGATGGATCAACTCACCGGCACTGTCAGACAGAATTCGGATAGCGCCAGGCAAGCCAGTGCAGTAGCTACGACGGCGGAGGAGATAGCCACGCGTGGCAGTGAGACTGTGCAAAGTGTTGTTGACACGATGGACGGAATCTCGGCGTCGTCGGAGCGGATGGCGGAGATCATTTCGGTCATCGAGGGCATAGCGTTCCAAACTAACATTCTCGCGCTCAATGCCGCTGTGGAAGCTGCTCGCGCGGGCGAGCAGGGGCGTGGTTTCGCGGTTGTCGCGAGCGAGGTCCGCTCGCTCGCGCAGCGCGCAGCGACCGCTGCAAAAGAAATCAAGGCGCTTATCGACGAATCGGTGCAGCGTGTCGAGGCGGGGTCGTTCAGGGTTCGCGACGCAGGAGCGACGATGGCGGAGATTCTCCAATCGGTGCGGCAGGTCAACTCGATCATGGCCGAGATCGCCACGGCGTCGGAAGAGCAGAGCGTCGGCATCGACCAGGTCGGTCAGGCAATCGTGCAAATGGACGAAGCGACGCAACAGAATGCCGCGCTGGTTGAATAGGCATCGGCAGCTACGCGATCGCTGGAAGAGCAGGCGTTTGCATTGCGCAGCGCAGTCGGCGCTTTCCGCATACGCGATTCGTCGGCAACGGAGCGTGATTGAGCCGCTCGACTATGAAATCGCAAAGTGAAATTGACAGTGACGGGAAGCCCCCACCCTGTTCAGTGCTCGCGTGGTGCCGCCGCCGTACCGCGCACGCTCAGGTCGGCCAACACCGTATTTGCCGTACTGACTGATGGACAGACGCGCGTGAAACGCCGCGCAGTTGAAACCTGCGCTGGCGAGCCCCCCGCGCACCGGCGCACGCGCCGCATCAGTCAATCTCCTCGATGCGTCCCGCGAACTCGTTGAGACAGCCGAAGCCGCCATGAAACAGCGCCTCCTGCTTGTCTTCGCTTGCGCTCGTGGCCAGGATTTGCGCCGCATAGTGTTCGGCGTCGTCCTCTGGCTGGTAGCCGAGGAAGCGCACGTTCGAGTTGTCCCAGCGATTGCGCGCGTTGGCTGATACGCCGTACGCGACAATGAAGTGATAGTCCGGATGATCGATCGCGCGGCGCACGAGTTGCACGGTGTCCCGGTGGCTGATCCACGTCAAGAGATGGCGCGGGGCCGTCGGCCGATCATCGGGGCGGAACGACCCGATGCGCAGGCAGGCAACGGAAAGACCGTACTTGTCGGCATACAGTCGTCCCAGCGCTTCCCCGAACACTTTCGATACACCGTACCGGCTGTCGGGGCGGGGCATGACGGTGTCGTCGATCATCCGGTCGCGCCGATGAAAGCCGACCGCGTGATTGGAGCTGGCGAATATCACGCGCTTCACGCCCGCGCTGCGCGCCGCCTCGAAAACGTTGTAGCAGCCTTCGATGTTCAGGCGGCGGATGCGGTCCCAGCTGTCCTCATCGGGAATGCCCGCGAGGTGCACGACACAATCGATGCCGTCGATTGCGCCCGCGAGCTGGATGGGATCGCTGATGTCGGCGCTTACCACCTCTTCGCCGGGGCCGGCGGGTTCCTGCGCGGCAATATCGGCCAGCCTCAAGAGGGAATAGTGGCCCTGCAAGCCCTTTCGCAATGCACGGCCGATGTGCCCTGCGGCACCTGTGATCAAAACTCGAGTCATTCAATGGCTCCTTCGTTTGCGGGTTGACGGCTGCAAGCGCTTACCAATCAGCCCAAATCTGGGCGACGGGTGATGCGAAGTCAAATCGAAAAGCGCTACGGTGTGCGCGGCGCTGGCTCCAGGTGTGCTTGTCCACCCTGGCCGATGGCCGCCGCGCCGGCGCGGCGGTGGTACGCCTCGATATAGGCGTCGCGCGCCGGGCTCAGATGCGCTCGGCACAGTTCGACGAGCCTCGACTGGTCACGCCCCGCGAGCGCTTCGAGCATTTGATGATGTTCGATGCGCGCCTTCTCGACGTATTGCGGAAACATGAGGGAAGCGGAACGGATGGCGTGTGTGCGCCGCTCGTACTCGCGGATGGCTTCGGTCAAGGCGCGGTTCTCCGATAGCGCGAACAAGGCGCGGTGAAACGCCATGTTCGCCCGAAACACGCCGCGCAGGTCGCCCGCCAGGGCGGCGGCGTCGTGCGCTTTCTGGATTTCGGCGAGCTCCGCGAGCTGCTCCGACGCAACCGGCAGGGCGATGCGCTGGGCTGCGCTGGTTTCGAGAATCTCCCGCACCGCATACAGATCCATCACTTCCTGCGGCGTATATGACTTCACAAGCGCGCCGACATTCTTGCGCCGTTCGACGAGACCGCGTTGCTCCAGCTCGGCAAGCACTTGCCGCACCACGTGGCGCTTCAACGTGAGGCGTTCGCAGAGGTCGTCCTCCACCAGACGTTCGCGCGGATGCAGCACGCCGAGCACGATCTGCTCTTCGAGCGTGTCGGATACGCGGGCGACGGTAGCGTCAATGTCACGGTCCCGCACGGCTGCGGCGCCCGTGTTCTTGCCTGATGACCGGCTGGAAGTAGGGAGGCTGTTCATGTCGATCGGATGATTCAGATGCACGGGTGTTCCAGGAAAACCGCCCAGTATAGACAAAATCGTCCGCGAAATGCCACGGCTTGCCGCTCACGGGCGGCAAGCCGCTGCGCACGGGCGCGGGCTCATTCACGTAGCTTGGGCACCTTTACGGTCTGCTGCGACGCCCGCAGGAAATCGAAATCGCAGCCGTGATCGGCCTGCGTGATCGAGGTCAGGAACAGCTTCCTGTAGCCGCGCTCGTGCGGATCGATGGTGTGCGTCTGCAACTGCTCACGGCGCCGGCCCAGTTCAGCGTCGTTGACGAGCAGCTCGATCGATCGCCTGGCGACGCTCAGCCGAATCCGGTCGCCCGTGCGCACGAGCGCCAACGGACCACCGATTGCCGCTTCCGGCGTCACGTGCAGAACGATCGTTCCCGCCGCCGTGCCACTCATGCGGCCATCGGATATGCGCACCATGTCTTTCACGCCGAGCCGGCCCAGCTTCTTCGGGATTGGGATGTAACCCGCTTCGGGCATGCCGGGTGCGCCGACCGGGCCGATGCCCTTGAGCACGAGGATGTCGTCGGCTTCGACATCGAGCTCGGGATCGTCGATGCGCCGCGCGAGATCCTCGGCGTTTTCGAAGACGACGGCACGCGCCTCGTGTTCCATCAGCTCGGCGTTGGCCGCCGACTGCTTGATGATCGCGCCGCGCGGTGCAAGGTTGCCGCGCAATACGGCGATGCCGCCTTGCGGGAAGATCGGAGCATCGAACGGACGCACGACGCTTTGCTTGAAGCTCGCCGGTGCGGCGTCGAGTTCCTCGCCGAGCGTGCGTCCGGTGACGGTGAGCGCATCGAGGTGAAGCAGCGGTTTGAGTTCGCGCAACACGGTCGTGAGTCCACCGGCCTTGTGCAGGTCTTCCATGTAGTGCTGGCCCGACGGCTTGAGATCGACGAGCACCGGCGTTTCGCGGGCCATCTTGTCGACCGCGCCGAGCTCGACCTCGATGCCGAGGCGGCCGGCAATCGCCGTCAAGTGAATGATCCCGTTCGTCGAGCCGCCGACTGCAAGCAGGACGCGCAGCGCGTTCTCGAATGCGGCAGGCGTCAGGATGCGATCGGGCGTGAGCTTGTTGGCGATCATCGCCACGGCTGTCGCGCCGGTGCGTTCGGCGACGCGGATGCGGTCCGCCGTCACTGCGGGCGCGCTCGCGCCGCCGGGCAGCATGATCCCGAGCGCCTCCGCGATACAGGCCATGGTGCTGGCCGTGCCCATCACCGAGCAGGTGCCCACCGTCGGCACGAGCTGGTTGTTGACGTCGTCGATTTCGCGCGCGTCGATCTCGTCGCCGCGAAAGCGCGCCCAATAGCGCCGGCAGTCGGTACATGCGCCGACCCGCTCGCCGCGATGCGAGCCCGTCAGCATCGCGCCGGTGACGAGTTGAATCGCGGGTACGCCTGCCGCTGCGGCACCCATCAGTTGCGCCGGCACGGTCTTGTCGCAGCCGCCAATCAGCACGACGGCGTCCATCGGCTGCGCGCGAATCATCTCCTCGGTGTCCATCGACATGAGATTGCGCAAATACATGCTGGTCGGGTGCGAAAAGCTCTCGGCGATGGAGATCGTCGGAAATTCGACCGGCAACCCGCCAGCCAGCATCACTCCGCGTTTGACGGCTTCGACAAGTTGCGGCGCGTTGCCGTGGCAGGGGTTGTAGGCGCTGCCCGTGTTCGCGATCGCCACGATCGGTCGCGACAGCGCGTCGTCCGTATAGCCCGCGCCCTTGATGAACGCCTTACGCAGGAACAGCGAAAAGCCCTCGTCACCGTAGTTGGTGAGCCCTTTCTTGAGTCCACCTCGCTCTGCTGGTTTGTCCATGGCTGGTTTGTCCATAATGATATCGACGAAATTATCAATAATCTTGACACCGATGATATCGGCTTTTATAGTGAGCCGCAAGTCAGCAGCAGGGCAGTCAAGCTGCGGACAATTTTCAAAGGATCGAAAGATGAGAAAGCGAGTAGTGCTGTACCGCGCGGTGTCAAAGGACATCGTCGAGAGCCTGCGCGAACACTTCGATGTCACCGGGTTTGCCGGGGTCGACGACGGGAATCGCCGCGCGTTCATCGAAGCGCTCGGGACCGCTCACGCCATCATGGGCAACATGCTCAAGATCACGACGGACCTGCTCGATGCGGCGCCGTTGCTCGAGGCGGCGTCGACCATCTCGGCGGGCTACGACGCCTTCGACGTCGGCGAGCTGACGCGGCGCGGCATCGTGCTCACGAATACGCCCGACGAGGTGACGGAAACGACGGCGGATCTCGCGTTCGCGCTGATGCTCGCGAGCGCGCGCCGTGCGCCGCGAAGCGCGGCAAGCGCCGTAAGACATTTGAGCAAGGAGCCTGTTTCATGTGGCAAGCGAGCGAACGATACCCCGATCCGCGCATTCAGGTATTCGATCCCGAATTCGAGAAGTTTCGGCTTCCCTATGCGGCCGTCGAGCGCATTGCGACCGGCTTTCGCTGGGCGGAGGGGCCCGTCTGGTTCGGTGACGGGCGCTACCTGCTGTGGAGTGACATCCCGAACAACCGCATGATGAAGTGGGAAGAGGAAACCGGCGCCGTCAGCGTGTTCCGCAGCCCGTCGAACTATGCAAACGGCAACACGCGTGATCGTCAGGGGCGGCTGATTAGCTGCGAGCACGGAGGGCGGCGCGTCACGCGCACGGAGTACGACGGCTCGCTCACGGTGATCCTCGATCGCTTCGACGGCAAGCCGCTGAACTCGCCGAACGACGTGGTGGTCAAGTCGGACGGTTCGATCTGGTTCACGGACCCCCCCTTCGGCATTCTCGGCAACTACGAGGGCCGAAAGGCGCAGCCCGAGTTGCCGCAAAACGTTTATCGCGTCGACGGCGCATCCGGTGCGGCGACTATTGTCGCTGGCGACATCAAAGGGCCGAACGGCCTTTGCTTCTCGCGCGACGAAAGCCTGCTCTATGTCATCGAGTCGCGCGGCACGCCGAATCGCCTGATCCGTGTGTACGACGTGGTTGATAACGGCACAGCGATCGTGAACGGCCGCGTGTTTCTCGATGCGGGCGCGGGGACGATCGATGGCCTGCGCTGCGATGTGCACGGCAATCTATGGTGCGGGTGGGGCATGGGCAGCGACGAGCTCGACGGCGTCATGGTTGTCTCGCCACGCGGCAAGCTCATCGGACGCATCGCGTTGCCCGAGCGATGCGCCAACCTTTGCTTCGGCGGACCGATGCGCAACCGCCTGTTTATGGCTTCGTGCCAGTCGGTGTATGCACTTTACGTCAACACGCAGGGTGTCGCCGGGGGGTGACATCCGCACCGGACAGGCCCTTTCGTGTGCGCGCAGCGTCGAACAAACGAAGTTTCATAACTCTATACGATAAATTGTCCTGATTATATTGGAGACATGATGTCAGGGAAATTCAGATTCACCGTTGCGGGGTTGCTGTTCGCCGCGGGAATGATCAACTACATGGATCGTGCGGCGCTCGGCGTCGTCGCGCCTATCATCAGCAAGCAGTTGAGCTTGTCGCCGTCGCAACTTGGCGTCATCTTCAGCAGCTTCTTCGTCGGATATTCGATCTTTTCGTTCGTCGGCGGCCATCTTGCCGACCGCTTCGGGCCCGTGCGCGTCTTTTCGTGGTCGATGGGCGTGTGGTCCCTGCTCTGCGGGATGACAGCGGGGGCGGTGGGCTTCGTCTCGCTGTTCATCCTGCGTGCGCTCTTCGGCTTTGGCGAAGGCCCAATGAATTCCACGACGAACCGTGCCATCACCAACTGGTTCCCGCGCGAAGAAACAAGCTCGATGATCGGCTTCACGTTCTCGGGACAGACGCTCGGCAACGCGCTTGCCGGGCCGCTCGTCGGCCTCGTGGCAATCGCCTTCGGCTGGCGCGTGTCGTTCATCGCGATCGCTGCGCTCGGCTTCCTGTGGATCGTGGTCTGGCGGTTCTTCGTGACCGACACGCCCGCGCAGAGCCGGCGGGTGAGCCGACCGGAACGTGAACTGATCGAGCGCAGCCGCAGCGTCGCTCATCCGAGCGAACAGGGCGCCAGTGGCACAACGTTGCGCACCTACCTGTTTCGCCGGAGCACGCTTGCGCTCGGCGTTGGCCTCTTCGCGGTGAACTACACGCTGTTCATTTTCATCTCGTGGCTCCCGAGCTATTTCACGAACGCATTGCACATGGACCTGAAGAGCATGAGCCTGATGACGGCGATTCCCTGGGCATGCGGCACGATCGGCTATTTTGGCGGCGGTCTCGCGGGAGACGCGCTCTTCAAGCGCATGGAGAACAAGCTGCTCGCGCGAAAGCTTGCCGCAGTGGTGCCGCTCGCGGTGTCGGGGCTTGCCATGGTCGCGGTGAGCATTGTCTCGTCGCCGGCGCTTGCTGTCACGTTCGTCGCTGCGGCAGTGCTGTTTCTTACCGCGTCGTCGCAGGCCGTTTGGGCCGTCGTTCATGAACTCGTGCCGGGCAGGCATCTCGGTGGCGTCAGCGGATTCGTGCACCTGATGTCGAACATTTCAGGAATTGTCGGGCCAACCGTCACAGGCTTCGCGGTCGAATACTTCGGCGGCTACAGCAGCGGTTTTGCATTGGGCGCGACGATCGATCTCATCGGCGTGCTGGCGATGGCTCTCTTCGTGCGCAGCAACGGTGGCATCCGCGCGATAGCGTCGGGTTCGGCAGCCTGAATGCCGGAGGGCGGCGCGGGCGGACTCGCGCGGACATTCATCAACCAAGCGGCTGATTAGCCGGGAGCAAGACAATGGATTTAGGAATTAGCAGGAAGACAGCGCTAGTCATGGGTGCAGGCGGCGGACTGGGCCGCGCGATTGCGGTTTCGCTAGCGCGCGAGGGCGTGAACATCGCGCTCGCCGATATCGACGAGGCCGCGCTGCAGTTGTCCTCGCAAGCCGTCGAGGACGCCGGCGGCCAGGCGCTACCCCTGCGCTGGGATCTGAGCGATCTGGCGTCGATCGAGGGCCACGTCGCGGCGATCGAGGCGCGCTTCGGCGGCGTCGATATCCTCGTGAACAACACGGGCGGCCCGCCGCCGACGCCTGCTTCGGGGCAACCGTCCGAGGCATGGCAGAAGTATTTTCAATTGATGGTGCTTCCCGTGATCGCGATCACCGATCGCGTGTTGCCAGCGATGCGCGAGCGCAAGTGGGGGCGCGTCATTACGAGCGCGTCGTCAGGGGTCGTCGCGCCGATTCCGAATCTCGGCATGTCGAATTCGCTGCGCCTGTCGCTCGTCGGTTGGTCGAAGACGCTTGCGCGGGAAGTGGCACGCGATGGCGTAACCGCGAACATCGTGGTGCCCGGCCGTGTCGCCACCGACCGCATTCGCTTCCTCGACGAAGCGAAGGCGCGCCGCGAGGGCCGTACGGTCGAATCCGTATCGGCGGAGAGCACCTCGTCGATTCCGGCCGGACGCTACGGCGAGCCGAACGAATATGCGGACGTTGTCGCATTCCTCGCGAGCGAGCGTGCTTCGTACATCACGGGCAGCGTCGTCCGCGTGGACGGCGGGCTGATCGCGAACATCTGAGTAACACCCGCGTGCTGAGTGCGCGCCTTTTTTGTGAAGAGAGACTTCCATGTCAATTGACCAACGAATCATCGATACGCTCTCGAGCGTCACGACGGCCACGCTGACCACGCTGCTGCTCAAGCGCGGATTGCGCAACGTATGGATCCGCGGTGCAAAGCCGCTCACCCCCGGTTTGCCGCGCATCGTAGGACGGGCGTTCACGTTGCGCTTCGTGCCGGCACGCGAGGATCTGGCGACGCCTGAATCGTGGTCCTCGCCGCGCTCGACGCGCGCCGCGATCGAGGCCATGCCGGCCGGTTGTATCGCCGTGGTCGACGCGATGGGCGTGACCGATGCGGGCATCTTCGGCGACATCCTTTGCGCGCGCATGCACAAGCGCGGCGTGGCCGCCCTCGTGACCGACGGCGTCGTGCGCGATGTCGAGGGCGTGCTCGGAACCGGCCTGCCGGTATGCAGCGTAGGCGCGGCGGCTCCGCCATCGGTCGCGGGGCTCACGTTCGTCGACTGGCAGGAGCCGATCGGCTGCGGCGGGGTCGCGGTGTTTCCTGACGACCTGATCGTCGTCGATGCCGATGGTGCCGTCGTGATTCCGGCCGCGCTCGTCGACGAGATCGTGGAAGCTGCGCCTGAACAGGAGCGACTCGAAGGCTGGATCATGGAGCAGGTCGAAGCCGGCGCGTCCTTGCCAGGACTTTATCCTCCGAACGAAGAGAACAAGGCACGTTACGAAGCGGCGAAGCAAGGCCGTAAGTAGCAACGCCGCGTCGAGGATATAGATTTGAACTGCGGCGCGATTCTCGATGGACAGGCGACGATCGAGAGCATGGGGCGTGAGATATTCGACGCGTTGCTGCGCTCGGAAAAAACGATTTCCGCATCAACCTGGAGCAGGGCGCCGCTGTGGGGCAGGCACACAGTCAAGCGCCGAATGACCGGTGGGCCGACTCGCAGAGAACCCCGGATGACGGGGGGCTGCCCAACCCGCTTTTCACCATTGAGATCAACCCGCGATCCCTGAATTGCGCGGGTTGATCGTATGTGCATCGCATTGATGCGCGGAGGTCTATCTCATGAATGCAGAACCCGGCAAGATCGCATTAATTACCGGCGCGGGCAGCGGAATCGGCCGTGCAACCGCTCGCAAGCTGTTTCAGCATGGCTACCGTGTGGTGCTCGCTGGACGCAGGAAAGCCCCCCTCGATGCGCTGGTCGACGAGGCGCAGCAACTCGGCCACGAGGCATTTGCTGTTTCCACCGACGTCGCCGACGCTGCTAGCGTCGCAGCCCTCTTCGACGCGATACGGCAGCGCTACGGCCGCCTCGATTTGCTCTTCAACAATGCCGGGCGTGGCGCACCGCCTGTCGATGTCGACGAACTCAGTCTGGACGATTGGCGCGCCGTCGTGGACACGAATCTGACGGGCGCGTTTCTGTGCACACGCGCCGCCGTCGCGCTGATGAAAACGCAAGTACCGCGCGGCGGGCGCATCATCAACAACGGCTCGATCTCGGCGCACGCGCCGCGTCCGAACAGCATCGCCTATACGGCAACCAAGCACGCGATCACCGGCCTGACCAGGTCGACATCACTCGATGGGCGCAAGTACGACATCGCCTGCGGACAGATTGACATCGGTAACGCTCTCACCGAATTGGCGGCGCGCATGGCTAAGGGAGTGCCGCAGGCCAATGGTGAGATCGCCGTCGAGCCGCTGATGGATGTCGAGCACGTCGCCGGTGCGGTCCTTTACATGGCCGGGTTGCCTCTCGATGCGAACGTGCAGTTCATGACGGTCATGGCTACCAAGATGCCATTCGTCGGGCGCGGGTAGAAATAAACGATGTTCGAGGTACCAAAACAAGCGTACAGGGCGGAGTTCAGGGCTGCGGCGGTGCAACGCGTGGGACGCGGGCAAGGCGTGAGCGCCGTGGCCCGCGACGATGAATAGCGGATGGACTGCGCGCGCTGCGAAGACAACGGTTACGCGTCCCATTCCGGCGCAAACGGCGGAGTGACGAAACGGTGGTTCTTCGGCAACATCGCAATAGCGTGTCGGTCATCATCGTCGAGTTTCACCGCCAGCGCGTCCAGGTTGGATTTCTGACTTTCGCGGCGTTGAGCTTTAGGAATAGCCGCCACCCCGTCCTGTTCCAGCAGCCACGCAAGTGCAACCTGGGCAGCGGTCACGCCATGCTTGATGCCGATTCCCTGAAGTACGGGGTCGCTCGCTGCCCTGCCTTGTGCCATCGGGGCATAGGCGACGAGTGGAATGCCTTGCTCGCGCAGGTAGCTCAGCATTTTCGACTGGTCTAGAAACGCGTGGTATTCAATCTGGTGGCAGGCGATGGGTGCGCCGATTTCCTCGATGGCTTTTCGCAGCATCGTCACGTTGAAATTGCACACACCGATTGAGCGAACGGTGCCGTTCTGCAGAAAGCCTTGCATTGTCTCCATGACGGCGCCGAGGTCCATGTCACGCGACGGCCAATGCACCATATACAGGTCAATGTAGTCGACACCGAGCTTGCCGAGGCTGGCGTCCAGGGCGCGACGGAGGGACTCCGGCGCGAGGTTCTCGTGCCATACCTTGGTCGTCAGATGCAGTTGCTTCCGTGCGAGACCCGAGGCGGCAATCGCGGCGCCTACGGCTTCCTCGTTCTGATACATCTCGGCAGTGTCGATGTGCCGATACCCGAGCTCGAGTGCGCTCTCGACTACCGGCTGGCAGCCACCACCCGGCATGCGGTATGTGCCAAATCCGAGGCGTGGCAGTTCAATTCCCTGTGTCTTCAAAGCTTCCATCGATGCTCTCCCAGGCTGGTTCAGGTCCGCGGCGCAAACCGCTGCGGCGTTCAGGAGGGCAATCTCTCATTTTCTGACTGTTGAATAAAGCATGTGCTCCTCAAATCACTCGTGATTAAACTATCTGAATGAGATGAACCTTGGAGAGGTCATGACGTTTGATGGTCGGCTGTTTTCTGGCATCACGGTACTCGCCGCAGTCGCGGAGAGCGGCAGTTTCGTGCGCGCAGCGGACGCCTTGGGATTGTCACCATCGGGCGTTAGCCGTGCTGTTTCACGCCTCGAGAAGCGGGTAGGCGTTCGGCTGCTTGACCGTACGACGCGCTCGCAGACGCTCACCGACGAAGGGAGACGTCTCTATGACGCGGTTGGACCGCATCTGACAGGCATCGAAGAGGCGACTTCGGCGGCGTCGGGTTCAGCGAACGTTGTGCAGGGAAAGCTTCGTGTCAACGTCGACCCGTTCTTTTCGAGGACGGTGCTGGCGTCAAGATTGCCAGATTTTCTGGCACGCCATCCTGACCTTTCGCTCGAACTCATCATGCGCGAC
Organism: Paraburkholderia sp. GAS448; assembly: GCF_050435685.1. NCBI lineage: Bacteria > Pseudomonadati > Pseudomonadota > Betaproteobacteria > Burkholderiales > Burkholderiaceae > Paraburkholderia > Paraburkholderia sp. GAS448. The sequence continues at coordinate 288,927 of NZ_JBNDKT010000007.1, forward strand.
GATGTTGGCGACCTCGTGGCAGATGGATTTGACCTCGCCGTGCGCTTTGGACCCCCGCCAATGGGGACACTGGTTGCGCGCAAGCTGCTCGAGACGCGCATTATTACGGTCGCGTCTCCACGGTATGTGGCTGAGCACGGGAAGCCTGGAAATCCGGCGGAGGTGAGCAAACATCAGCGAATCATGTTTTATAACCCGGTGACGGCCAAGCCCTTCGAGTGGGAGTTCCATCGGGGAAAGAAGGTCACGGAGATACCCGCGGAGGGGCGCCTCCTGGTGTCGGACGTGGAAACCATGCTGGGCGCGTGTATCGCCGGCGCCGGCATCGCCCAGGTGATGGAGATTGGCGTCGAGCAGATCATGAATGACGGCTTGCTCGTGGACCTCTTCCCGGACTGGTCGGACGAAAGATTTCCGCTGTATGCGCTCTATCCATCCCGGCGCCATCGAGCTGCTAAAGTTGAGGCGTTCATCAATTTCTGCCTCGAGTCATTGTCGGCAGCGGCACCTGTTGCGCACCGTCAGATGAGCCTTCGAGGCGAACGTCGGCAGCGAAGAAGCTAAGGCGCGCACGTTATAGCGACCATGACGATTAATATCGGCTTTGTCGCGATAACGATTACAGGATGAGCAATCTCTAATAGGAAGAGGACTGCTTATGCAGGTAGAGAATAGAACCGTTCGGCGGGAGTCCTCAGTTCCGCCTTGCGATACTGGCGGCTGAACTCATCGCCGAGTCACCAGAAGCCCGCTTCGCGCCAGCATGTCCCTGGTCAGCTTGACGATGGCATCGATGCCGCTGCCGCGCCGCTCCGCCTGATAGGCAATGAAGTATTTCTGCTGTCTCAAACGCGGTTCCGGTATTAGCGTATGAATGAGCCCAGCCTCGATTTCCGCGCGCATGATCGCCGGCGACATCACCGCCACGCCATGGCCCGCGGCAACGAGCTGCAGCATCATCGACAGGGAATTGCAGGAACTCAGGTTCTCAGCCTCAAGTCCGGCGTTGCGAAACCAGTTTGTCACCAGCGAGTGATTCGAAGAAGGGTGCGTGACGGTGATGACCGGCAAGTGGACCAGACTCTCGGGCGTGACCTCGCGCCTCGGCACCAGCCGTGGCGAGGCGACCCAGTGCAGATCCGTCAGCCCGATTGTCTGCTCGACGATGTGCTGGGCGGCGCAGGATTCGTTCAGGATCGCGATGTCGAGTTCGCGAGCGACCAGTTTGCGGCTCAACGCCACGCCAAGGTCGACGGTAATTTCGATGCGCAGCGCCGGGTAGGCGGCCTTCAGTTGCGTCAACAAACTGGCGAGTCCGGCCAGCGCCGTCGATTCGTTGGCGCCTAGCCGCAGCAGCCCTCTCATCGGATCGCGTTGTTCGGCGACCCGACCGAATTCATCGGCGAGCTTCAGGATCTTTTCCGCCTGCGCCAGCGCATCCTGACCTACGAGCGTCAAGCCGGACCGGCCGCGGCCACGCTCGAACAGTTGTGCGCCTAGCTGAGTCTCCAGTTCGTGGATCCGCGCGGAAATCGTCGGCTGCGTGAGGTGCTGGTGGCGCGCCGCGGCGTGAAAGCCGCCCAGACGGGCGGTCCAGTAGAACGTTTCGATTTGTTGGATGGAAACTCGCATGATCAGAAATCTCTATCGGTTGATCGGCTCACTTTTGATTATCTCCGATCATTTTTCACTGCATACACTTGAATTACCTGATCCACCCGACATTCGGGTATGGCAGGAGGAGATCGCCGCCAGGATGGCGAACCGGCGTCGCATTCGGGATCCGAAGCGAAGTTCTGCGGCACATCACTCGAACGATAGCGAGGCGAAGAATGGGCAGTTCAGTGGAATCGGTGGCCGAGTACGCGCGGCCGAGAACGTCGGTACGGTGGAAGATTTTTCTGGTCCTGCTGTTGCTGGTGACGGTGAACTATGTCGACCGCGCGTCGCTGTCGGTGGCGATGCCGTTGCTCGCGAAGGAATTCTCGCTGACCCCCGTTATGCAGGGCTTCATCCTCAGTTCCTTCTTCTGGTCGTACACGCTGATGCAGATGCCAGGTGGCATGCTGGTCGATCGTTTCAAACCTCGCCTGGTGCTGGCGCTCTGCACGCTGTTCTGGGGAGGCTTCCAGGGACTCGCCGCAATCGCGACAAGCTCGGTGGGTCTGCTGTTGACGCGGGTGGGGCTCGGCGTAGCCGAGGCGCCGGTGGCGGCAGCAGGCGGAGCGCTGAACGCAACATGGCTTACGCAGTACGAGCGCGTTCGCGGCGCCTCGCTGATGGACGGCGGTTCGCCTCTGGGGGCCGCGCTCGGCTCGGTGCTGATCGCGTGGCTGATCCTGGTCGCGCACTCGTGGCGTACCGCATTCGCGATCGCCGGTATTGCCACCATTCTGTGCGGCATCGGCGCGTGGATCTACATCAAGAATCATCCGCGCGAGCACAGCGGCGTTAATGACGCGGAAGCGGACTATATCGAGCGGGCGCAGGCGGTGGAATACGCGAAAGAGGCGAAGAACCTGTCGGGGCGGTCAAGGGATTTCTTCAGATACCGCTCGGTGCTGTTGATGTTCTTTGGCTTCATGTGCTGCACGACGCTCTACTACGGGCTGTTGACCTGGATGCCGACGTATCTCAACAAGGTGCACGGATTCGACCTGAAAGAGATGGGCAACGCGAGCTTCCTGATTTTCCTCTGCGGATTCATTGGCGAACTGGTGGGCGGCTATGTCAGCGACAAATGGCTGGCCAGCGGCGCGGCGCCAAACCTGGTGATGCGCGTGATGTTCGGCGTCGCCGGTGTGGTTGCGACGGTTTCGGTGTTCTGCGTCGCCTATGCGTCGAGCGCAAAGATGGTCGTGATCCTGCTGTCGGCGACGTTGTTCTTCCTTCGTTGGGGCGGACTGTACTGGTCCATTCCTGCGATGCTCGCCACCCGGAACAAGGTCGGCGCGCTAGGCGGCTTGTTGAATTTCGGCGGCAATCTCGGCGGGATGGTGATTCCGATCGTGGTCGGCGCGATCGTCCAGTTTACTGGCTCCTATTTCCTCGCGTTGATGTGCTTTGCTGCGATGGGTATAGGGCTTTTCGTCTGCTCAATCGGAATCGACTACGAAACCAAGATCCCGGTTTGACCGGGCCCGGCAATCGCTCAATCATCACAGGAAAGGCAGCAATGGGATTCAGTGAAATCGAAAATATCGTCGGGCAGACTGTCAGGCGGGATATCAGCCGTATGAAGCGTTTTGCGGAAGGCCAACTGGAGCGTGCCGCACGGTCAATCATGAGCACACCCAACGCGCACGTCGGTATCGTCACCGGGTTTTTCATCCGCAATGCGGTTCCGCCGTCGCCGGAAACCGATGGACTGGGTGGCATGGCGCACATGGCGGCCGGGCTCGCGAACGCGGACATACCCGTGACAGTCATTACCGATGCGCCGTGCAGCAAGGCAGTGTGGGCGGTCACCACTGAACTGCCTGAAGGCGTTGCCCTCGAAGTTACGTCGGTCAGCAAGGACTCGGTGATGTCTCTAAGGGATCGGCTTGTCGCCGCCGAGCGCCCCATCACGCACCTGATTGCCATCGAGCGGGTGGCGCCCGGCAGCGACGGCAAACCTCATCGTGAGTATGGTGCGGACATGTCCGACGACACGGCGCCGTTGCATCTGTTGTTTGATGCCCCCGACTGGCAGCGGCCCTGGACCACGATTGGCATCGGGGACGGCGGCAACGAAATTGGCATGAGTGTGCTGCCGGAAGAGATTGTCCGCGACGACATCCCGAACGGATCGCTAATCAGCGCCACGACGCCGACCGATCACCTGGTGGTGGCGGGCGTTTCAAACTGGGGCGGCTGGGCCCTGCTTTCGGCGATGGCGATGGTCGAACCTGATCGCGCCGCTGGGCTGCTGAAGGATTTCCATCCTGAGAAGGACCGCGCTTTTCTGGCCGCGGCAGTCGAGGTTGGGCAGGCCGTAGACGATAGCCGCATCGACCGGCCGGCGCGCCCTGTGATGAGCGTCGACCGGCTGCCTTGGGAGCAGCATGCGGCCGTACTGGAGCAGCTACGCAGCGTCGTCGATGCGTACCTCTCCGGCCCGCCGTCTGTCGAAAAAAAACCGCAGAACAGAGGTCCGGAAAATTAGGCGGTACGGCCGTTTGTGGTACGGCGGCCATCAGCCACGGCGATGAAATTGTCGCGATGGCGGTTTCATCGCCTCTGTGGCAATGAATTAAGACGCAACCCGGTTAATCGAACCATGTCGAGCATATCCGCATCCAGCCTGAATCACAGACCCGCTTGGGCTCGCGCCCTGCCGGACGATATCCAGACACCCTGTTTCGCCGTTTCCGAACAAGGCGTGCTGGACAACCTTCATGCGACGGCACGCGCATGCGGTGGTGTCGAGCGGCTCATGCCGCATGTGAAGACGCATCGCGCCAACTGGATCGTCAAGCTGTTGCTGGCCGAAGGCGTGCGGGCGTTCAAGGCCGCGACCGTGGCCGAAGTCGACATGGTGCTTGGCGCCGGTGCGCCGAAGGTCGTGTGGGCTTATCCGTCGGCTAACAAGGCGAACATTCGCGCCGCAATCGCGGCAGCCGATGCGTTTCCCTCAGCTTCGGTTGGCGCACTCGTTGATTCGGCAGCCGGGCTGTCCGCGTGGCGCGAGGCGCTCGCGGTCAGGGCGATTCGTCCCGCCAACCTGAAGCTGATCGTCGACCTCGATCCGGGAATGGGGCGAACCGGGGCACCGCTGACGCAAGCTGCACTCGAACTGGCATCCGATGTTCAGTCGCTAGGCCGCTTCGGCGGCTGGCATGTGTATGACGGCCATATCCAGGGCCATGACCCGGCACGTCGACGGGAACGTATCGGTGAGGTCATGCGGCGTGTTGCCGCGCTGCTCGATAGCGCCGCCGCGGCAGGCCTGTGTTCCGACCTGATCGCCGGCGCGAGCTATAGCTTCAACGTCTGGCCGGCTGGCCTCGCCAGGTACGTGGCTCCCGGCAGCTGGACGTATTCGAGTTCGCAGCACGATACGGAACTCCCGGAGTTCGGATGGGAACCGAGTGCGTACGTGGTGGCGACCGTGATCGCCAGAAAGGACAACACTGCGACCCTGGACGCCGGCTCCAAGGCCATTTCCCCGGACAAACCTTTGGCCGAGCGCTTTCGCTGGAACGGGAAGATCCTGATGATGAGCGAAGAGCATGTCGTGGTCGAAAATGACGACCTCAAGGTCGGTGAACGGGTTTTGCTGTTGCCACGGCATGCATGCACGACAGCCTACCTGTACGACAAGGCGCTGGTGCTCGGCAGAGACGGCCAATGGGCATTCCGGGATCAACTCGGCAGTCGCAGGTAGGTAGTCGATCAAAAGGTGGCGTGCGTAGCACGGTCCCGGAAGCGAAAGACGGAACCAGGTCATATTGGCGCCGGTTTCCACGCGCGCCGATTTCGTATCGCGGGCCTACCTGCAGGATGTCGCGCTCCTGGCTGACGCCGTCAGCGAAGCGCCGGTAATGACGCCCGAAATCCCCGCGTTCGTTCGTACCATGGATGGGATCTGTCCATGCGGCACCAGTGCCACGAGCCGATGTTCTTCGAGATGTTCGGGATCGACATTGCTCACGCACGCGTCGTGGTATTGAAGTCGCGCGGACATTTCAGGGCGGCGTTCGACGAGTTCTTTTCCGATGCGCAATTCGCCGCGCCGTATCCGCACGGCTTGCGCTTACCGTGCCTCATCAGACATCGCCGCAGCGGAGCCCGCAGTGGCGGCGGCAAACGCCAGGATTGCCGTTGCACGCTGTGCCTGCTGCCCAAATATCGTGTTGAGCCCGTCTTGCTTTTCAAGGTGGTCGATGCCGTCGAGCAACCTCCGGCCGCCGTCTCCTCTCCCTGCCAGATCTCACTGCGTGACTGCGGTGTCCGGCCCCGGTGCGAGCAGGCACACCGTTCTCGGCTCTGAAAGCGCGGTTTGCATTGGCGCGGCGGCGCCTGTGTGCGTCGCGAATCGGGACTAACGCCGCTACTACGGCCGAAACGTATGCCGCCGACAGCAGTGGGAGCGCAAGCCAGTGCAGGACAATATAGGGTTACGCCTGAAAGCAGGCACGGCTGCTTCGCGTCTCCGGGGCGATATACTCCGGCACAATATAAGTCTTTGGCTGAAGACGTATGGGTAAAAAGGTAGGCACAGGAGAGTCATGAAGATCAAACCCAAGGATGTGGCGGAGCCGGGTCGCGGGGCCAGGAAGGCTCGCGCGGTGGTCCAGCGGCCGGCGAAAAAGGCGCCGCAGCGCCTGCCTCGTGCCGAACGTCAGGAGCGCGTGCTGGCCAAGGCCGCAGAGTATTTCTCGGAGCATGGGCTGAACGCTCAGACCCGCGCGATCGCGGATGCGTGCGGGGTCTCGCAGCGCCTGCTGTACAGCCTGTTTCCGAGCAAGGCCGCGTTGATCGACGAGGTGTACAAGCGCGAGATAGCGGGGACCTTCAATGCAATCTGGTTTGTCCAGTTGCAAGACCGGAGTGTGCCGATTGAAAGCCGGCTCAATACGTTCTATCGCGAGTATTACGACACGCTGCTGACGCGGCGCTGGCTGAGGCTGTTCCTGTATTCGTCGCTGGAAAACCTGCGCATGGCGCCTACCTATACGAGCGCGGTGGTCACGCATGCGCTCGAGATCATTGTTACGGAGACGGCGTATGAATTGGGGCTCAGCGTACCGGCCGACCGCGTGCATCTGACCGAGATCGGCTGGCTGCTGCATGGAGCGGTATCGCACCTGGCGATCCGCCGGCGCATCTACGCAAACGACAACACCACACCGACGGATGGCGTGATTGCGATGCATGTGCGGGCTTTTCTCGTAAGCCTTCCCTCTTTGCTGCCTGCGCTCGAAGACGCCTGAGCACCATCCGCGATCCGCGCTGGATAGCACGGTGGTGCCCGAGGCCGCGCTGCTCAACGCGCAGCCGTCGACGCTCTACACCGAACCGAAATGGTGGTGCCGTTTCGGCCGGCGTAGTGGCGAGCCAGATGCGGGCTCTCAACCCTCGTTCTGACCGCGACGCGGAATTCTGCCAAAGAAAGGGTGCTTGGGATCGTTGAAGCCGGGCGTCGAAGGGTGCCCGGTAGCCACGAGCGCGTCGACGAACGCTTCGTCTTCAGCGTTCATGCGATAGCTCAAGGCAGGTTGGTAATCTTCCCATTGCTCTTCGGTGCGCGGCCCGGCGATCGTCGAGCTGATGTAGCGGCTGTTCAGCACCCACGCAAGGGCGAATTGCCCCCCGCTCAACCCTCGCATCCCGGCATGCTCACGCACGAGGCGCGTCACTTCCAGCGACTCGTGCCGCCATTCAGCCTGTTTCAGACGACGGTCGCCGCGGCCGGCACGTGTATCTGACGCGGGCGCTGCGCCAGGTTCGTACTTGCCGGTCAATACGCCGCGTGCAAGCGGACTGTACGAGATCACTCCAAGCCCATAGTGATGCGCCGCCGTAAGCTGTTCGCTTTCGGCCTGGCGATTTGCAATGTTGTAGAGCGGTTGACTCGCTATCGGGGCGGCGAGGCCCAGTGCCTGGGCCGTATGACTGAACTCAGCGATCTTCCAGCCCCGATGATTCGACAGGCCGTAATAGCGGATCTTGCCGGCCTGGATCAGATCGTTCAAGGCACGAACCGACTCCTCATCGACGGGCGTGTCGTGGTCTTCGGCGTGGAGGTAGAGAAGGTCGATGTAATCCGTGTTCAGGCGCTTGAGGCATGCCTCCACGGCTCGCACGATGTGTTTGCGCGAAGCGCCGCGCGCGTTGACGTCGTCTTCAACCAGGGGACTGACGACTTTGGTCGCCAGGATCCAGTGATCGCGCCGGGCGGCGATGCAGCGGCCGACTACGCGCTCCGATTGACCGTCAGCGTACACGTCGGCGGTATCGATCGAGTTGACGCCCTGCTCATGGGCACGGTCGATGATGCGTGCTGCGCTTGCCTCGTCGGTCGGACCGCCGAACATCATCGTACCCAGGGTCAGCTCTGAAACCTTGATACCGCTGCAGCCTAGCCTGGACATCATGTATGGACCTGCCGCACCTCAAGGTACGCGGATTAAGCTTGAGGTCGGTTACACCGCGGCTCAGAGCCGCATTGAGGGGGCAGGTCATGAACAAGTTTACCAAGTACGTGGGCCTGGATGTGCATCAGGAAACGATTGCCGTGGCGGTCGCCGACACGGCCGGTGAGCTGCGGTATATGGGCGAGATCGTGAACACGCCCGAGGCCATCGCGAAACTGGTGACGCAGCTCAAGCGCGGCACGGGACGGTTGGCGTTCTGCTACGAAGCCGGCCCCTGCGGCTACACAATTTGCCGACAGTTGCTTGAGCTCGAACAGGACTGTCAGGTTGTGGCGCCGTCGCTGATTCCGAAGAAGCCGGGCGAACGTGTGAAGACCGACCGGCGGGATGCCCTAAGCCTGGCGCGCCTGCATCGCGCCGGCGAGTTGAGTCGCGTGTGGATTCCAGACGAGGGACAGGAGGCACCGCGCGATTTGACGCGTGCGCGTGAGGATATGAAGCACCTGCAACGCCAGGCTAAACAACGACTGTTGTCGTTTCTGTCGCGCCATGGCCGTCGCTACACCGGCCGCTCCAGGTGGACACAGCCGCACTGGCGCTGGCTGGAAACCATCAAGTTTTCCCGGCCCGAGCAACAGATCGTGCTGCAGGAATATATCGACACGGTACAGGCCTGCGGCGCGCGCGTGGCCAGCCTCGACCGCGAAATCGAGACGGCCGTACAGGCCAGCCCGGTCCGGCCCGTGATCGAGGCACTGATGGCACTGCGCGGCATCAGTCTACTCACCGCGGTCACGCTCGTCGCCGAACTGGGTGGATCTTGCGCGGTTTGCCAACGCGCCCCAACTGATGGCGTATCTGGGCCTCGTGCCCAGCGAACACTCCAGCGGCAAGCGCGAGCGGCGCGGTGGTATCACGAAGACCGGCAACGGCCACGTTCGGCGCGTGCTCATCGAAGCGGCCTGGACCTATCGTCATGCTGCACGCAAGACCGCCATCCTGCAGCGACGTGCTGAGCGTACGGCGCCGGAAGTTCAAGAGATCGCGTGGTCGGCGAAAAAGCGGTTATGCCAGCGGTTTCGAAAACTCATGGCACGTGGCAAGCTCAAGACGCAGGTTTGCACAGCCATTGCGCGCGAGCTCGCCGGTTTTATCTGGGCCATCGGACAACACGTCGCGCCCCTCACTCGACATTGACACAATGAGATGAGATCGAAACACAACAGTATGCTTGGGCCAGGACCTGGCAGCGGTGGGAGAACCCTCGCGGTGACACTAGGAGGCAACTGGAAACAGCACAACCCTCGAACCTAGATTGAGGCAGCTCCCCGACGTTTCGTTTGTCATGCGGTAACCAACCCGCGCATATCAGAATGATCAACCGTCGGATAACCGCCCGGTCCTGGCCCAAGCATCCTGTTGTTGACGACCGTCAGAGAGACGGTCTCGCATGGTCGTGAGCGCGCAAGCGTCGCCCCTCACGACCAATGCATAGCATGGAAAATCGACGTCGCGTCAAGGGTCCGCTACACCGGGCTCACGCCCGCCCTTGACCCGTCAAACCTCGGAGAACCGCCGCACTTTGGTACTTGACACGGTCCATACATATCAGTGTTCCGTTCTGTTGTTAACTGATCTATGTTCACGTAGCATGCTGGTATCGCCAGAACGGAAGGTACCAGCATGCCCATGGGACGACCGAAGGCCGAACTGGTGTTGAGTGAAGATGAGCGCTCGCAACTGGCTTCGATAGCGCGTTCGCGCTCGATTTCGGCGGCGCTGGTGACGCGTGCGCGCATCGTGCTGGCTGCTGCTGCCGGGGAGCCCAACAGCGCAATCGCACAGCGTCTTCAACTCACGCGTGCCACGGTGGGCAAGTGGCGGATCCGGTTCCTGGAGCATCGCATCAGCGGGCTGTATGACGAAGTACGTCCCGGCAAGCCGCGCACGATTGACGATGAGCGGTTGGCTCAACTGATTCACAAGACCCTGCACACAAAGCCAGCGGATGGCTCCACGCACTGGAGCGTGCGCACGATCGCCGCCGAAACGGCCATCTCGCCGACGAGTGTGCACCGTTACTTCAAGCTGCTGGGCCTGCAACCGCATCGCAGCGAAAGCTTCAAACTCTCGACCGATCAATTCTTCATCGAGAAACTGCGCGACGTGGTCGGCCTGTACCTGAGCCCGCCCGAGAATGCATTGGTCCTGTGCGTGGACGAGAAGAGCCAGTGCCAGGCGCTCGAGCGCAGGCAGCCCATGCTGCCGATGGGCTTCGGTTACGTCGAAGGAGATACGGTCAAGTCTGGTGTATGAGCGATTTGATGGCCATCGATTTCAAGCGGCGAGTTTCTGCTGAACCGGACGATCGTCTTGCACCGGTTCGCCGTCCTTGAAGGTAATGCCCTCCAGCAACAGCTTGATCTTTTCCGGGCCGTTGATACGGCGCCAGGTTTTCTCGGCTTCCTCGATCAGCTTGAATACGAGACCAAGGAAGGTTGGTCGCGACACGCAGTTGCGCGTGCGCGTCGTACGGTGACGCACCGTCGCGAAGGTCGATTCAATCGCATTGATTGTACGCAGGTGCTGCCAATGTTCGGCGGGGAAGTCGTAGAAGGCCAGCAGGCTCTCCCGGTCCTTCTTCAACGTTTCCGTCGCCTTCGGATATTTCGCCGCGTAGAGCGACACGAAGCGATCGAACGCGGTGTGGGCCTCGTCGCGTGTTGCGGCCATCCAGATCGCCTGCA